>JAZKDY010000060.1:0-8503 GCA_040387325.1 Pseudomonadota bacterium | reverse complement strand
AGCGTTGGGCGGTTTCGCGCAGCATGATGGCCTGGCTGTCGAACCAGCGGCCCTGGTAGAGCAGGCGGCCGAGCTTGCGGCCGTTGTCGCGATACTGCTCGATGGTGTCTTCGTTGTGGATGCCGGTGACCAGGCGTTCGTAGGCGATGAACAGCAGCGCCAGGCCCGGGGCTTCGTAAATGCCGCGGCTTTTCGCTTCGATGATGCGGTTTTCGATCTGGTCGCTCATGCCCAGGCCGTGGCGGCCGCCGATTTCGTTGGCCTTCAGGATCAGGCTCACCAGGTCGGGGTATTGCACGCCGTTCAGCGCCACGGGGCGGCCTTCTTCAAAGGTCACGCTCACTTCTTCGGCCTTGACCACGCAGTCGTCTTTCCAGAACGGCACGCCCATGATGGGGTTGACGATCTTGATGCCGCTGCTCAGGTGCTCCAGGTCTTTGGCCTCGTGGGTGGCGCCCAGCATGTTGCTGTCGGTGCTGTAGGCTTTTTCGGCGCTCATCTTGTAGCCAAAGCCGTTGGCGGTGATGAAGGCGCTCATCTCGGAGCGGCCGCCCAGTTCGTCGATGAACTGCTGGTCCAGCCAGGGCTTGTAGATCTTCAGCGCGGGGTTGGTCAGCAGGCCGTAGCGGTAGAAGCGCTCGATGTCGTTGCCCTTGAAGGTGCTGCCGTCGCCCCAGATGTTGACATCGTCCTGCTTCATAGCGCTGACCAGCATGGTGCCGGTCACGGCGCGGCCCAGCGGCGTGGTGTTGAAGTAGGTCTGGCCGGCGGTGGTGATGTGGAAGGCGCCGCTTTGCAGCGCGGCAATGCCTTCAGCGGCCAGCTGCGGGCGGCAGTCCACCAGGCGGGCCTTGATGGCGCCGTATTCCATGGCCTTGCGCGGGATCTCGTCGTAGTCGGCCTCGTCGGGCTGGCCCAGGTTGGCGGTGTAGGCGTAGGGCAGGGCGCCCTTTTGCTTCATCCACAACAGCGCGGCGCTGGTGTCCAGGCCGCCGGAGAATGCGATGCCGACCTTTTGGCCGACGGGGATGTTTTGCAGGATGGTGTTTGACATATTTGGCCTCTAGCCCCCGCAAAATAAGCGTGAGCAGCTATTAAAAGTGTAGCGAATGACGGTGGGTTCAGCCGAAATGGCAGATGTAGTGGTATGCCTCGAAACCTTCAGTGACGCGGATGTCGAACTTGGCATTGCCTGGCACGCTGAACTGTTCACCCGCGCTGGATTTGACCCACGCATCGGTACCGGCCAGTTTGTATTCGCAGCTGCCGGCCACACACTCCATGATCTCGGGTGCGCCGGTGTTGAAGGTCAGGGTGGACGGCAGGATCACGCCGACCGACTTTTTGGTGCCGTCTGCAAAGGTGATGCCGTGGCTGACGCACTTGCCATCAAAGTACACATTGGCCTGGGTGGTGACGGTCACATTCGGGATCTGGGTGGTCGTGGTCATGGTCGTGGTTGCTGCGGTCTGAGAGAGGGAGGGTGGTGAAGCGCACATCAGGTGCGCGTCAACCGGGGTCAGCCTGCGATTTTAGGCGAATCAGGTCCTGTGGCAGGAATGGCCTGCCCTTGTCGTCGTGGTGACAAATAAACCTGGCTCAGCACCCACAGAATGGAGACACATAAAACCAGTCTGAGGAGACAACGATCTTGCGTACATCCACCCCAACCACACGCGCAAACCAGGTGTGCAGCATCGCCATCACCTGCGCCGCGCTGCTGGCTGCCCACACGGTGCAGGCAGCGCCCCCCACCGACCCGGCCGAACTCAAGCAGCCGCGCCCGGGTTTTGTCGAGGGATATCTGCCCTCCGGCACCTGGGTGGACAGCCTGGCGCTGCTAACGCCACCTCCCGCGGCCGGTTCACCCGCACAGGCGGCGGACGATGCGGTGTTCCAGCTATCCCGCACGCTGAAAGACAGCCCGCGCTGGGCGCAGGCCGAGAAGGATTCGGTGCTGTCTTTCCCCACCGCGCCGCGCGCCTTCCAGTGCGCCTTGGGCATCACCATCAGCGCCGAGGCAACGCCCCACCTGGCCATGCTGATGCGCCGCACGCTGGCCGACGCCGGCCTGGCTACCTATAAGGCCAAGAATTTCTACAAACGCCAGCGCCCCTTCATGGCCAACAACGAGGCCATTTGCACGCCCAAGGACGAGGCTTCGTTGCGCAAGGACCCGTCCTACCCCTCCGGCCACTCCGCGCTGGGCTGGGCCTGGGGCTTGGTGTTGTCCGAAATCGCTCCCGAGCGCAGCAATGCCCTTGCCCAGCGGGCCAAGGCCTTCGGACAGAGCCGCGCGGTCTGCGGCGTGCACTGGCAAAGTGATGTGGATGCGGGCCAACTGGTGGCCTCGGCCGTGGTGGCGCAGTTGCATGGCAATGCGGTCTTTACCGAGCAATTGGCGCTGGCGCGGGGTGAGGTGGAAGCCGCACGCAAGGCGGGCACGGTAGCTCCGGTGGAAGAGTGCGCGCTGGAAACCCAGGCGCTGGTCAAAGCACCAGAGCCTGCCAAGGCAGAACCCGCCAAATAGTCTGTGTTCAGGCTGGCGTGGCGAGCTTCAGGCCGACTACGCCGGCCACGATCAGCACCAGGCTGACGATGCGCCCGGCATTGGCCGCATCGCCCAACAGCACCATGCCCAAGATGGCCGTGCCCACCGCGCCAATGCCCACCCACACCGCGTAGGCAGTGCCCACCGGCAGGGTCTTCATCGCAATGCCCAGCAGCACCACACTGACCACCATGGCCAGCACCGTGCCGACGGACGGCCACAGCTTGGTGAAACCATCGGTGTATTTCAGGCCAATGGCCCAGCCCACCTCAAACAGGCCGGCAACAACAAGAATGAGCCAGTTCATGGAATCCTCCCGGCAAACAATTCAGGCTTGAAGCCCACGGTGACGGTGCCATCCGCCCACACCACCACCGGGCGTTTGACCACGCTGGGCGCGGCCAGCACCACGGCGCGTGCGCTGGCGGTATCCACCACCGATGCCTTGGTGGCTTCGTCCAGGCCGCGCCACATCGTGCCCTTGCGGTTGACCACTGTTTCCCAGCCCACGGTCTTGAACCAGTTATCGAGCTGGGCTTCGGGCACGCCCTGTTTCTTGAAATCGTGGAACGTGTAGTCCACGCCGTGGTCCGTCAGCCAGGTGCGGGCTTTCTTGACGGTGTCGCAATTGGGTATGCCGTAGAGGGTAATCATGGGGGGCATTTTGCCCTGCCCGGCGCCGGGTTCCCTAGAATGCCCGTTCACCTTACAAGGGAGATAAGACCATGCCCCAGCACGGAACAACGGCCACCGCCGCTACCGACTATCTAGAAACCCGCCGCCACGAGCTGCGCAAGATGCGCATGCTGATGGTGGACGGCAACCTGACCACCAACCTGCGCAGTACCGAGGCCGGCATCAGCGCCCGCGCCCACCATGGCGGCTACTGGGGCTTCTCGGCCGTGCCCGGTGCCGGTGGGCCGGACCAGGTGGCTCAGGTTGTGCAACAGGCGCGCAGCAATGCCCAGGCCATGGGCCGCTTCGGCACACGCTCCACACTGGCGCTGCCGGGTGAGAGTTATGTGGGTCAGCACCGTTTTACCGGCAAGACCGAGCTGACCGCTGCCGAGTGCAACGAGCGTCTGCAAGCCCTGCACAGCTTCTGCAAGCAGCGTTACCCCGATGTGCGCAGCACGCGTTTTCTGCTGAGCGACGAGCACCACAGCAAGTGGCTGACCACCAGCCGCGGTGGTGATTCGCTGTCCAGCATTCAGCGCGGGCTGTGTTACGTCACGCTGATGAGCAATGCCGACGATGGCAGCCCGATCGAGCTCAGCCACCCGATCTCGTGGAAGGGCAGCGCCGCCGATGGCGATTTGTCTCCTGAACACCTGGCCCCACAAATCGACCAGCTGTACCAGCACCTGCAGGCCAAGCGCCACGCCGTACCCGCCCGGGGCGGCATGCAGACTGTGGTGCTGGCGCCCGCACTGGCCGGTATGCTGGCGCACGAGGCCATGGGCCACCCCTGCGAGGGCGACATCGTGCTGGGTGGCGCCGTCACCGCGGGCCTGGTCGGCAAGCGGGTGGGCAGCGAGCTGGTCAGCATGGTCGACCTGGCCCACACCTGGCAGGGCCAGGAGGCGCTGATGCCGGTGTATGTGGACGATGAAGGCACACCCGCGCGCGACGCAGTGCTGATCGACAAGGGCATCCTCAGCGGCTTCATGCACAGCCGCGAGACCGCCGAGCGCCTGGGCCAGGCGCCCACCGGCAGCGCCCGCGCCTATGCGCCGGGCGACGAGCCGCTGGTGCGCATGCGCAACACTGTCATCCTGCCCGGCACTTCCAAGCTGGACGACATGATTGCCGGTGTAGAAGACGGCTACCTGCTGGCCAAGACCGGCAACGGCCAGGCCGACAGCACCACCGAATTCATGTTCAGCGTGACGCTGGCGTATGAGATCAAGAACGGCAAGCTCGGCTCCGCGATCCGCGACACCACGGTGTCGGGCTCAGCCATCAAGGTGCTGCAAAGCGTGGACGCCGTGTCCGACGACATGCACTGGGATGCCGGTGGCTACTGCGGCAAGAAGCAGGTGATGGTGGTGTCCATGGGCGGCCCCGCGCTGCGGGCCCGTGCACACATGGGTGGCCAGTAAAAACCGCTCACAAGAAAAAGAACACAACCATGAACCTGCAACACATTGCCGAACAAGCCCTGGCCGCGCTCAAAAGCGAAGGCGCCGACGCATCCCAGGCCACCGTCAGCACCAGTGCGCTGACCGAGCTCAACATCAACCACAGCGAACCCAGCATGCTGCGCAGCACGCAGAGCCACAAGCTCAGCCTGGTCGGCATTTGGGACGGCCGCAAGGCCAGCACCGATCTGTCGGACCTGTCGCCCGAGAGTTTGGTTGCCGCTGCCCGCGCCCTGCGTAATGATGCCGCTGCGGCACCACAAGACACGGCCCACGCCGTCTCCAGCGGCCAGCAGACCGCCATCACCCGCGGCCCGCTGGATGCCGACCTGGCCGCGCTGACCGACGCTGCCCATGACATCCTGGACTTCCGCGCCAAGGCCACGCCCACGATGAACATCGAAGAGGGCGCCGCCAGCCACACCCGCGCTGACACCCAGACGCTGACCAGCGGCGGCAGCCACCTGCAAAGCACGCTGGGCTGGTACGGCCTCAGCGTGTTCGGCACGGCCCGTGGCCCAGGGCCCGACGGCCAGGTGCGCACCAGCTCCTTCCACTACACCGGTGGCGAGACCGAAGACCTGCGCGGCGCTCCGGCCCACAGCCGCTTTGGCATCGCCGACATCATGCGCGAGCTGACCCGCTCGGTCGTCACCCAGGGCGTGGCGGATTGTTTTGGCGGCAAGTTTGTCGGCGACGTGGTGCTGACCCCGATGGCCGTGGCCACACTGCTGGGCTGGCTGCAGGGCCAGGTAGGCGACATGGCGCTGATCTCGGGCAGCTCCATGTACCGGGACAAGGTGGGCGAGGTTGTGGCATCACCCTTGCTGAGCCTGGCCAGCCGCTTCGACGCACCCGGCATCGCCGCCGTGTCGGGCGATGGCTTTGTGGCGCCCCCGCTGCAACTGCTGCAGGCCGGCCGTCTGCAGACACTTACCCCCAGCTTGTACGGCAGCCGCAAGACGGGCCTGGCCCACGTGCCAACCGCCGCGGGCGGCTGGGAGCTGGTAGCGGGCACCACACCGCTGGCCGACATCGTGCATGGCGTGCCCTGCGGCGCGGTGGTAGGGCGCCTGTCCATGGGCAACCCTGCCGCCAATGGCGACTTCTCCGGGGTCATCAAAAACAGTTTCGCCATCGACGGTGGTGCGGTCGGCACGGCCCTGTCCGAGACCATGATCAACGGCAACGTGGCCCAGATGCTGCGCGACGTGGTTGCCGTCAGCGCTGAGCGCATAGACACCGGCGGCTGGTGCATGCCCTGGGTAAGGGTGTCGGGGCTGCACTTCTCTTAAGGCTTAAGCCAAATCGGCCTGTAGCCCCCGTCGGATATGACAGTAACGCTATTGAATTTATAGTAAATCGTCAAAAAAATGCCTGAAGCCCCCAGAACCCTGTACCCACCGATAGAACCCTTCAAAACCGGTACCTTGGACACCGGCGAAGGCCACACGCTGTACTGGGAGCTGTGTGGCAACCCCGACGGCAAACCAGCGGTCTTCTTGCACGGCGGCCCCGGCTCGGGCTGCACCGCCGACCACCGCCGCCTGTTTGACCCGGCGCGTTACTGCGTGCTGCTGTTTGACCAGCGCGGCTGTGGCCGATCCACGCCGCACGCCAATCTGGACAACAACACGACATGGCATCTGGTGGCCGACATTGAGCGCCTGCGCAAGCTGCTGAACGTGGACCGCTGGCTGGTGTTCGGCGGCTCCTGGGGCAGCACGCTGGCCCTGGCCTACGCGCAGACCCACCCACAAGCCGTGTCGGCGCTGATCGTGCGCGGCATCTTTACGCTGCGCCAGGCCGAGCTGCACTGGTATTACCAGGAAGGCGCGTCCTGGCTGTTCCCCGACCTGTGGGAGGCGTTTCTGGCGCCCATCCCGGTGCAAGAGCGCGGCGACCTGACGACTGCTTACCGCAAGCGCTTGGTGGGCACAGACCCGGTCGCCCAGCTCGAAGCCGCCAAGGCCTGGAGCCTGTGGGAAGGCCAGACCATACGCCTGCTGCCCGATACCGCCAACGCGGCCAAGCACGAGCAAGACCACTACGCGCTGGCCTTCGCCCGCATCGAAAACCACTATTTCGTCCACGCCGGCTGGCTGGAAGAGGGCCAACTCATACGCGACGCCCACAAACTGGCCGGCATCCCCGGCACCATCGTGCAAGGCCGTTACGACGTGGCCACCCCAGCCAAAACCGCGTGGGACCTGCACAAAGCATGGCCGGATGCGGAATTCCATCTGGTGGACGATGCTGGGCACGCCTTCAATGAGCCAGGAATCCTGGCCCAACTGCTGGCAGCCACAGACCGGTTTGCGGGGTAATTGAAAACCTTCTACTACGAAGTGAAGTCTTGCATTTCGCCTGTATGCGCGCCAGCAATGGTGGGCGGATCAGGTGAATCGGGCGTTTTGCGCAGGTCAAGGAGGAGGGCAAAGCCCGGGGGACACGGAGCAAAACGTCCGGTTCACCTGATCCTGAGCAGATGACCGACCAGCCTGGTGGGCGACAATCGAAGAAGATATGGAAACCCCAACCACCCTAGAAGCCTGGCTAGCCCACTGCGAGCGCCTGCACCCCACCGCCATCGACATGGGCCTGGACCGCGTACGCACCGTCGCCCAGCGCATGAACATCCGCTTCGACTGCCCGGTCATCACCGTGGCCGGTACCAATGGCAAAGGCTCCACTTGCGCCATGCTGGAATCGATTCTGGGCCAGGCCGGCTACCGCACCGGCGTCTTCACATCCCCCCACCTCGTCCACTTCGAAGAGCGCCTGCGCCTGCAAGGCCAATCCGTGGATGCTACAAACCTGATAGCAGGCTTTGCAGCAGTGGAGGGGGCTAGACGCCTAAATGGCGAAGTGGTTTCCCTCAGCTACTTCGAATTCTCCATGCTCGCCATCTTCGAAGTCATGATGCGCAGCAACCTCGACGTGGTGATCCTGGAAGTCGGCCTGGGCGGCCGGCTGGATTCCACCAACATCATCGACACCGACTGCGCCATCATCACCAGCATCGACCTGGACCACATGGAAATTTTGGGCCCCGACCGTGAAAGCATTGGCCGCGAGAAGGCCGGCATCATGCGCACCGGCCGCCCCGTCATCGTCAGCGACCCCGTGCCGCCACAAAGTGTGCTGGACCATGCGCTGGAAATAGGTGCTGACCTGTGGCGGGTAGGAGAAGACTTCAACGTGTCCGGCGACAAGCAGCAATGGGGCTGGGCCGGAAGAGGCCGTAGATACAGCGGCCTGGCCTACCCAGCATTGCGCGGTGCCAACCAGTTGGTCAATGCCGCGGGCGTGCTGGCCGCGCTGACCGCACTGCGCGAGCGCCTGCCCGTCACCGCCCAGGCCGTGCGCAATGGCCTGGCTTTTGTGGAGCTGCCTGGCCGCTTCCAGATCGTTCCCGGTCAGCCCACGCTGGTGTTGGATGTGGCCCACAACCCCCATTCGGTGGCGGCGCTGGCTGCCAATCTGGACGCCATGGGCTACTTCCCGACCACCCACGCCGTGTTTGGCGCCATGGCCGACAAAGACCTGGCCAGCATGTTCACCAAGCTGTTGCCCCTGCTGGACCGCTGGTATTTCACCGATTTGCCGCTGCCACGGGCCGCCAAAGGCACCGATCTGATGGCGCAATGGCAGGCATTGAACACCCGCAAAGACGCCAAAGGTGCAGCCTTTGCCGACCCCATGGGGGCATTGCAAGCGGCCATCGCTGCTGCGGACCCCGCTGATAGAATCGTGGTCTTTGGATCGTTCCACACCGTGGGCGGCGTGCTTGCAAACGGCGTGCCCCGGC
>JAZKDY010000059.1:0-4831 GCA_040387325.1 Pseudomonadota bacterium | reverse complement strand
ACGGAATCAATATCTTGAAATCCGTACGGCCTGGCACGCTGTCGACCTCGATCAATCCATGGTGTTGCTGTACAAAGGTTTGCGCCAATGTCAGCCCCAGCCCGGAGCCGCCCTCTCTGCCCGACACCAGCGGATAGAAAATGCGGTCCTTGATCGAATCTGGCACACCAGGTCCGTTGTCAATGACATGCAATTCCAATGCCAACCGGTAGCGTTGTTTGCCAAAAGTTATCTGGCGCAAGACACGGGTGCGAAAAGTCAGGTTGGCATCGCCTGCCGCAATACGCTCGGCCAGGGCCTGGCAGGCGTTGTGCGCAATATTGAGCACGGTCTGGATCAGCTGTTCGTGGTCACCGCGGAATTCGGGGATGGAGGTGTCGTAGTCGCGGATGACACGCAGGCCTTTGGGGAACTCGGCCAGTATCAGCGAGCGCACGCGTTCGCAGACCTCATGGATGTTGACGTCGCTCACCATGTGGGGTCTGCGGTGCGGTGCCAGCAAACGGTCCACCAGGCTTTGCAAGCGGTCCGCCTCGCGGATGATGACCTGGGTGTATTCGGTGAGCTCGGTCGACTCCATCTCCATTTCGAGCAACTGCGCCGCACCGCGGATACCGCCCAGCGGGTTCTTGATTTCGTGGGCCAGGTTGCGGATCAGCTCCTTGTTGGTCTGGGCTTGTTCGGCCAGGCGCTCCTCACGGTCCTGTCGGGTCTGCTGCTCCAGCGGAATCATCTCGACGATGATGGACTCCACCGGCTCGGTCCAACTGATGATGACGTGGACAGGCATGGGCTCGCCAGTCCCCCGCTTGAGGAAGGCGTCGTAGCGCAGCACGGCAAAGGCATTCTCACCCGCGCCACTCAGCGCGTTTTGCAGCAGCGACGGTTCGGTGAAGGCATCGGAAAGACAGGAGCCGACAATCGCGCGCCGGGAGATTCCAAGCGCATCTTCCAGCGCGGCGTTGGAAAAAACAACGTCGGCATTGGGGCAGACCACGGCCACCAGGGTGGCCAGCAGGTCAAAGGACTGGTACTGGGCGGACGCGTCCAAGTCGCTTTTATCTCAAGGCAGAACTTGGGGTGCTGGGGATGCTGGTAGCCGCAGCGCGAAGCAGTTCGCGGCGAATGCCTTCGATGTCACTCTCGTTGCGGGCGATCTTGGCCTTGAGTTCGGCAACGCGGTCCAGGTATTTCTGGTGATTTTTGTGTTCGGGGCCTAGTTTTTCGGGCTCGCCCTTGTTGTATTCCTTGAGCAACTCGGCCTGGAGCGCTTCTGCTTTCTTCAACTCGGATTCGAGAATCAGACGGGAATCGGAGTCTTTGGCACGCTGGTCTCCGGCATCCACCCGTTGGCCAGGCTGGGTGGCGGCCGCCACACGATTTGCGGCAGGCTTCTGGGCCTGCACCACGGTGACATTGCCACCCGAGACCAGTTTGCAGTTCTTGGCTTCGGCAACAGTGACGGTATTGGTGTATTCGTTGCCGCACCGGTAGATGCGGTCCTGCGCCCAACTGGCGGTCGTCGCAAGGCATGCCAACAAAGGAATCAATAAAAAGGAAAAGGCAATTTTCATTCTGTGTCCACGCAACAAAGTGCAGGGCTGGATAGTCAGTATGCGTCAAAAGACGCGAAAAACAAAATCCTGCGAGTCTATAACGGCGTTGGAGCCACATCCAGGCAACAGGTTCCCATAAAAAAAGGACGGCGTGTGCCGTCCTTCTCTTCAAACCCAACTGTAATTGTTACAGCGAGTAATACATATCAAACTCGATCGGGTGGGTCGCCATGCGCAAGCGTGTGACTTCACCCATCTTCAGTTCAATATAGGCATCGATCATGCTGTCGGTGAATACGCCGCCCTTGGTCAGGAAGGCACGGTCTGCATTCAGGCAGTCCAGCGCCTGGTCCAGGCTGTGGCAGACGGTTGGGATCAATGCGTCTTCTTCGGGTGGCAAATGGTACAGATCCTTGGTAGCAGCTTCGCCAGGATGGATCTTGTTTTCCACGCCGTCCAGACCGGCCATCATCAAGGCCGAGAAGCCCAGGTAGGGGTTCATCAGCGGATCAGGGAAACGCGCTTCGATGCGGCGGCCCTTGGGGTTGGCCACAAACGGAATGCGGATCGATGCGGAACGGTTCTTGGCGGAGTAAGCCAGCTTGACCGGTGCTTCGTAACCAGGAACCAGGCGCTTGTAGCTGTTGGTACCGGGGTTGGTGATGGCGTTCAGGGCACGTGCGTGCTTGATGATGCCGCCAACGTAGTACAGCGCGAAGTCAGACAGACCTGCATAACCGTCGCCGGCAAACAGGTTCTTGCCGTCTTTCCAGATGGACTGGTGCACGTGCATGCCGGAACCGTTGTCGCCAACGATGGGCTTGGGCATGAAAGTGGCGGTCTTGCCGTAGGCATGGGCCACGTTTTGCACCACGTACTTCAGCATTTGGGTCCAGTCGGCGCGTTGCACCAGCGTGCTGAACTTGGTGCCGATTTCGTTCTGGCCAGCGCCCGCCACTTCGTGGTGGAACACTTCAACCGGGATGCCCAGTGATTCGAGGATCAGGGACATCTCGGCGCGCATGTCTTGCGTGCTGTCGACGGGAGGAACGGGGAAGTAGCCGCCCTTGACGGTGGGACGGTGGCCCTTGTTGCCGCCTTCCATTTTCTTGCCCGAATTCCAGGGTGCTTCGCCTTCGTCGATCTTGAAGAAGGTGCCGGACATGTCGGTGTTCCAGCGCACGTCGTCAAAGATGAAGAATTCTGGCTCGGGACCGAAGAAAGCCGTGTCACCAATGCCGCTGGCCTTGAGGTAGGCTTCTGCACGCTTGGCGATGGAACGAGGGTCACGGTCATAGGCCTTGCCGTCGCTGGGCTCAACAACATCGCAGCTCAGGAACAGGGTCGTTTCTTCAAAGAAGGGGTCGATGTTGGCCGTATTGGGGTCAGGCATCAGTTGCATGTCGGAGGCTTCAATGCCCTTCCAGCCGGCAACGGAAGAACCGTCAAACGCGTGGCCCGATGTGAATTTATCTTCGTCGAAATGCGAAACAGGCACGGTCACGTGCTGTTCTTTACCGCGGGTATCGGTGAAACGGAAGTCAACAAACTTGACTTCGTTCTCTTTCACCATCTTCATCACGTCTGCGACGGTCTTGGCCATCAAATACTCCTGTTACAAAAAATACGCACGGTTGTTAAAAGTTTGCTCCATCCTCAATGCAGCTTTTATGCCAACCACTGCACGGGACCCCATTTTGGTAAAGCACTCTATTTTGCCCTGATAAACCCCGCTTTTCCGCCGCGCTGGGGCGATTGGACAAAACCAGATGCACCAAATTGGGATGCGCACAGATTGCACAATATTGGTGCAATCTTGTCACTGCACCAATTTTGGGCTTTCGTCCGTTTGGGCGGCGTCTAGCAAGAGGGAACGCATATCGGCCACGGGGGCTTCCGGACTTTGCGCACGTCGCGTGTTGTGCAGGACTGCCAGGCAATAGTGCGCAAACCACAGTGACGAGAAAGCAAAGACCAGGGTGTAGATCCAGATTGCCAACGGTGCCAAAAAGACAAACCAGGGCGGGAAGAAAGCGCCCGATGCCCAGACCAGGCTGGGCGCGGCACCCAAGTAGCCGGACAACACCCCCATGCCCAGCAACTGGGGCCGGTAGGTCTTGAGAATGCTGTGGCACTCTTCCTTGCTGGCGTGGGTGGACAAGGCATCAAAAGCCATGACACGGTAGGTCAGCCAGCCCCAGATCAGGGGTGGCAAGACCAGCACCAGGGGGGGAATGAACCACAGCGGAATGGAGATCAGCAGTGCGACCAGAGCCAGCAGCGTGGAGCCCAGTGCCCAGACCACACCCTGCCAGAACGACGCACCGTTGTGCTGCTCCAGATGGGGAAAGCGGCGCTGCGCCACGAGGCGCACCAGCACGGGTGTCATCAATAGGGAGACGATCAGGATGCAGACAATAACGATGACGGGCGTCACCGTAAAAATGACAATCAAGGGTGCCAGCACCACCTTGACACGCCCCCAGCCCACACTGTCCAGCCAGGCCCAGCCGTGGTTGACAAAGGCAGAGGACTCCAGCACCACGCGGACCTGGTCCATGGCGATGTCCCAGAACAGGTAGCCCAGGCCAACGGTCATGCCGATCACAAGGATCAGCGGCAGCAGGGACAAAAGGATCACCCGGGGCCGCAGGCAGTACAGCGCCGCGCGCCAGAATGCGTCAAGAATCAGGTTCATGCGCCAAGCATAACGCCGCAGCGTGGGAGCATGGCCCCTAGGCCCGGCCCGCCAGACGCTTCAAGCCCAGCCACTGCTGGCTCCAGAAACCGCGGCCGTAGTCCCTGCCCTGCTCCAGCTGGTCGCGCACACCGGTCGGGTCGTAACGGTGTTCGAAATTGGCCGTGCCAAACAACATGTCCCACCAGGGCAGCAGCACACCAAAATTCGCGCCGCCCAGGGTGTTTTTACCGGCCGATTCGTGACCCAACCCCACCGAATGGTGCAGCCGGTGGAAACGCGGGCTGACCCACAGGCGTTCACCAATGCGGCCAAACCAGATGCGCAGATTGGCATGCTGGAAACTCTCGCTGAGCTGGGTGAAGGCGCTGATGGCCACAAACTGGCCCGGTGCAACACCGATCAGCTGCGCCAGCACCACCATCAACACGTCACGCACCAAGTCGTCCAGCAGGTGGTTGCGGTTGTCGCTCCACATCGTCATCTGGCGCTGGGCATGGTGCAGCGCATGCAACTTCCACCACCATTCAAACTGGTGCTGGCCGCGGTGCACCCAGTAATTGAAGAAGTCCAGCAC
>JAZKDY010000058.1:0-19983 GCA_040387325.1 Pseudomonadota bacterium | reverse complement strand
TTGGGCAGAACCTTCAGCTTTTACAAGCGAAGCCCGCTAGTATGCCATAGCTTTTCCGCTTTCGCAACACTTTTTTGTGGGGTCGTTGCAAATAACCGCCCGCGCGAGGGTGGACGGCGCGATTTTTGCCCTGCGACAATGCCAACGCACTATATATAGCACTGCGTCCAGCCCTCCAGGAGAACTCCATGCACCTACACCACATTGCCTTCATAGGCGGCGGCAATATGGCCACCGCCATGGTCAGCGGCCTGCTCAAGCAGGGCTTCCCCACCGCCCAGATCGACGTTGTGGAACCCTTTGGCGAAGCGCGGGAGCGGCTGCAGGCGCAATTGGGCATCACCGCCCAGGCTGAAGCCGGGCCGTTCCTGGGCAAGGCCAGTATTGTTATCTGGGCGGTCAAGCCCCAGTCATTCAAGGAGGCCGCGCTGCAATCCCGGTTCCACACCCGTGAGGCTCTGCATATCAGTGTGGCCGCCGGCATTCCCAGCGACAGCATCGCCAAATGGCTGGGTAACGAGCGCGTGATCCGCACCATGCCCAACACCCCGGCGCTGATTGGCAAGGGCATTACCGGCCTGTTTGCCCGCCCCGCCGTGACCGACGCGGACCGCCAGCATGCAGAGCGTGTGGTCTCGGGCATGGGGCAATTCCTGTGGCTGGACAACGAAGGCCAGCTGGACGCCGTGACCGCCATTTCGGGCTCCGGACCGGCCTATATGTTCTATTTCATGGAGGCCATGACCGCCGCTGGCGCTGACATGGGCCTGGAACGCGAGCAGGCTTACCAACTGGCCGTTGCCACTTTCATAGGCGCCGGCGAACTGGCCCAATCCAGCCACGAGCCGCCCGAGATCCTCCGCCAGCGGGTCACGTCCAAGGGCGGCACCACCCATGCGGCCATCACATCCATGGACGACAGCCATCTCAAGGACCTGTTTGCCAAGGCCCTCCATGCGGCACACCGGCGGGCTGCAGAAATGGGCAAGGAATTCGGCGAAGCCTAGCCTAGCAACACCGTGACCGTGCCCCGTCCCGTCAACCGTTTTGGTTTTCGGTCAGGAAGCGTGCTTCAAAGGCATCGTAAGGCAGCGGCTCGCTGAGCAAGTAGCCCTGGATGCAATCACACTTCAATTCAGCCAGATAGCTGCGCTGCTCTTCCGTCTCAACACCTTCGGCGACGACTTTGAGCCGCAGGTTGTGCGCCAGTGAAATGATGCCGGACACGATGGACGCGTCGTCCACGTTCTTGGTCATATCCCGGGTAAAGGCGCGGTCAATCTTCAGAACGTCAACCGGAAAGCGCCTGAGATAGGCCAGCGATGAATACCCGGTGCCGAAATCATCAATGGCCAGCTCCACTCCGGTAGCCTTGATGCCGCGCAGCAACAAAAGGGTTTCTTCTGCATGCACCATCAGCATGCTCTCGGTGATTTCCAAAGTCAGCCGCCCCGGGTCCACCCCGGTATCGCGCAGTGCACTGCGCAAGGTATCGATGAAGTTGGCCTGTTGCAGCTGCAGGCCAGACAAATTGACCGTGACATAGAGTTCTGGTGATCCGGCGTCATGCCACTTTTTGAGCTGCAGACATGCTGAGCGCAGCACGGCCTCTCCAATCGGTATGATCAGCCCGGTTTCTTCGGCCAGCGGTATGAACTCCAATGGCGTGACCAGCCCGCGCGAAGGGTGGCTCCAGCGTGCCAGGGCCTCCACTCCCACAATGCGGCAGTCGCGTGCATCCGCAATAGGCTGGAAGTACACCACGATCTGGTCGCGTTCCAGGGCACGTCGCAGTGCGCCTTCGAAACGCAAATGTTCGCTGGCGGATGCCTCCATGTTCTCCTCGAAGAACTGAAAGCCGCTGCTCTTCTTCTTGGCTCGGTACATGGCCGTATCCGCATGGCGCAACAAGGTGCTGGAGTCCGCGCCATTGATGGGGAAGACGGCGATGCCAATACTTGCCGACACCATGATGTCGTGTCCATCAATCTCAAACGGTGCCGTCACCGCATGGCAGATCTTCTGCGCCGTGCCGGACGCTACCCCCACGTTGGGCAAATCGTCAATCACGATGGCAAATTCGTCGCCCCCGAGTCGGGCCACACAGTCACTGGCGCGCACGCAACTGCGGATGCGCTCGGAAACGCTTTTCAGCAACTTGTCACCGATCTCATGGCCCAGGGTGTCGTTGACAAACTTGAATCGGTCCAGGTCCAGGTACAACAAGGCGAGTGACTTGGCGATGGGCTGGGCCCGCTCAATACATCGGCTCAGGTGGTCGTTGAACAGGGCCCGATTGGGAAGTCCGGTCAAGGAGTCGTTATAGGCCAGGTGGCGCACATGGCGCTCGGCCCGGGTTGCGTCCACCAGCCGGCGTACACGCTGGTTGACGACTGCAAGGTGGATGGGTTTTGGAATGTAGTCACTGGCACCGGCCGCAAAGGCCCGCTCGATCGACGCGCTGTCTTCCAGCGCCGTGATCATCAAAATGGGAATCTGGCGCCACTCCGGTGATTCCTGCAGGCGGGCGCAGGCGGTAAAACCGTCCATCACCGGCATTAATGCGTCCATCAAAATGACATCCGGGCGCATGCGTTGCACTTCAGCCTCCACTTCACTGCCGTCGGCGGCCTCCGTCACCAGAAAACCGCTGCGCTGCAACGCGGCCCGCAAGGCCGAACGGGTGCTGCGGTCATCGTCCACGATCAGCACCAGGGCTTCGCCGACCACCGCCAGCGGGGCCAGCACATCAACCTCGCGCTCCAACTCCCGTTGCAAAGCCTGTTCCACCACCAGGTATTCGGCACGCAGGCGCGGCAACAGTCGCCCGGCCGCATCAACCTGATCACTTTCCACCAGTGACTCGACGGTCTTGGCAATGGTTGCGAGTTCCAGCGCACCAAAGTTCCACGCCGCGCCTTTGATGGCATGCGCCACACGGCGCAAGGTCTCGTTTTCTTCCACCAGCACGGCAGCAGACAGCTCATCCAGATAACTGGGCATGTCCTCCAGAAAGGGGCGTATGGCCTGACCAATGGCGCCACCCAGAGCTTCGCGCAAGCGCACCAGAACAGCCAGATCTATCGGGCCATCCGGTGATGACTCCAACACTTCGCCACCCTGTGCGTCGCCTGCCGATGCGGGCACGGCAATATCCAGATCCGTCAGCCACCGTTGCAAGCGGGCGGTCAAATTCCCCAGGGTCAGTGGTTTGGACAAATGGTCATCCATGCCGGCGGACAGGCACTTTTCGATATCCACAGGCTGGGTGTTGGCGGTCATGGCAACGATGGGTACCCGCCGCCCGCTGTCGGTTTCCAGACCCCGTATCACCGCGGTGGCCTGGAAGCCATCCATTTCCGGCATATTGCAGTCCATCAGTATCACGTCCCATGACTTGCGCTTGAACGCCTGCACCGCAATGCGGCCATTCGCCGCCACCTCGGACTTGCAACCCATCATTTCCAGCATGCCTGAGGCAATGGTCTGGCTGGTGCGGTTGTCCTCCACAATCAGGATCTGCGGCAAACGCTTTCGCGCCTTAGGAACAAAACGCTGCAGTTCGCTGCGCGCCCCCAGGGTGGTGTCCACACATTCCAGCAGCCGTTCCTGCCGCAAGGGCTTGACCAGATAGGCATCGGCCAGGGGTGCCTGCGCCGGTCGTTCTGCGCCATAGGGACTCATCAGGATCAGGCGGGGCGATCGATACTGGGGCGAGGACCGCAAATCACGCAGGGTCTGGGCCTGTGCCACTGCCTGCACCATATCCACCACCAGCAGGCCAAAGGCAGTGCCTGCCTCCTGGCTTTGCAGCAATGCATGGCTTGCTTCCGCCAATGTGTCCACCGCAAGGCATTCATAGCCAACCGCACCCAGGGCTTGCCGGACAAACTGCCGGACCACACTATTGCCATCCACCAGCAAGACCTGGCCGGACCTCGCTTCGCTGACCGCCACCGCGGGTGGGCTACTGGCCAGCTTCAACGGCAGCGTGAACCAGAACGTGCTCCCTACCCCCTGTGTGCTGTCCAGGCCAATTTCGCCGCCCATCAGAGTGCACAATTGCTTGCAGATGGACAGGCCAAGGCCTGACCCATCATGCCCCCGCGTGGACGAAGGGTCGGCCTGGGTGAAGGCATCAAAAATACTTGCCACTTCATCCTCGGCAACACCTATGCCGGTATCGCTTACGCCGATACGCAGCGTTCCCTGTTTGCCAAAAGCGCCAACGGCCGACACGCGCACCGCCACGCCGCCGCGCTCCGTGAACTTGACCGCGTTGCCGACCAGATTCAGCAGGACCTGGCGCAGCCGCCGGGCGTCACCCCGCAGGCAGAGGGGAACCCCGGGGTCTATCACGTAGGCAATTTCCAGCCCTTTGCTGCCCGATTGCGGAATCACCAGCTCGATCGTTTGTTCGCACAACCGCGCGATCTCAAAGTCGCCATCGGCCAGTTGCAGCTTGCCCGCTTCCAGCGACGAGAAATCCAGAATATTGTTGATGAGGTCGAGCAGATACTGCGAAGAATCCCAGGCCAGTGCAACATAACCACGGGCCACCGGGGGCAACGCGGACGAGCGCAACAGGTCCAGCGTGCCCACCACGCCATTGAGGGGTGTCCGCAGTTCGTGGCTCATCGTGGCGGCAAACTCAGCCTTGATATGGGCCAGGCGCAGGGCCTCCGATCCGGCCAGGCGCAAAGCGTGTTCGCGTTCATCCAGCACGGACATCATGCGGTTGAAGGCCTGAGCCATATTGGCGATGTCGCGCGGCCCGGTCAATCGGGCCCGCACCCCGGACTCCCCTTGTTCGGCACGCCCCATCGACTCCGCCAGTTGCACCAGTGGCTGGGTCATGCGCCGCGTGAGTTCGCGCGTCATCAGCAGGAAGAGCACCGCAAATGACAGCGCAATTCCCATGTTCAGCGCAAACAGGGTCAGCAGCGCACTGCCCAGCGAGGCCTTTGACAGCACCACCCGCACATAACCAATGGTTTGCGCCGTGGGCGCGTCCGCGTCAAACGGCGAGTTGCCGACCACGATGCGCACCGGAGCCACAAACTGCCACGACTGGCTATTCTCAACATCCAGGAAAGCGGCGCTTGCGCCCAACACGGCCTTGGGCGGCGATTCATCTGCCAGCTTCAGCGCCAGCCCCGCCGACCCATGGGCGGTGAGCAGCCGCCCGTCGATGCGCCGGATTTCGACCCGGTCCACATCGGGGAAAGCCAGGGCACCGGAGACTGCATCGGCGATGTTTTCGCTGGCCTCGGACAGCAGCGCCAGGCGTGCCTGGCGGGCCAGGCTGTCAGACAGGCGCTGCCCTTGCTGCTGGCGGTTGTCGCGGATATCACGGCTGCTTTGCCAGGAGATCACCAGCGAAGACAGCAATGCCAGCAGCAACACGCCCATCGCGACCGTGATCGACAGCTGCTGGCGAAACGTTGTCCTGCGCAAAACAGCAAGAATGGGGTTGCGAGAGTTCATGGATGGAGGCACACGTCAGCGAACAGGGAACACCAGGTCAAAAGCCTGCTGGCGAGAAGACAACTGCAAACCCAGATGGCTGGCTGTCCGGATGTTGACCGCCAGCAGCGCATCTTTCATAGGCACCACCAAGGCAGCATTGCCGTGGGGCAGGCTGAGGGCCGAAGACGCCAGCTGGCGGCCCAGCGCCACGTTGTTGGGGTACAAGGAGAACAATGCGCCGCGTTTGACATGGGACACATTGCTGGAGAAGACGGTCAGGTTCCGGTTCCATGCGTTCTCCAGTATCAATGGCAACACCGACGACTCCTCTACCGATGTGGAATCCTGGGGCAGCCACAACGCGTCTCTTTTCGTATCCGCACTGACCAGCACGTCCTGGTAGATCCGAACCGCATGCTTCAAATCGGCAACTTCCAGTGCCTGCAGCTCCAGGCCGTGGATGCGGGCAGCATCGCGGGCCAGACGCATCAGCCAGGCATTCTGTCGGGGGTCATACAGCACGATGACCCGGCGCACATCCGGCATGAAGTGTTTGAGTCGCTCAAACAGCATTTTGGGATCCGGTGCCAGACTGACGACCGGGAAGCTGCGCCCCTCGCCCGTTGGTGGCGACACCACGCCACCGGCCACAACGCCAAACTCCTGGTCCAGGGTGGAGGCGGCCTTCATGCCCTGGCGCCCCAGCGCGATTACCACCTTGATGTCGTGCCGCTTCAACTGGGCCACAACGTCCTGGGCAGAGAGGGCGCCACCGACGGCGTAGCTGGCCACCGACGCGCCCACTTGCGCTTCAATGCCTTCAATGATCTTGGCAAAAATCCCGCGGTAGGGTTCTTCCAGGTCCGGGTACAGGACCGCTATGGCGCCGGCCTCTGCCGACTGGGCAACCTTGGTCCGCTCCAGGCGCCCCAATTGCGCGACCACCTGCTCATTGGCGGCGACCTGGAATCGGTAGACCAGGACATCGCTGCCCATCTCCATACGCTGCAAAACGCGCGGCCATGCATCGACAGATCCGGTCTCGGGGAAACGCAGCTTGCCCGCGCCGGTGTGGCGCGCGGCGTCGTCCACGTCCAGGGACAGTGCGCCCATGGGCCATGCCAGCATAAGCAGCAGCGCCACATGCATACGGATGTCGATACACACACTCCTTCTTTGAAGAAAACAGGCCATAGCCCCCGTGGAATATGAAAAGTAGGCTATAAAAACGATAGCATTCTAGCCGACACACCCGGTAGGGATGTCACATCTGGTAACTCGCTTGCACGTAGGCCGAGAAAGGCGCCATCGGCAGGTCGTTGGGCAGTGCCGTGCCCGGCGCAATACTGGGTTCGCGCACATCGGCATTGAACACATTGCGCAGGCCCAATGCAAAGCTCCACTGCTGGCGCTTGGCCGTGGTGCTCAGGCTCAGGTCCACTGTGGTGTAGTCCGCCAGCTGCGGCCGCACGTCGCCAGCCGGGCGTTTGCGGTCGGCCACCCAGTTCACCTGGGTGCCCAGCATCCAGTTGCCGGCAAACCGCCAGTCGGCCCGACCGTATACATGGTGGTGCGGCGCGTAGCCGGCATCCTGACGCGTGGATTCGTCAATCGACGCTTGCCACGAGTAGCTACCGGTCAGGCGCAGACTGCGGCCGGCGTCCCATACAGCCTCCAGCTCGCCACCGTCGCCGTACTGCGACCCCGTATTGAAATAGGTGCCGCCCACGGTACGGATGATGTCCTTCATGTCGTAGTGGAAGAGACTCCCATTCACCTGCAGATCACGCCGCACCTGCCAGGTCAACGCGGCCTCCACCGTGCTGACCAACTCCGGGCGCAGTGCAGGGTTGCCCAGTGCCACCGGATTGGTGATGCCATAAATCTCATTGAAGGCCGGTGCCCGGAAGGCGCGGCCCACCAGCAACTTGGCCGTGACATCCAGTGCGGCATCCCAGACCAGCGCCAGCCGCGGGTTAGTGGTGCCACCAAAGTCCGAATAGTGGTCCCGCCGCAAACCGGCCGTCAGGACCCAGTCCTTGGCAAAGCTCCACTCGTCCTGAACATACAGATAGTCCACCAGGCGCCTGTGGGGAAACATGAAGGGATTGCTGTTGGAAAAGTCAACCAGATCGCCACCGGCGACGGGCACCAGCGCACCTGCGGGGGAGTAGTTGAAGTTCCGCATCTCGGCGGTCTTGTACAGGTCCAGGTCGTCATGCCCCACACCGAAGCGGATGCTGTGCTGCGCAAAACCCGAATAAGTGGCAAAGGTGGAGAGCCGCAACTGGCGCTCCCAGGTTTCGGGTCCTCCAAAAAAACCCTTGGCCGACACGCCACCACCAATATTGGCTCCCGGCGGAAACAACTGGTAGGCCACCGGAATCATCTGGGCGTAGTGGAGGTAACTGGCCGCAAAGCCCAGCCCCCAATCACTGGAAAAATGGGGGTCGGTCCAGGACAGGTCGCCGGTCATGCGTTCACTTTTATGCCGGCCTACCGGGTCCAGCGCAGACGCAATACCTGCGCCCACTCCGACGTTATCGCGGAGCTTGTAGCCCAGGTGGGCTCGCCACTTGTCCAGCCCCAGTTCCAGGTTGCCATCCACCGCGTCGTAGCCCGTGCGCACCGAACCGGGCGCCAGGCTGGCGCGTGTGCCAAAAATTTTGTCAAAGCGGGTCTGGGCATCTGCGGTGATGGTCTCTTTGAAACCGTCACTGCTGCCGATGCGCAGATAGGCCGCCACATCCAGCGCGCCCACCTTGCCACCGTGCTGCAGCCACGCGCTTTTGGTCGCAAACGAGCCGGCCCGCAAGCCGACCTCGGTGCCCGGTGTGTCGGCGGCGGATTTGGTGATGATGTTGATGACGCCCGAGAAGGCATCCGCGCCATAGAGCGCAGAACCCGGGCCGCGGATGATCTCGATGCGGGCAATGTGCTCCACCGGGTAGCCGCCCCACAGATTGCCCTTGTTGCCGACAAACAGGGTGGTGATGGGCACGCCGTTTTGCATGACCAGCACCTGCGGAGTGAATTGGGTATAGACGCCGCGCACCACGTACAGCGGGGCATAGACGTTGGCGCTGCGGCTCACATGCACGCCGGGCACGGTTTCCAGCACTTCGTCCAGGTCTGTGGCGCCCATGGCTGCTATGTCTTCGGCGGTGATGACGGTGGCGACTGCCGGCGCGCGGCGCAGGGACTGCTGGCTGCCGGTGGCGATGCTGATGGTGGCCTTGTCACCATACGACAGCAACAGCTCGTCTTCATCTGACAGGCTTTGTGCGATGACTGCCTGCGCTGGCAGTACCAGTGTTGCCAGCAGTGTGAGTTGACCCAGTCGCTTCATGGTGCAAATCCCCAATCGAATATGCGCTCAGACTCCCATTGTTTTTTTGACCATTCTAGGGGGTAGACACTGCAGGACTGGCCCTTCAGGCAGGCCACGCACGCATTTCCACACCCTCATAGGTGACCGCGTTGCAAGGTGTTGGAAAAATGGCACCCTGGGGCTTGCCGGCCATGAAGGTGGGCACACGCAGCAACTGGTACTCGCGCAGCGACAGGCCCAGGTCGGCCACCAGGGCTGCATGCAGGGCCGCGTAGTTCATGCGCAACTGGGGGTGCTGGGGCAGCAGTATCTTTTCGACGGCAAACGCCAGCTGCAGGTGCCGGCCCTGGTCAAACCCCAGTTCTGCGACCAAGGCCATCATCCACGGGATGCGCTCATCGGTGGAGTGGATGGGACGGCCATAGCCGTAGATGCGCCGCTCATTCAACTCGGCCTGCACAAAGTCTGGCAACGCGGTGCCCGCATCCACGGCAGAGCGCGCCCGCAGCAGAAATTGCATGGACTGAAAGCCCGCCCTGCCCCCATAGACCGTGGCCTCGGACACCGCAATGGCGGCTGCCATGCCCAGATTGCTGCTGCTGCGCGCGCTGGTGGCCAGTGCGGCGATGCGGTTGTTCCACAGGCGGGCGTCGGGGTAACTGGTGTAGACCCAGATCGCATGCATGAGCTGCACCTGTGCCTTGGTAAAACGCCGCCCCGTGATGCCGAATACATACAGCTCCACCCAGTCCAGGGTTCGCAAATCGGCATGCAGGTCGTGGCCCCGAAAGTTGGCGTGGCTGCCCGGGTAACACGCGCCGACTGCGGTGCGCAGGCGTCCAGCGTGGTGCGCCAGAAATTCAGTGCCCGGGTTCATGCGGACTCCCCTTGTGGTGCCGCACCGGCGGACCACTCCACGGGATAAAACGGAAAGCGTTTAAAACCCTGCTGCGACTGCTCCAGCGCATGCGCCGCCGCGCCCGGCAGGCGCAGCATCAGGTACAGCATCTCCCCCTGCTGCGGGCTGAAGCCCAGGTCTACCAAAGCCGCAGCCGCCACGCCCACCAAGGCCAATGGCAGGCCCAGCGCCGCCTCCAGATGGGCACGGTTGCTGGCCAGCCAGGCCAGGTGCTCAAAGGGCCCCAGCGCTGCCAGCGTGTCCAGGGTTTGCAGCACGGTGGCCGGGGTGCTGACACCATGGGGATCGAACCCCGCCGGGTGTTCGGCCTGGGGCCAGATATCCTGGTGCTCCGATTCAAAGTGAGAGGCCAGGCGCAGCCACGCCGCCCGATCACAACCGGCCTGCTGCCAGACCACCATCGCATCGAACACCTCGCGCGCGCCGCCGTAGCGCCCGGCGCCGACCGACAACGCCGCCATCAACGACGCGGCTGCGGTAGACCCCGCCACACCCCCACACATGGCGGCGTGGACCGACGGGTCACGCGGCCCCGGGTTGGCCAGGGCCAGCGCCAGCGCGTCCAGCAAATGGGCCTGTGCCGGGCTGGGTGCCTCGCCGCGAAACAGCAGGTACAGCATGTCGGCCCAGCGTGCGCGGCCCAGCATGGCGCCATACACGTCGTAACCGTGGCAATAGGCGGCCTGGGTGGCAAAGGGGTTGTCGGGCTCAGGCGCTTCACGCCAGATGTGTGTGTGGATGCTGTCCTTGGCGGGTGGGGTCGTGGGTGGTGCAGTCATTGCGCGGTCCCCAAAGTTTTCATGCGCAGGTTCATGGGCGGCACTTCTTCGCCGTCGATGCGCACATCGAGCAGCGTCGGCCCCTTGCGTGCAAAGATGGCCTCCATGTCCAGCGCCTCCATGTCTTCAGGCGAACGGATGATGTGACCCGCAATGCCCATGGATTCGGCCTGCATGCGAAAGTCCACCACCGGCAATTCAAACGCGGTGGGCTCGGCACCGGCCAGGCGCTGGCCGTGTTTGACCATGCCCAGGGCCGCATCGTTCAGGATGACAAAGACCACGGTGAGCTGCTCCGCAGCGGCCACCGATATCTCCTGCCCGTTCATCAGGTAGCTGCCGTCGCCGGTGATGCACACCACGGGGCAGGCCGGGTTGCCCCGGGCGCAGCCCACGGCTGCGCCGATGGCCCAGCCCATGGGCGCAAAGTCCATCAACACACGCAGCCAGCCGGCGTCGCCCCGCCGGCGCTTGCCACCGTCATTGCGGGCCGCATAGTCATGCTGTTTGTCGACCCTGCGGTCATGCGGCTGCAGGTAGTGGATGGCCCAGGCCGTGCTGTTGCCGGCATCGGCAAAGAAGCGGGTTGTGGGTGGGCACAGCCGGGACAGCTCGCGCATCAGGCGCTGGGGTTTGATGGGGCTGTCGCCCGACACAAACTTGGCCGGCTCGTGCAGCATGTAGTCCGGATTCTTCAGGCCGATCTTGGTCTCGATCCCGGTCTCGGATTCGACCAGCAGCGTGATCAGCCGCTCGCACACCGAGCGTATGCGCCCGCGCACATGCAGGCGCGCCATCGGCGAGCGCAGCAGATGCTCTTCGGACGAGTCGATGTGCACCAGGCGCTGGTTCAGCACCGATTCAGACCAGGCGCCGCTGGTCCACTCGCCCAGCGTCGTGCCGATGGCCAGGATCAGATCCGGCTCATCCCGCAGCAGCAGGTCTGCGGTCTGGTGGCCGGCAAATCCGAAGACGCCGCGGTACAGCCGGTGGCGGGTGTTGACCAGGCCCTTGCCATCCGGCGAGGTGACAAAGCGCGAGTCCGTCATCTCGGCCAGCTTGATGATGGCCTCGATCGACTCCCCGCAACTGTGGCCACCACCGATCAGGATGACGATGCGCCGGGCCTCTTTGATCTGCTGGCACAGCGCGCGCACCAGCGCATCGTCCACCAGGGCGGGGCGGTGCAAGAGCGAACGCAGGTTGTACGACGGCGCCATGCTCTGCAGCGGGCTGCGCAAAATGTCCACCGGTATCGACAGGTGCGACGGGCCCCGCGGCGCCTTGGACGCGCGCATCAGCGCATTGACCAGCTTGCTCTCCACCTGGTCGGCGTGCGAAATCAGCGTGTCGTAGCGCGTGCAATGCCGGAACATGCCCAGCGTGTTGACGCCGGTGCAGGCCGACTCCTGCAACGCCCGCTTGCCAAACGACGGCAGGGCCGGCTGGCCGGTGATGGCCAGCATGGGCACGCCGTTGTCGTAGGCGCAGGCCACGCCGGTGAGCATATTGGTCGCACCCGGGCCCGAGGTGGCGCAGCACACGCCCATCTTGCCGGTCTCGCGGGCATAACCGTCGGCCATGAAGGCAGCGCCCGACTCGTGGCGGGCCAGCACATGGCGCGGTCCGCCCCGGCGGGCGCTGCGGGCCAGCGCGTTGTACAGGGGTTCGATGGCGCCACCCGGCACGCCAAACACGTATTCCACGCCGAGCTGTTCGATATAGGCGACGATCAGGTCGGCCACCTCGGGTGTGGGATAGGTATCGTTTTTCATACTGCTTGTGGCTTCCAACGACAAAGACGGTCCCGCTGCGGGACGGATATGAAGTGCCGCAGCATGGCATCGAAATGCGGAAGCAGCAACCGCTGAAACGCTATTTTGCCCAAACGCTTAAGAAAAACTGGCCGCTAGCCCCCGCCGAATATAGACAGTGCACTATTATTTTGATAGCGTCTTCCAGAACCCGGGCGAACCATAACATTCCTTCAGGAAGTCTATCCACAGCCGCACGCGCAGCGGCAGGTGTTTGCGCTGCGGAAACACCGCGTAGATGCCGTTGGGCGGCGCGGCATAGTCTTCCAGCACCGCCACCAGTTGGCCAGCCGCGATCTCGGACTCCACCTCCCAGGTGCTGCGCCAGGCGATGCCGTAACCAGCCAGGCACCAGTCGTGCAACACCTGGCCGTCGGAGCAGTCCAGCGGACCGGCGGGTTTGAGGTAAATCACTTCACCATTGTTTTGCTTGAATGCCCAGCCCCGGGTTTGCGAGGCATCGCTGGACAGCGTGAGGCAGTGGAAACGCGCAAGATCGGCCGGGCTCTGCGGCGTGCCGTGGCGCTTCAGGTAAGCGGGCGTGGCCACACACAGGCGGCGGTTGTCGGCCATGCGCACGCTGACCAGCGCCGAGTCGGGCATGTCGCCCACCCGCACCGCGCAGTCAAAGCCTTCGCCGGCGATATCGACCACACGGTCGCTCAGGTTCAGCGAGATCGTGACCTCGGGGTGCAGCTCGCGAAAGCGCGGCACCAGGGGCGCCACATGCCGACGGCCAAAGCCGGCCGGCGCGGTGATGCGCAGGTGACCACTGGCCTTGATGCCGCCGGCGCTGACACTGGCCTCGGCATTGGCCAGATCGGACAGCAGGCGCTGACAATCCTCCAGAAACGCACTGCCTTCGTGCGTGAGGGTGATGCGCCGCGTGGTGCGCAGCAGCAGCTTGACACCCAGGCGCTCCTCCAGCCCATCGAGGCGGCGGCCCATGATGGCAGGGGCCACGCCCTCTGCATTGGCGGCCGCGGTCAGGCTGCCACGGGTAGCCACCGATACAAACGATTCCAGCTGCTTGAGTTTGTCCATGTGCCCAGATTACTGCCAAAAAAGACACAAATGGTACGCGCGATGCATGAAACTCAGTACCATGGCTTACGTACCATGCAGGTCTTATTTGTACTCAACCCCCTGTTGTCGCTGCTCATAAGCGCGGTGTTGTACTCGGTATGGCAAAAAGATAAAACGCAACTTTTTGCACGCGATATCGCCGTCTGGACCCTGTGTTTTGCGCCGATTGGTCCCCTGTTTCAGCTCTGGTCCAGCTCCGATCCGTGGGCGCATGCCGTGGGCACCATCGGCCTGCCACTGTTTGCGGCCATGGGGCATGCCGCGTTTCTGCAGGGCGTGCGCCGCTTTGCCGCGTCCCACAACCCTGCACGGCGGACCACCATCGCGATATTCATCGCACTTGCCGCTTTCTACCTTCTGATCACTCTGTTGGGAAACCCGAGGGTGCATTTCGGCATTGCGGCCACGCTCTTGGTGGGCATCGCCGGCGCCTATGTCTGCTACAAACTGTGGCACCGCGGTGGGGCCGAGCGTTTTCTGGGTCTGCTGCTGATCGGCGGCGCCACGGGCAATGTGGTGGTTGCCATAGGCGGTACCGACGCCGTGGCGCAATCCCAGGCCGTCAGCATTTTCTTCCGCTGTGCCACGTCCTTGGCCGTCGTCATGGCGGCGCTGGCGCGTTCGGCAGAGCGACTTGAACGCCTGCAACTGGAGCAAGTGGCTGAACGCGCCGCCGCGGCCCAGCACATTCAGGATACCCTGCAGCAAGCCAACGCCGTGCTGGAGCAACGCGTCAACGAGCGCACCCACGCGTTGGCGGCCGCCAATGCCAACCTGGCGCAGACCAATACACAGATGGAACGCGCGCTCACTGTGCTGCAACAGACCCAGGTCGAACTGGTTCAGCGGGAAAAGCTGGCATCGCTGGGACGCATGGTGGCCGGCATAGCGCATGAGCTCAACACCCCCATCGGCAACGCCGTGACCATTGGCACCGCCATGGGCGCACGCTTCAAGACCATCAAAGCGCAGGTCGATGCGGGGCAACTCAAGAAGTCCGAACTGGACGCATTTTTTGCCGAGGGCGCTGATGCCGCCCTGCTGCTGGAAAAATCCTTGTCGCGGGCCAGTACCCTGATCGACAACTTCCGCCAGGTTGCACGCGACAACTCAACCGAAACACCGGCAGAACTATCGCTGAGTCTCCTGCTCAACGAAGTGGCCGCCAGTGTGCGGCCCGCGCTGGAAAGTGTGTCCATCCGTTTGGCAACCGACATTGCAGGCGGCGTTGAGATCACCAGTTGCCCGGGGCAAATTTCGCAGGTCGTATTTCAGCTGGTAGAAAACGCCAAGACCCATGCCTTCGTTGGCGTGCCACCCGGCGAAATTCGATTGGCGCTGTGCGATGCGGGTGAGCATGTCCACATCGAAGTGGGCGACACCGGGCGTGGCATCAACCCGGAGCTGGAGGGCCACATTTTTGATCCCTTCGCCACCACCCGCATGGGCCACAGCCTGGGCTTGGGGCTCAATATGGTGCACACCCTGGTCACGCGGCGCCTGGGCGGCAAGATTGCAGTAGCGGCGGCAGTGCCCCAGGGCACCTGCTTCACCATACAGCTGCCGAAAACGGCACCCGACATTTAGGCGATAACGCCATCGCGCTGCAACTGCGCGATCTCATCCTGACTGTAGCCCAGGCTGGCCACCAACTCTGCCGTGTGTTCGCCAAGGCGGGGAGGATCCAGCCGCAGGCCCAGGCGCTCACCGCCCAGCTTGATGGGCAAGAGCGGCACCTGGGTCTGGCGGCCATCGGGCAGCGCCATCGGGGCCAGGCCACCGGTTTGCTGCAGGTGCGGGTCGTCAAACAAATGCTGCGGATCGGTGATGGGCGCAAACGGCAGACCGTGGGTCTCGAAGGTCTTGGACAACTCGGCTGACGTGAACTGCGCCAGGCGCTCGCGCAGCAGCGGGATCAGCCAGCTGCGCGCCAACACGCGGTCGTTGTTGGTGGTGACGCGGGTGTCGGCAAACAGGTCGGTGTAGCCAAAGGCATCACAAAAGGTCTTCCACTGCCCGTCACCCACCACGGCCAGAAAGATCTGTTCGTTGTTCTTGACGCTGAACACGTCGTACACCCCCCAGGGCGAGATCTTTTCGGGCATGGGCGCTGCGGCCTTGCCGGTCACGGCGAACTGCATCATGTGCTGGGCCACCAGCCAGATATTGTTCTCGAACAGTGCGCTTTGCACCTCCTGACCCCTGCCGGTCTGCTGGCGCTGCATCAGCGCGGCCATGGCGCCGATCGCACCAAACATGCCGCCCATGATGTCGTTCACACTGGAGCCCGCGCGCAGCGGGTCGCCGGGGCGCCCGGTCATATAGGCCAGGCCGCCCATCATCTGCACCACCTCGTCCAGCGCGGTGCGGTGGTCGTAGGGGCCGGGCAAAAAACCTTTGTGGCTGACATAGATCAGCCGGTCATCGAGCTTGCTGAGTGCGGTGTAATCCAGCCCCAGCTTTTGCATGGTCTCGGTCTTGAAGTTTTCGCTGACGATGTCGGCCGTGGCGATCAGCTTCAGCACCACCTCGCGCCCTTTGGCACTTTTCATGTCCACCGCAATGCTTTTCTTGTTGCGGTTGAAGAGCGGGTAAAACCCAGCGCCGCTGCCCAGCAGCTTGCGCGTGCTGTCGCCGGCCAGGGGTTCGACCTTGATGACCTCGGCCCCCAGGTCGCCCAGCACCATGCCGCAGGTGGGCCCCATGACCATGTGGGTGAATTCGACGACGCGGATGCCCGAAAGAGGCAGGGTTTTTGCTTGCGCTGGGGGCATGAACTACATCCTGAATGGTCACAAATGGCTTGTGATTTCTGCATATCGTAATCGCCCAGGGATGCAATGGAGCTCCGCTAAGATTCTTGCCAGTCCAAACACCCACGCCCTGTTATGAGCTTTACCCTGACCGCCTGGCCCCAGCCCACCGACCAGCCCATGCCCACCACGGTGATGCAGGCGCAAGGCCAGCTCGATGCCGTCTGGGCCACAGAGGGCGCTGCACCCGAGCCGCGTTTCCTGGCCCTGGCCCGCGCGCTGGAGGCCCGCTTCCCCGACTCCGAGGACGGTGAAAGCGACATGTACGACCACGGCCTGGACATACTGGAACGCAGCCCCGACAAGGACCGCGCGTACAACATCAATTTGTATCCGCGGGATGACAGCTTCGAACTCGGCTTCAACCACCTCATCGTGCAGGCAAACGACCTGGGCCTGCACGTGATGGACGGGCAGAACGGCGTGGTCTATCTGGCGCATGGCGAGGTGCTGGTGCTGGGCCCGAACAGCGCCGCGTCGTTCACCTGCCGGCTGGACGATGCGGTCGATCGCAAAGACTGGCGGGCCGCGTGGCAGGAATGCCGCCGCCTGGCGCCCCAACGCCTGCCGGAAGCACTGACGGTGTGGGCTTTGATGGTCGTTCAGGGCCGCATGGCACCGTCGCACCCCGCACTGGGCGCGGCGCTGGCGCAATTGGGTGGCACGGCACCCGAGCGTGACAAACGGGTGCGCTGGTGCCTGGACAAGGTGCCGGCCGCGCACCGTTCGCTGCAGGCGCAACTGCTGGACGGCCTGCGCAATGCCGCCGACCTGGTCGCCTTGGTGGACGTTGAACTGCAACGTGCGCCTTCCACCCAGGGCGCGGGCGGTGGTGGTGCAGCCCCTGCCACAGCACCCGATGCCGCCACCGCCGAAGCGGCTGCGGCACTGGGCGTGGAACCGGACCTGGTCACCCGCGCAGAAGGTGGCAGCCCCCAGGCCCAGTGCAAACTCGCGCTGAAGTTCATGCAGGCCCCGGGCAAGGGCACGCCGGCCTTGGCCAAACTGGCCGTGTTGTGGCTGGAGCGCTCCGCAGCCCAGAACTTCAGCCTGGCCCAGGCCCTGTTGGGCGACGTGCTGCTGCGCGGCTGGCGCAATGTGCCGGTGGACATGGCGCGCGGGCTGGACCTGCTGGAGGCCGCAGCGGCCCAGGATGATGTGGACGGGCTGAACTTCCTGGCCCAGTACCTGTATGACAAAAGCGTGCGCCTGCGGCCTGGTCAGGACACCATCGAGAAACTCAAGGACCCCACCAGCCAGCGCTACCAGGCGCGTGTGCCGCAACTGCTGATGCGCGCGGCCGCACTCGAGAGCCCGCGCGGCCTGTTCTGGCTGGCGGTGCGCCTGTGGGACGAGGTAGGCACGCCGCGCGACGACGTGGCGGCAAAGGCCGTGATGCAGCTGGCCCGCACCCGTGCCGCCAAATACTGCGTCGAGCAACCGGAGACACTGGCCCTGATGGCCACCACCCCGGCTGACTCCAAGGCGGTGATGGCGCTGGCGCAGGAGCTGGGTCGCGATCTGAAACAACTGCCCGCCACATTGAACGCCCGCCATGCCGCGCTGCCCCAAGCCGCGGCCAGCATCGCCCCCGCCGTTGCAGCGCCGGTGGCGTCTTCCAGCGCCCCTGCCCCATCCCGGCGGCACGCGCCGGAGCCAGACGATGAGGATGCGGATGAGGACGCGTACACGCCAGCCCCGCGCCCCGCCCTGCACGCCGGCCACCTCGCACTGGGCCTGGGCATGCTTGGCTTTGTGCTGTGGTTCATGTTCATCACCTCACTGGGCAAGGGCAGCTTCAAGCCCATTGCCCTGGTCGTGGGCGTAGTCAGTGCCTATGGCGTGTGGCGCTGCACGGCCGATCTGGATTGGGGCGGGCTGAAACGCACGCTGCTGAGTGCACTGGCACTGTTGCCGGGCGCTGGTTTTCTGGTGGGTGCGGCCGTGTTGCTGCAAATGGTGCGCGGCCGCACCTGATTACGCGCTAATTTGTCACGAATAGATTGATATTTGTCCATATAGTCGCACAACAAGTATCGAATACAGTACAGCTATTCCCGTATCTGTATCTACTTAGGAGAGATCTCCCATGACCACCGCATCCCCCACAGCCCGCACCCAAGCCCACAGCCTGCAAGTGGCCACCGTTTTGCACCAGTTCATCGTAGACAAGGTGCTGCCCGGCACCGGCATCACCCCCGAGGCCTTCTGGAAGGGTTTTGATGCGATTGTGAGCGATCTAGCCCCCAAGAATGTGGCCCTGCTGGCCGAACGCGACCGCATCCAGACCGAGATGGACGCCTGGCACACCGCCAACCCCGGCCCCATCACCGACATGCCGGCCTACAAGGCCTTTCTGACAAAGATCGGCTACCTGGTGGAGAGCCCCAAGAAGGCCAAGATCACGACCAGCAATGTGGACGCCGAACTGGCCAAACAAGCTGGCCCGCAGCTCGTAGTACCGGTGCTAAATGCCCGCTACGCGCTGAACGCCGCCAACGCACGTTGGGGCAGCCTGTACGACGCGCTGTATGGAACGGACGTTATCTCGGAAGAAAAAGGCCAGGAGAAAGTGGGCCCCAAGGGTTACAACCCCAAGCGCGGCAAGAAGGTTATTGAATACGCACGCAATGTGCTGGACCGCACCGCGCCCTTGAAGAAGGGTTCACACGTGGGTTCTACCGGCTACGCAGTTAAAGGCGGTGACCTGGTTGTGACCTTGAAGGATGGCACGACAAGCAAGCTGTCTGACAAGTCCCAGTTCATCGGCTTCCAGGGCGAGGCCAAGACACCCTCTTCTATCTTGCTGCAGCACAACGGCCTGCACCTGGACATCATCGTCAACCGCGCCACACCCATCGGCAAGAGTGATGCGGCTGGTGTGGCCGACCTGGTACTGGAAGCAGCTTTGTCAACGATCCTGGATCTGGAAGATTCCGTGGCCGTGGTCGATGCCGACGACAAGGTGCTGGCCTACAGCAACTGGCTGGGCATTCTGAACGGCACATTGACCGAGTCGTTTGACAAAGGCGGCAAGACGCTGACCCGTGGTCTGAACGCCGACCGCGTCTACTCGGCGGCCAACGGCAAAGGCAAGGTCACGTTGCATGGCCGCTCGCTGATGTTTGTGCGCAATGTCGGCCACCTGATGACCAACCCGGCCATCTTGTACACCGCCAAGGACGGCAGCACACAAGAGATACCCGAAGGCATTCTGGACGCCGTGGTCACCACCACGATCGCGATGCACGACCTGGCCCGCAGCAAAAAAGATGCCATCCGCAACTCGCGCAAGGGCTCGGTCTACATCGTCAAGCCCAAGATGCACGGCCCGGCCGAGGTGGCCTTTGCCGCCGAGCTGTTCACCCGTGTCGAGAAGATGCTGGGCCTCAAAGACAGCACCGTCAAGCTGGGCATCATGGACGAAGAGCGCCGCACATCCGTCAACCTGAAAGCCTGCATTGCGGCGGCCAGCAGCCGCGTCGCCTTCATCAACACCGGCTTCCTGGACCGCACCGGCGACGAGATGCACACCGCCATGTTGGCCGGCCCCATGATCCGCAAGGGCGACATGAAGACCAGCGCCTGGATAGCAGCGTACGAGAAGAACAATGTGCTGGTCGGCCTGAGCTGCGGCCTGCGCGGCAAGGCACAGATCGGCAAGGGCATGTGGGCCATGCCCGATTTAATGCGCGCCATGATGGAGCAGAAGATTGCCCACCCCAAGGCCGGCGCCAACACCGCCTGGGTGCCCAGCCCCACCGGCGCCACG
>JAZKDY010000057.1:0-24657 GCA_040387325.1 Pseudomonadota bacterium | reverse complement strand
TGGGCGCCGCCGCCCGCGCCATGAAAACCATGGGTTTTGACGACCTGGTGCTGGTGGCGCCGCGTTGGGCCAATGTGCTGCGCCGCGAAGAGACCATACAGCGCGCCAGTGGCGCCCTGGACGTGTTGGACAAGTGCCGCATCGTCGCCACGCTGGACGAGGCGCTGGACGGGCTGACCCACCTGTGTGCCACCGCGATGACGCCACGCGACTTCGGGCCGCCCACCGTGGCGCCGCGGGAGCATTTTGAATCGCTATCAAAAACAGAGCGTATTAGTCATATCCGACGGGGGCTAGAGGCCGATTTCACTGAAGGATTCGGTGTTGGGCTGGTCCCGGAGCCTGTAAGCCCGGCCCAGGAGGGCATTGGTTTCCTGTTTGGCTCCGAGCGTTTCGGCATGCGCAATGAAGATGTGTACCGTTGCCACGCCTGCCTGAGCATTCCCAGCAACCCGAAATTCGGTTCGCTCAATATCGGCGCTGCGCTGCAGGTCATTGCCTACGAATGGCGCCTGGCGCTGGGCGGCTTTGCGCCCGATGTGGTCGATGTGTCCGAGCCGGCAGCAGCAGCAGGGCCCATGCCGGCCGTGCTGGCGGATGCCGCCCAGGTGTCCGGCATGCTGGGGCACCTGGAGCAATCCCTGGTGGCTCTGGGTTTCCTGGACCCCGCCGCGCCCAAAAAGTTGATGCCACGCCTGAACCAGCTGTTCAACCGGGCCAACGTGACGCAGGAAGAAATCCACATCCTGCGGGGCATTGCCAAGGCCATACTGCAGCAGTCGGCCGAGAAAACCCGTCGCTAGCCGCTTGGTTTAGCCCGGGTGACACCAGGCCAACAGCGCAGCAGGTAGACTTCCACGCATATGTTTTCACGCCTACGCTCCGACATCCAATGCATCCTGGACCGCGACCCCGCGGCACGCACGACCTGGGAGGTGGTGACCTGTTACCCCGGCCTGCACGCGCTGGTCCTGCACCGCAGGGCACACTGGTGCTGGACGCATGGCCTCAAATGGTTGGGGCGATTTATCTCGCATATGTCACGCTGGTTCACCGGGATCGAAATCCATCCCGGTGCCGTGATCGGCGAGCGGGTCTTCTTCGACCATGCCATGGGCACGGTGGTCGGTGAAACCGCCGAAATCGGCGACGGCTGCACCATTTATCAGGGTGTAACGCTGGGCGGCACCTCGCTCTACAAGGGTGCCAAACGCCACCCCACACTGGGTAAAGACGTGGTGGTGAGTGCCGGGGCCAAAGTGCTGGGCGGTTTTGTGGTGGGTGATGGTGCCAAGATCGGCAGCAATGCCGTGGTCATCAAACCTGTGCCACCCGGAGCCACCGCGGTGGGTATTCCGGCCCGCATCATCCCCAGCAAGACCGGCGAAAGCGCGGACGTGACCCATTCCGAACCCAAGTTCAGCGCCTACGGCATTACGCAGGAGGACGATCCGGTCAGCCAGGCCCTGCGCGGGTTGATCGATTCAGCCTCCGGCCAGGAACACCAGATTGCACTGCTGTGGAAGGCGATCGAGACCTTGTCCGCCGGCCGCAATAGCGCCGATTGCCTGCCAGACTGTGTGCCGGGTGATGCGGCGCGCAAAGAGTGTTTCGAGGCCGAGCGCCTCAACCAGCTGGTTGGGAAGTAGCGAAGGCGCGGATGGCGGTTTTGGGTCGGAAGGCCTTGCAGACCGCATCCACCGTTTGCAAATAGGGCCCGCCAATCAGGTCGATGCAGTAGGGCACGGCGGCAAAGATGCCGTTGACCTTTTGCTGACCCTCGGCGTCCTTCAAACCTTCCAGCGTCTCGGCAATGGCTTTTGGCTGGCCGGGCAGGTTGATGATCAGGCTGTTGTTGCGGATTACCGCCACCTGGCGCGACAGGATGGCCGTTGGCACAAACGCCAGGCTGATCTGGCGCATCTGTTCACCAAAACCCGGCATTTCCTTGTGCGCCACTGCCAGCGTGGCCTCGGGTGTTACATCGCGTAGCGCAGGGCCGGTGCCGCCGGTGGTGAGAACCAAGCTACAACCAGCATCCACCAGCTCAATCAGCGTGGTGCTGATGGTGGCTTGCTCGTCGGGGATCAGGCGGGCTTCGAATTGCAGGGGATTTTGCAGCGCACGGCCCAGCCAGTCTTTCAGGGCGGGCAGGCCTTTGTCTTCGTAGACGCCCGTGGAGGCACGGTCGCTGATGGACACGATGCCGATTTTTACGTCATCGAGCGCAGGCAGGGACTCAGCACCACTCACGCATCGGCTCCGGGGTTGTCGGGAAAGTCATCCTCGGCGCCCAATGGGTCGGGCACGTCGCTGCCATGCAGCAAATATTCGCGCACGATCTGGAAGATGTCGCGGTAGGCACGGCCATGGCGCACCGCTTCGCCGGGTTTCTCGGGCTTGGCGTCCTTGCGGGCCTGGCGTACCAGGGCACGCAGCTGTTGAATATCGGTCGCGGGGTTGATGTGGACCCATTGGCCTACAGCGTCATCGTCGGCAATGAGGCGGTCGCGCCATTGCTCGGCAGCGTGCAGGGCCAGCGTCTCTTTGGCAGAGGGGGCGTGTTGCTCGTCAATCGCAATGCGGATGGCGTCCAGTGTTGCGGGCTCCAGCTGTCGCATCCGCTTGCCGATGAACTGCAAGAGGCGGCGGCGGCCTTCGAAGTTGGTGATGCGTTTGTATTCCGCGATCGCTTCCATCAGCTTGTCGGGTAGTTCCAGGCGTTTCAATAACTCTGCCCGCAGGGTCAACAGGTCTTGCCCCAGCTTTTGCAGCTCGGTGCTTTCGCGTTTGAGGTCGGTGCGGCTTTTATCGTCTGTTCCCTTTAGCTCGCGCTTGAGTTCCAGGTCCAGTTCACTGCCTTCCGCCACAAATTTGCCTTTGACGAAATAGCCTTTTTTAAGTTTGCTCATATAGACAAGTATCATAGCCTCCGCTATGAAGACCCCCCAAACACCCCCACAGTCCCTGCCAAAAGGCACCCCCTCCACCAAGCCAGCCGACAGTGGTTTTGCTTTTAGCCGGCCTTTCTTTGAAACCTTGGTGGACAAGGCGCTGGCCCATGCCAAAAAGCTGGGCGCCACCGACGCAGGGGCGGAGGTGTCGGAAGGCTGTGGCCTGAGCGTCTCCGTGCGCAATGGTGAACTGGAGAACGTGGAACGTAACCGCGACAAGTCGCTGGGGGTAACGGTCTACGTGGGCCAGCGCCGCGGCAATGCCAGTACATCCGACTTTTCGGACGAGGCGATTGCGCAAACCGTGGCCGCAGCCTACGACATTGCCCGTTTTACCGCCGAAGACAGCTTCGCCAGCCTTCCCGACATGAAAGACATCGCACCGGTGGCCGACCGCGAGCGCAACCTGGATCTGTTCTTCCCCTGGGCCTTGACCAGCGAAGAGGCCATGCGCCTGGCGCTGGAGTGCGAAGCGGCGGCCCTGGCTACCAGCAAGAAGATCACCAACAGCGAAGGCGCTGCCGTGTCGGCCCAGCAGTCGCATTTTTTCAGTGCCCACACCCATGGTTTTCGCGGTGGTTATGCCAGTTCGCGCCATTCCATGTCGGTGTCGCCGATTGCCGGCAAAGGCAAGGACATGCAGCGTGACAGCTGGTACAGCTCGATGCGCCACCCCGATGCATTGGCATCACCCCAGGCCATTGGGCGTTACGCGGCCGAGCGGGCCCTGAGCCGCCTCAAGGCGCGCAAGATCGCCACGCTGGAGTGCCCTGTGCTGTTTGAATCCCCGCTGGCAGCGGGCCTGGTCGGTGGCCTGGTGCAAGCATTGAGCGGTGGCGCCATGTACCGCAAGAGCACCTTCCTGCTGGATTCGCTGGACAAGATCATCCTGCCCAAACACATCGACATGCAGGAAGACCCGTTTGTACTGCGCGGCAAGGGCAGTTCGCCGTTTGATGACGAAGGTGTCAGCGTGCGGCCCCGCCAGGTGATTGAGAGTGGCCGGGTCAAAGGCTACTTTTTGAGCAGCTATACGGCACGCAAGCTGGGTATGCAGACCACCGGCAATTCAGGTGGCTCACACAACCTGACCTTCACCTCACGCCAGACGCGGGCGGGCGACGACCTGGACGCGATGCTGCAAAAGCTGGGCACCGGCCTGTTTGTGACCGAGCTGATGGGGCAGGGCGTGAACTATGTGACCGGGGACTATTCGCGCGGGGCCAGTGGTTTTTGGGTGGAGAAGGGGCGCATCGCCTACCCGGTGCATGAAATCACGATTGCCGGGAACATGAAGGCCATGCTCAAGGGCATTGAGGCGGTAGGCGCGGATGTGTACAACTACGGTGCCAAGACCGTGGGCTCTATCTTGATCAACCGCATGAAGGTGGCCGGGAGCTGAAAACCTGTCGATCCAAAAGGACGGGGCCTATCAGGCCCCGTTTTGTTTTAGCCTGCCAGCGCGGTCTTGACCGCAGCCGAGACGGTGCCCATTTCGGCCTTGCCAGCCAGGCGAGTCTTGACCACCGCCATGACCTTGCCCATGTCGCCGGGGCCCACTGCACGACCGAGTTCAGCGCCCAGCTCGGTGACGATGGCCCTGATCTCGGCCAGCACCTCATCGGCGCTCAGGCGCTGGGGCAGGTACGCCTGCAAGACCTTGATCTCGGCGGTTTCCTTATCGGCCAGTTCCTGGCGCTCGGCCTTCACAAAGGCCTCCACGCTGTCCTTGCGCTGCTTGATCAGTTTGTCCACGATGGCCACCACCGCGGCGTCGTCCAGCACGATACGCTCATCCACCTCGCGCTGCTTGCAGGCGGCCAGCAGCAGGCGGATCGTGCCCAGGCGCTCGCTGTCCTTGGCGCGCATGGCGGTTTTCATGTCTTCGGTGATTTGGTCTTTGAGTGATGACATTGCAGGGTTCCTGAAAAGGGCAGAGAGTGCAAAAGTGAAGCTGTGTGGAATAAAAAAAAGCCCGCTGGAGCGTCCCCAAGCGAGCTTTTTTGGCCTCGGAAGGCTGTTCTTTAGAACATCTTCTTGGGCAATTGCATGCTGCGGATGCGCTTGTAGTTACGCTTGACGGCGGCTGCCTTCTTGCGCTTGCGCTCTGCAGTGGGCTTCTCATAGAACTCGCGCGCGCGCAAGTCAGTCAGCAAACCCAATTTTTCGATAGTGCGCTTGAAGCGACGCAGGGCGACGTCAAACGGCTCGTTTTCTTTTACACGGATGGTTGTCATTACGTAATGTTGTCCAAAAAGTGCTGCCGCCAGTCACGGGGGGAGATCGAGCCCCACATGCCACGTTCAGCGATTTCCCCCATCTGTTATCGCTTAACTAGTATTGGCCGATGGGAGTAAGTGCCAGAAAAGCCTTGGATTATAGCGTTTTTGAGTTGGTGGCGAGCGATTTTGTTTAAAGGCGCACCGTGAACGTTGTGCCCTGGCCGGGCGTGCTGGTGACGCTGATGGCTCCACCATGCAAATCCACTGAATTCTTGACAATCGCCAAGCCCAGCCCGGTGCCGGGAATGTCCCCGACGTTGCTGGCCCGGTGAAACGATTCAAAAAGGTGGGGGATTTCGTCTTGGGGAATGCCAATTCCGTGGTCGGACACCTCGAACACGGTCTGCACAGCGTCGGAGGCCACCCTGAAGTCCACCCTTCCGCCCTGTGGCGAATATTTGAGTGCGTTGGACAGCAGGTTTCCAAAAATATGGTGCAACAACTTCTCGTCAAAAACGCCGGTTGATGGGGTCTGAGAGAAGTTTGTCGTAATTTCGCTGCGGGACAGTGGGTGCTGGGTGCGCGTGTCGTCGACCAAGTCCTGACAAATTTTCAGCAAGTTGACCGCCTGCGGGCGGAATTCCAGCATATGGGCTTCCACTTTGCCCAGCAGCAGCACGCGGTCCAGCATGCGTTTCATGCGCTGCACGCCGTCTTCAATGGTCTTGATGATTTCCAGTTTTTCGGCTTTGGGCAGGCGCTCGTCGTAATACTTGAGCAGCTCCGCGGACGACAGGATGGTCGACAGCGGCGTGCGGAACTCGTGGCTGGTCATGGCAACAAAACGGGAACGCAGCGTATTGAGTTCCTTTTGTTGCTCCAGCGCGGCCACGGTGTCATGCTCCGCTTTGAGCCGCTCAGTGATGTCCAGAAAGGTCCAGATGACACCCGCATCGGGATCGTTCTTGTGGACACACTGGCCTTCCATGTGCACCCAGAACAGTTCACCATTGCGCCGTTTGAGTTGGCGCACGCTGGAGCTGGTGCTGGTCGTCAGCAATGCTGTACGTTGCTCCCGCCCCAACTGAGCCCAGACCTCGCGATCCGGATGCAGCATGGCCGATGGCACACCGATCAGTTCTTCGCGGCTGTAGCCCACCATGTCCGCAAACTTGTCGTTGACCCACTGGTTGTGCCGGTCCACCGACAGAACAATGCCCACCAGTGCGTTGTGCAGGATGGCCTCCCGCTCGGACGATGCGCGTTGCAGTTCTTCGTGTGCCCTTTTGCGCTCGGTGACATCGGAGAAGTAGGTCAGCGTTGCAGGTGCGTCGCCCCAGGGGATCATGGTGACCCCGATGTCCAGCCAACGCACGTCCCCGTTGGCCAGCAGGGCCCGAACCTCATACCGGCTGGGGACCTCCTGTCCGGCGAGGCGCTGCTTGCGCCGTTCTTCCACCCATGAGCGGTCATCCGGGTGGACGCGGTACAGGTAGCCTTCGGCCATCATCTCTTCGCGGGTGGTCTGCAGAAGCTCGGTGGCGCGGTTGTTCGCAAACACGAACTGGTCATTCTGGATCACCAACAGGCCTTCGCCGCAACGCTCGACGATTGCACGCAGTCGGGCCAGCTCTGCCTGTTCCGGAGTCATGGTCGAATTCCAGTGAGTACACACATGCTGGCCACCCTTCCTGGCTGGATCTTATCCAGTTTGGTAACCCATGCATCGTCTATTTCATGGATTGTCAGCGGAGCATCGCTCAGTACAATCCGCCAAACACCCTCTGGAGTCGCCATGCATGACACCCCGTTGAGCCGACGTGCCTTTGCCACTGTTGCCACCTTGTCGACGGCGTCGCTGGCGTCGCTGGCGTCGCCAGCCTTGCTGGCCCAGACCCGGGTAGAGAAATCAAAGATCGCCATTGCGGTGGGTGGGAAGGCTGCTTTTTACTACCTGCCCTTGACCATTGCCGAACAGCTGGGGTATTTCAAGGCCGAGGGGCTGGAGGTCGAAATCAGCGACTTCGCAGGCGGCTCACGAGCATTGCAGGCGGTAGTCGGTGGTTCGGCAGACGTGGTGTCGGGTGCCTTTGAACACACCATCAACCTCCAGTCCAAAGGGCAGAAGTTTCAGGCCTTCGTACTGCAGGGTCGTGCGCCGCAAATCTCCATGGGCATTTCAACCAAGACCATGCCGGACTACAAGACGGTGGCCGATCTGCGGGGCAAGAAGATAGGGGTTTCTGCACCTGGCTCGTCGACCAATATGGTTGCCAATCTGATCCTGTCACGTGCGGGCCTCAAGCCAGGCGACGTCAGTTTTATTGGCGTGGGTACGGCGGCCGGTGCGCTGGCGGCCTTTCGCTCGGGTCAGATCGATGCCATGAGCAACACCGACCCGGTCATGACCATGCTGGAGCAAAAGGGCGAAATCCGCATCATTGCCGACACCCGCACCCTGAAGGGGACCGTGGATGTTTTTGGTGGTGCCATGCCCGCTGGATGCCTGTATGCGCCGGTAGAGTTTGTACAGAAAAATCCCAACACCGTGCAGGCATTGACCAATGCGATAGTCCGTAGCCTGAAGTGGCTGCAAACCGCAGGCCCCAGCGATATTGTCAAGACCGTCCCTGAAGGGTATCTGCTGGGGGATCGCGCACTTTATCTGGCGGCATTTGACAAAGTGCGTGAGGCTATCTCGCCGGACGGCGTCATATCCGATGAAGGCGCACGCACGGCCTTGCGCACACTTGCCAGTTTTGATGCAACGATCAAGACCGACAAAATTGACCTCCCCATGACCTACACCAACATCTTCGCCCGCAAGGCCAAAGAGCGTTTCAAGGCCTGAGGCTTTGGTGTGTTGCCGACGACCGCATGACCGATTACGCGCTGGAATTTCTCAATGTATCTTGCGTCTTCCGTTCGCGTGATGCAACCGCCCAACGCTATACCGCCGTGGCGGAGACCACGCTGCGGGTGCGGGCCGGTGAGTTTGTATCGGTGGTTGGCCCTACTGGCTGTGGCAAGTCCACGCTGCTGAATATCGCTGCCGGACTTCTGGCTCCTTCTGGCGGAGAGATACGCGTGTTTGGCCAGCCTTTGACCGGTATCAACACGCGGGCTGGATACATGTTCCAGTCGGACGCATTGATGCCCTGGAGCACGGCGCTGCAGAACGTCATGCTGGGCCTGCAGTACCGTGGCTTGACGGATGCCCAGGCCCGGGCACAGGCGATGGAATGGCTGAAGCGCGTGGGCCTGGGTGAATTTGCCGATTGTTATCCCCACCAGCTGTCCGGTGGCATGCGCAAGCGAACGGCATTGGCCCAGGTGCTGGCGCTGGACCCCGATATCATTTTGATGGACGAGCCTTTCAGCGCCCTCGATATCCAGACCCGCCAGTTGATGGAAAACGAGGTGCTGGCACTCTGGGCCGCCAAGCGCAAGGCGGTTTTGTTCATCACCCACGATCTGGATGAAGCCATCGCCTTGAGTGACCGCGTCGTGGTGTTGTCCGCCGGACCGGCTACCCGTCCCATAGGCGAGTTCGGCATTGACCTGCCACGACCCAGAGATGTGGCGGAGCAGCGCGTCCACCCGAGGGCCATTGAGCTCCACACGCATATTTGGGCGGTGCTGCGTGAAGAGGTCCTGAAGGCCTACGCCCAGCAGCTCAAGAAGGCAGCTTGAGAATATGGCGCGGATTCTGGATGCCCTGAAACCCTCTGAGGCCAATCTGCGCGTCTGGCAGGTTGCTGTGCTGGTGCTGGTATTGCTGGCGTGGCAATGGGCCTCACGGGACCAGCAGGTGGCCTTTTTTATTGGTGAACCGGTTCAGGTCTTGGGTCGCCTGTGGTCCTGGTTTTTGCCTTTTGGCCAGGGAGCCAGCTTGCTGTTTCCCGATGGTTTGACTGGTCGTGCCGATATTTACCCCCACCTGGGCATCACCCTGTTGGAGACCCTATTGGCCTTTGGCATCGGTACGGTGATGGGGTTGGCCGGCGGCCTGTGGCTGGCTTTGTCGCCGATGGCCAGTGCCATTCTGGAACCCTATGTCAAGGCGGCCAACTCCATGCCACGCGTCATCCTGGCGCCTATTTTTGGCCTGTGGTTTGGGCTGGGCATCTGGAGCAAGGTGGCCTTGGCCATCACGCTGGTGTTTTTTGTCGTATTTTTCAATGTGTACCAGGGTGTCAAGGAGGTGAGCCCGGTGGTGCTGGCCAATGCGCGCATGCTGGGTGCCAACCGGCGCCAACTGCTCCGCACCGTGTATCTGCCCAGCGCCATGGCCTGGGTGTTCTCCAGCCTGCACACGTCGGTGGGGCTGGCCTTCGTCGGCTCGGTGGTGGGGGAGTATCTAGGGTCGGCCCGCGGTGTCGGTTACCTGATCCTCCAGGCGGAGGGTACCTTTGATGTCAACACGGTCTTTGCCGGCATCGTGGTATTGACCGCCTGCGCGCTTCTGCTGGACAGCGCCGTTGGCAAGCTGGAGCGGCGGTTGATGAAGTGGCAACCGCGCCAGGGTGAGTCTGAAAAGTTATAAGGCCTTGGCCCACTGCTGCAGTTGTTCAACCGTCGCGGTCGCGCCCCCGCATACGATGACCAATACCGTGTCAAAGCGCTGCAACGCTGGAGAATTTTCGTAGGCCAGCGCCAGGCTGGCGCCACACGCAGGCTCCACCAACACCCGGTGATCGGCCAGGAACCGTTCACAGGCACCAACCGCACTTTTGTCCGACACCAAAACGCTCTCGATGGTGTGCTCTTTCGACCATTTCACCGCCTGTTCACACACCCGCTTGGCCCCAAGGGATGTAGCGATGCTGCTGATCTGGTCCAACTGAACCGCATGCCCGGCCTTTGCCGCAGCATGGAAGGAGGCCGCGCCCTCGGTCTCTACGGCAATGATGGGGATGTTGCCCCAGCCGTTGCGGTGCAGGCCCTCGGCCACGCCGGACAGCAAACCGCCACCGCCGACCGACAGCACAACGGCGTCGGGCTTCAGCCCAGCACGGGCCACCTCGTCGATGACGGTAGCGTGCCCCCGCCACAACAAGGGGTCATCAAAGGGATGGAGGAATGCGTCCGTCGGTCCGACCATGGACAAAGCCAGTTCATTCGCCTCTTGCCAACTGGCACCATGCACGATCACCTCTGCATCTTCCAGTTTCAGCAATTCTTTGGCGCGCTCCGAGGTCGTTTGCGGCACTACAACCGTCACCGGCACATCCATGGTGCGGCCGGCATAGGCCACGGCAAGGCCTGCGTTCCCGCCTGACGATGACACCAGCCGGCGTGCGCCCCGGCTGACATGCTGGGTGCAGGCATGACCCACGCCACGGATCTTGAACGAGCCGGGTGCTTGCAGGGCATCCATCTTGAGCCAGACGGGGCGGCCCGATAACTGGCTCAGTTGGCGGGATTGGAGGAGCGGGGTTTCGATGTGCAGTGGCATGGAATCTTTTTAGTCAGCAGTTTTTTCTACTACGAAACCGGCGCTGATCAGTGCCACCAGGTTCACATTGCGGTTGTGCGCAGCGTCGAATGCGGGTCCGATCAAGGTCTTGTCGGCAAATCCATGGTCGCCTCCCACGATGGCCACGCGTGTATTGCCTGTTCCTTTTGCCGCGAAGCTGTACAGCACGGAGGTGGAGCAAAGTGGGTCTCGGTCTCCTGCAACAAAGAGCAGGGCACGTGACTCGGTGGCAATGCCTGGGTAGTTTTCGTCGGTAAAGTCTTTCACCTGTGCCTGTCCTTCGGTCACCCTGCTGCAAACTGGTGTCAAAAAGACACCGGATCGCAGTGTTTTGTCCAAAACCATCGCCCTCCATGCAACGAGGGACCCCAGTGACTTCCCACCAACCGACAGTTGGTTTTGGGCAACACGAGGCTCCGCCCGGGCTATCTTCAGCACGGTTTGCAAATTTTCCAGTTCGTTGGCGAACCCCGCCGAGGGTTTACCGGACTTGGGATCTTCGGTGAAGTACTTCCAATTGAAACGATAGACCGCAATACCCTGTGCAAGCAGTTGCGCGGTTGTTTGTTCCATTGCGGGCATGCGCATGTGGTAGCCCTGGCCCGGGGCCAGGACGAGTGCTGGAAACGGGCCCACTCCGGCTGGGAAACTTGCGACTATCTCTATCGACGTGCCATCTGGCTTCGTAGCTGGGCTCACATCGGCCAGCGTTGCGCATGGAATGGCCGCCAAGATCAGCGTGAACAAACGATGGGATATGTGCATCTGGGATTTGGTCGATCAAGGTTTCGGGATACGAATCCGGCTGATCATCAAAGATCCGGATACGCCAAATAGCAAGGCTAAGGGGTGCAGCGTAAAACCGGCAACGGTCATGGCGCCAAACCACAGGTTTTGTCCCACCGCGCCATAGGCGGCTGCAATGGCCAGCAGTATCACCAGCAGGAAGGAGGTGGGTATGGGTGTGCCTTCAAAGTAGGTGACCTTGCCCGTGCCCTGTGATATTTCCTCGGCGGTGATGTTGTAGCGGGCCAGGCGCGATACACCGCAGGCCACAAAATAGGCCAGCAATACGCGGTCGTAGAGGCCACGCATGCCACAGCCATAGGCCAATATGGCCGGTGCCACGCCAAACGAGATGATGTCCGCCAGCGAATCCAGCTCGCGGCCCATGGCCGAGGACTTGTTGCGCCAGCGGGCAATGCGGCCATCCAGCACGTCAAACACCAGCGCAGCGAATACGAGTGCCGCCGCATAGTAAACGTGTTTGATGTCGTCGCTCAACACGTAGGTCATCGTGGAGAAGATCGAACCTATGCCACACACGGCGTTGCCAAGCGTAAACCAGTCGGCCAGATGGAACTCGCGGATCATGGAGAAGGGTTTCATACAGTTCCTTGTTGTAGAGGACAGGTATGCCACCGTTGCAAACTTTTGTCCACTTGCTGGCGCGCAGACGCTGCGCCATTGCCGTTGGCTGTCAGCGCCGCGTTAGAACTTGCTGCTTTCGCTGTTATCGTTTTCCTTGCTGCGTTGCAAGTTCTTTTGCAGTTCGACGCAGGTCGCCGTTCCGGACAAATCCGGCCGCTGGCAGGCGCGGAACATACACATGGGGCGTGACAGGAAATTGGCGTCCGAACACAGTTTTTCAGGTGTCACCACTGGTGGCGCTGGTTTGGGCTCGGCAGCAGGCGCGGCTGCAACCGCCGGCGCTGGTGCACTGGCGGTTTCAGTCACTGTGGGGGTGCGGGGCGCTTCTTGCCTGGCAGGTTTCGATGCGGCGCTACGGGCTCGCTCCTGGGCTTTTGTCGTTTTGTTATCCACGGTGGCCGATGCCGGGCGGGACGGCGTACTGCTTTCTATGACCGTTTCAATCGGTTCAATCTTGGCCGAGGGCTCGCTGCTGGCCATCAAAGGCGGAGCTGCAGTGGTTTCCAGAATGGTTTCTTCGGGCTGTACTACGGCGGTGGGTGCCATGGCCTTGTTCTTGGCGGACCAGTTGCGCCATCCCCAAGCCGCGGCCACCACCGTCAGCAACACCAGCGACGCAACCAGCACCCATACGACGGCGGGCCGGAGCCGTCGCGTTGCCGCTGCACGTTTGGTCGCGCTGCGAGAAGGTTTTTTGCGCCGTGCGGTGGAATGGCTCTCTGCAGCAGCCGGCATGCTCATCGGTTCGCGGGACCGGTGTCTGCGCTCCGAGGGGGCTTCTGTATCCTGACCAGGCCTACTGTCCGGCCCCCAATTGGCAATCACGGTGGCCGATTCGTCTGAGTCGTCATCGGCGTCTATGAATTGTGTAGGTGCGTAATCGGGGTTGGAGGTACTTGGACGGGTCTTTTCCGCGACAGCGGAGTGTTCAGCGGCCTTGGGCGGCAGGTTACCGGTGGGCAAACAGGCGGGGCCCAGTTCGGCACGCCAATCGAAGGAAGACATGCCGTGCGGAGTAACCAATCCCAGGCTGCGTGCGAATTCCCGAACCGACTGGGGTCGGTCTTGCGGCTGGATGCTCAGGGCCCAGGTGATGCCCTGGGTGAATTGCTCGGAGTAACCCTGGCCAAATTCTGACGCCACTGTTTTGACAACATTGCCAAAGGGCGGCATCTTGTCGTTCACCACGCGGATCATGGCAGGCAGGGGTGGCTCATTGCACAACTGGCCGTGTACCACGGCAGCCAGAGCATACAAGTCTGTCCAGGGTCCCTGCGGCAAGCCCTGGCTATCGGCATACTGCTCAATAGGCGCGTAGTTGACCTTGAGAATGGCAGTGTGCTGCTTGGCGTTGTCGCCGATGGCCAGCCGCGCTGCGCCCAGGTCCAGCAGCACCGGTGGGCCGCTGTCCTGTAAAAAGATGTTGTCAGGCGACACGTCACGGTGCAGGGCCGTGCCGCGGTGCAGAACCTTGAGCGCGCCCAAAATGCACCACAGCACCTTGCGCAACCAGGCTTCGGTGGGGGGCAGTCGCATGCACTGGCGGGCCTGCTTGAGTGTCATGCCACGGTACAGTGGCATGACCATGTAGGCCGTGTCGTTGGCCTCCCAGAACCGGAACACACGGACGAGGGACGGATGCTCAAACTTGGCCAGCAGGCGCGCCTCGGCCACAAAGGACCGTAGGCCTTTCTGGAATGTTTCGTGGTCGTTGGAGGTTCGGACCGAAATATGCAAACCACCGTCTGCGCGGCCGGCCAGGGCCGTAGGCATGTATTCCTTGATGGCCACATCCCGCTGCAGGGAATGGTCATAGGCCTTGTAAACCATGCCAAATCCACCAACCCCGATCAGGCCACGGATCTCGAACTCCCCCAATCGGGTCCCGTCGGCCAATGCATCCCCGTGGCTTACGGTTGGTGCTGCTACGCTAATCGGCAATTCAATCATGTGTCCTATATCTGGAAAACACCCGCGGATCACCACCGACCGAGGAAGTCGATCATTGAGCTTCGCATTCTAGGGCACTAGTTTCGTGCATCGGGCCCACAAACTCGTAACAAGATGCTGAGTGTGGCGTCCGGCACAGTGCCCGACTCAAGCCATGCGCGACTTGTCTCCCTTGGAGCGCCATTTCTGCAGCGAAATGGCCGCTCCCGAAACCGGGTCCTGTACCAGCAGGCGCTTGCCCTCGGCTTCCACATAGAAGGTGTGCCACAGCTCCAGGCGCTCGGGGCGGTTGGCGTAGACCGATACAGACCAGTAGCAGCGACCCGCCAGCCGCTCCTGCTTGTCAAAAGACTCGCCAAATGCAACGGGGAATGTGTGGGTTCGGGACCAGGTGGCGAGCTCGGGCAATGATCGCACCGACTCTATGGCCTGTGCGTAGCCCGGAGCGTTCAAGGCGGACGCCTTGCAGCTGGAAGCCGCCTGGGCCGACCCCGCCGCACAACACAGCAGCAGCGTCGCAAGCGTGGCGTGGCGAAAAGCGTTGGTTGCAAACATGGTGTGTGTGTCTCCTACACACCGGATTTTGGCACGCACTGGTAGGCGTGCAAAGCCCCTCCTATGACCAGGCAGACCAAGGCCACGGCATCCGCCAGAACGACACGTGCCAATTGCGGGTTATAGCCACCAACCGACCACGCCAACCACAGAAAAGACAGGACGCTGGCAAAGCCGGCCACGAAGGCAAGCGTCTGCAGCCTGGGTTGAAAGGCCGCATACACCAGACACACACCCAGCAAACCGAAGAGCACTGCACGGTGGCGCATCAGAACGGCCAGGTTGGGCTCAGTGAAGGCCAGGCCATAGAGAGAAGCCAAACGTTCCGCTCCTAGCACGCCGGACAGTGGCAGCAAATGGATGATGCCAACGATCACCAGCATGGCAGAGATGAGGTGGTGCATGGCGGCAGATACCTTGGTGCTGGTCATGGCATGGGACGCAACAGTGTGGTCATGCTGGGCCATGCAAACCGCAATTCGGACACACGGTTGCCATCGGGCGCATCCCACTCCGATTGCTCAACGGCGCTGGCGCCCATGTGTTTGTAGAAGCCCTGTGCCGCAACGTTCGGCGCCAGCACCCAGAGATGCAGGGTCTCAGCCGTGTGGAGTCGGGAGGACCACTGCGCAATGTGCTGCACCAGCTGTGCGCCCAGGCCTGCACCCTTGTGCCCTGGCGCCACATGCAGGTTCTCCAGCAGCGTGCCCCAGCGCGCGTCGTGGTCGCCAAATGCGCAGGCCAGACCCACAATCGTCTGGTTGTCACCTTCCAACACAGCGATGTACTGGTTTGCAGCGGGGCTGGTAAGCCGCTGGTGCCATAAAGCCCTGCGTTCGGCCACCAGATCACCATCCAGGTAGGCATCGCTGAGCATGCCGCGGTAGGCCATACGCCAACTGTGCGCGTGCAGGTTGGCAATGGCGTCCAGATCGGGGAGAGTGGCTTCACGTATGTGCATGGTGTGTGACTGTAAACACTATTGCAGGCTAGCAAGCGCTTTGGGCTTTACGCCTGAGGTAATGGCGGCAGTGCCTTGGCAAGCCATGCTGCATCTGTCGCGGGTAGCGAAATTGCATGCACCGCACCGTTCGCCAACTGCCATTCAAAGAAGTCGTCGAAACCGGCTTGCGCGACGGCACGGATAACCTTGGCGACAAAGCCATGTGCCACCAGTGCAACGGTCTTGCCCCGGTGTTGTTCAGACAAGCCGCGCAGACCTGCGGTGACGCGTTCAACCACCTCGGCAATGGTTTCTCCGCCGGTGGGGGCGGCGTGCCATTGGCGTGTGACGTTCTGCCCCCACAGGTCGGGAAACCGCGTCTGCGCTTCCATTTGGGTCAGCCCTTCAAAGACGCCCACATGGCGCTCGCGGAATGCAGTGTTTACCGACGGCAGCAAGCCGGAGTCTTGGCAGATGGTGTCTGCCGTTTGGCGTGCGCGGCGCAACGGTGAGCAGACGACCGCATCAAGGTTGTCGGGCAGAACGGCGCGCAAGGCAGTCGCTTGCAGGATACCCATAGCGTTGAGTTCCGGGTCCAGGGCTCCGAGGTAGCGATGCTCCGCATTGAACCGCGTTTGGCCGTGGCGAACCAGGAGTAGGTGCATGTGTGTTTGTGATCTAAGCGCGCCGACGCTCCATCGCGACAGACGAGTTGACAAACCCCAGTTTGGCAAAAAATTCGGGTGCGCCGTCTCTTCCGGCGCGCAGCACCCATGTAATGCCTGGGGCATCACCCACGATGTGCTGCACCAGGGCGCTGCCAATCCCCTGGCGTCTGCAGGCGGGGGACACTGCGACCATGGAGAGATAGCCGTTGGATATGCCGTCAGTAATGCCACGCGCAAACCCCACGATGGTGGAGCCTTCTACGGCCATAGCGGTGCGTTGGCTATTGCGCAACAGAGAGGCAAATTGCTCGACGCTGCCGATACGGTGTGCCCAGCCGTGTTCGTTCAGGAACCTGTGGATGGATGCGATGTCTTCAGCGGTATGTTCACGGACCAGCATGGTGGCATCTCCTCCTCAGCCCAGCAACTTCGCCGCCAGCCCCTGCGCACAGGCAAACCCGCTCGCCCAGGCCCACTGGAAGTTGTAGCCGCCCAGCCAGCCGGTTACGTCCACCACCTCGCCGATGAAATACAGGCCGGGCTGTTTGGACTCCATGGTCTGGGAGGACAGGTTGCGCGTGTCCACACCACCGGCCGTCACCTCGGCCTTCTTGTAGCCTTCGGTACCGGTGGGTGACAGTTCCCACTGGCTCAGGCGTTCACCCAACACGGCCAGTGCTTTGTCGGACGCCTCGTTGATCGGGCGCGTCCAGTTGTGGCCCAGCGTGGCACCTTGGGCTACCCAGGTGTCGGCCAGGCGCGAAGGCACCAGGGCAGCCAGCTCGTTGGCTATCAGCTTGCGCGATGTGGCCTTGGCGTGGGTCAGCCATTCGGCCACATCGGTGTCGGGTGCCAGGTTCAGGCGTATTGTTGTGCCGGGCTGCCAGTAACTGGATATCTGCAACACGCCAGGGCCGCTGATGCCGCGGTGGGTGAACAACAGGTCTTCCAGAAAGGCCGTGCGTTCCTTCTTGCTCCCGGTCTCTATCTTCACCGGCAGTGACAGGCCGGACAACTGCGCAAACGGCGCCCAGGCCGCTTCGTCAAACGTCAGCGGCACCAGGGCCGGACGCGGCGTGACCAAAGGCAGGTCAAACTGCTTGGCAACGCGGTAGCCAAAATCGGTGGCGCCCATCTTGGGGATGGACAGGCCGCCGGTGGCGATGACGATGGCGCCGCAATGGATGGTCCCGCGGGTACTATCAATTTCATAGCTACTTGTGCTTATTCCGCGGGGGCTGGAGGCAGAAAATCGTATGGACGATACGCTGCAGGGCTGCCAGCGGGTGACATTGCCTGACGCTGCGCATTCGGCCAGCAGCATCTGGATGATGTCATCAGCCGAGTGGTCGCAAAACAGTTGGCCCTTGTGTTTTTCGTGGAAGGCGATGCCGTGTTTTTCGACCAGCGTGATGAAGTTGCGCGATGGGTAACGTGACAGGGCCGAGCGGCAAAAGCGCGGGTTGTCGCTGATGAAGTTGTTGGGCCCCACGTCGCGGTTGGTGAAGTTGCAGCGGCCGCCGCCCGAGATGCGGATCTTGTCCGCCACCTTTTCGCTGTGGTCAACCACCAGAACCGTCAGGCCCAACTGGCCGGCCACGCCGGCGCAAAACAGGCCGGCAGCGCCCGCGCCAACAATCACAACGTCAAAACTATGCATGGCCCAAGTTTAGACGCTGCCCTGCTGCGGGGCTGGGGCCATGCGGCCCGGTCAACACCGGTGAAACGCCGGATCAGGCCGCGCGGGTGTGTGGGGCGGCGTCGTTGGTTTGCAGGCCAGCAGCCAACAGACCCTGCAGCACATCACCCACAACAATCACACTGGGGCTGGCCAGTTGTTCGCGGGTTATGGTGCTCTCCAGCGTGGCGAGTGTGCATACGGCGTGGCGCTGGGTGGGCAGGCTGGCGTTCTGGATGATGGCGACCGGTGTATCGGCGTGCAGGCCATGCAGCAATTCGTTCTGGATGGTGGCCGCGCCACTGACACCCATGTAGACGACCAGGGTCAGGCGTGCCTGCTGGGCGGTGGCGGAGAGGGCGCGCCAGTCGGTGCCGGCCGATCCGGGCTTGGCATGGCCGGTGACAAACACCACGCCATGTGCGTATTCGCGGTGGGTCAGCGGCACGCCCAGGGACGACACGGCAGCAATGCCGGCGGTGATGCCGTTGACGACGCTGACGCGTACGCCGGCTGCCTGCAGGGCTTCCATCTCTTCACCACCACGGCCAAAGATGAAGGGGTCGCCACCTTTGAGGCGGACCACGTTCTCACCCTCCAGCGCGGCGGTGACCATCAGCTTTTCAATAAAGGACTGGGGTGTGGATTTGCAACCACCACGCTTGCCCACGTAGACGATGCGGGCCGTTGGGGGCGCAAAAGCGACGATGGCCTCGTTGACCAGGTCATCGACCAGCACCACAGTGGCCTGCTGGATGGCCTTCAGGGCCTTGAGTGTCAGCAGCTCGGGGTCGCCCGGGCCGGCGCCGACCAGGGTGACGTGTCCGCGTGCGCTGTTGCTGGAAAGATCGTATTTCATAGTGAATCCACCAGATGCAAGATGTGGGCCACTTGCTGGGCAATCGGTGTGGGCACGGGCTGCGCTCCGTCCATCACACTGCGAATATAGGCGGCGGTGCTGGCGGCGTCCAGGCCGGACGGCAGTTCGGGCAGGGTGGTCAGCGTGCCATCCTGGTGGGCCTGCTGGTCCACCACTTCGCCGTTGATAAAGCCCTGCATCTTGGGTGTACGCCTGGGGTCGGCAACGGCCTCGCCTTCGGTCCCGCGCAGCAGCAGGGCGTTGCCACCCATCACCGCCAGGGTTTCGGCCATGGAGATGGCGTATTCGGGGTGGGTGTAGCTGCTGATGAGCAGGCTCTTGCCCTGGACCGGGCTCATCAGCTTGACCAGACTGTGCGCCGGGTTGCGCAGGCCAACCACGCGGCGCACGTCCAGCAGGCGCTGCAGGCCGCCGTGCAGCAGGGCCGTGGGTACAAAGGCGACCGTGCCGGGTGCTATGGATTCAATAGCTTCCTGGGTAGGAATGGCGAGGGCTAGCAGCACTTCTGACGTATAGACCCTGCGCGATTCGGTGGCCGTGCCATGCACCAGCACGGGCAGGCCTTCGCGCGCCAGCAGCAGTGCCAGCAGGGGGGTGAGCACGGGCAGCTTGCGTGCGCCGTTGTAGCTGGGGATGACGATGGTGGGCCGCCCGGTGCTGGCTGGCAGGCGGTGCAGGCGCTGGTGCGTGGCATCCAGAAAACCCGCCATCTCCTGCGCGGTTTCACCCTTGATACGCATGGCCAGGCAGAAGGCGCCTACCTCCAGATCGGTCACTGCGCCGTCCAGCACCTGGCCGAACAGGTCGGCCGCCTGCTCGCGGTTCAACGGCCGGGCGCCCTGGCTGCCGCGGCCGATTTCCTTGATGTAGTGTGCTATGCCCATGCCGCATTGTCCCGCAGGCTTGATAACTTTGGGTTATTAGCTAAAACGGGCTGGTCAGGGCTGCAATGCTGGGACGCCAGAGCTGGTCGGCATGGACAGCCGCACCATGCGTTTGACCTCGGGCAGGCACGATCCGCAGTTGGTGCCGCACTTCAGCGCGCCCTGCAGTTGCGCCAGGCGTTGGTCTTCGTTGCCCTTGCACTGGGCCAGCTGGGTGGTTATGTCGGCATCGGTCACATTGAAGCAGGTGCATACCTGTTTGCCGCGTGACTGCACTGCTACCGGGGCCTTGGCGCCAGGCACCAGCAGCGTGCGGCCATAGGTTTGCGCGGGCAACTCATCCTGCAGCAGGGTCTTGATCCAGCTCTGTGCGCTGGTGTCACCGGCTAGCAAAAAGGCGTTGAGCCGGGTCTCACCTTTGGTATCACCCGCACCAGCCACCGGCACCAGCTGCACGGCGCGGCGCTGGCCACGCTTTTTGTCGGCGTAACGCAGCACGTGGGCGCCGCCCATGCCCAGCAGGGTTTCGATGCGGGCCAGCACGGCGTCGTCCGGCGTGTCGTAGGCGGCGGCGCGGAACAGCAGGCCGCTGCGCTCGCGGCCGAAAGGTGTGCAGCTGGCGAAGGCAAATTGGCCCATCAGCTCCTTGAGTTCTTCACGCGCCTGCAGCGCCGCATCGTCGGGCAGCCAGGCAATGCCCAACAGCGACCACGGCAGCTCGGCCTTCAGCACCTTGACGGCGGCGTGTTTGAACTCGGGTTGTTTGGATGTAGGGCAGTAGGCCGGGCTGGTTAATGCGTTGACGCCAGCCAGCCGTTCGCCGGTGGTGCTGGCTCCGCTCAAAAACTCTTCACCCCAGTGCATGGCGATAAAGGTTTGCTGCGGTGCCAGGGAGGCACTGGCCACAACAGGCACGACGATGGAGCCGCGTTTGCCGGTGACATGGACCAGGTCGCCGTCTTTCAGCTGGCGGCGCTCCATGTCCTGCGCGTTCATCTCGATGCAGGGCTCGGCCACATGGCCAAACAGGCGGCCCAGCGTGCCGGTGCGGCTCATGCCGTGCCACTGGTCGCGCAGGCGCCCGGTGGTCAGCGACAGGGGGTAACGCGCCTCGCGCGGCTCGGCAACCGCTTTGTATTCGGTGTTGACAAACTTGGCCTTGCCGTCCGCGGTGGGGAAGATGCCGTCTTCGTACAGCCGCACCTTGCCCGTGGTCTGGCCCGCGGGCAGTGGCCACTGTTGTGCTCCCCGCGCGTCCAGCATGGCGTAGGACATACCGGTGATATCCAGATCGCGGCCGCGCGTGGATTCACGGTGTTCGTTCCACACCGATTCGGGTGTGGGGTAGGGAAACAGCGTGGGTCTGGATGGCGCCAGCAGGGCCTCCAGGCGGTGGGCAAAGTCCACCGCAATGGACCAGTCATGGCGCGGCCCGTTGTCCAGTGGACCCGGTGCGGGCACGGCGGCCCGCACGCGGCTGATGCGGCGTTCACTGTTGGTGACCGTGCCTTCTTTTTCGCCCCAGGTGGTGGCGGGCAGCAGCAGGTCGGCATACCGGCAGGTGGCGGTGGTGGAGAAGGCCTCTTGCACGATGACCAGTTCGGCCCGCTCCAGTGCACGGCGCACGGTGGCCTGGTCGGGCATGCTCTGGGCCGGGTTGGTGCAGGCTATCCACAGGGCCTTGATTTCACCATCGGCCGCGGCCTGGAACATTTCTACCGCCGTCTTGCCCGGCTTGTCGGGCACCGATGGCAGGCCCCACAGCGTGGCCACCTCGGCGCGGTGCGCGGGGTTGGCCATGTCGCGGTGGGCGCTGATCAGGTTGGCCAGGCCACCCACTTCGCGCCCGCCCATGGCGTTGGGTTGGCCGGTCAGTGAGAAGGGGCCGGCACCCGGTTTGCCGATCTGGCCGGTGGCCAGGTGCAGGTTGATCAAGGCGGCGTTTTTGGCCGTGCCGCTGCTGCTCTGGTTCAGGCCCTGGCAATACAGGCTCAGCGTGGGCGTGCGTGCGCCGCTGCGCTGCACACCGGCAAACAGGCGGGTGGCCTGCAGCAGCGCATCCTTGGTGATGCCGCAGGCCTGTGCCACCACATCGGGCGTGTAGTCGCGCACGGTGGCCTTGAGCGCATCGAACCCAGCCGTGTGTTGGTCGATGTAGGCCTGGTCCAGCCAGCCTTCCCAGGCCATCAGGTGCAGCATGCCGTTGAACAGCATGACGTCGGTGCCGGGCTGTAGGGGCAAATGCAGGTCGGCAATGCTGGCCGTGTCGGTAGCACGCGGGTCACAGACGATGATCTTCAGCCCCGGGTTCGCCTTCTTGGCGTCCTCGATGCGGCGGAACAATATGGGGTGGGCAAAAGCCGTGTTTGAGCCGGTGATGAAGATGCACTGCGCGTGGTTGACATCGTCATAACAGGCGGGCGGCGCATCGGCCCCCAGGGTCTGTTTGTAGCCGGCCACCGCGCTGCTCATGCAAAGGCGCGAGTTGGTGTCGATGTTGTTGGTGCCGATCAGGCCCTTGGCCAGCTTGTTGAAGACGTAATAGTCCTCGGTCAGCAACTGGCCCGAAATATAAAAACCCACGGCGTCCGGCCCATGCTCGCGGATGGTGCGGGCAAAACCTTCGGCGGCGCGGGTCAAGGCCGCATCCCAACCCACGGCCTGGGGTGCGCCGCCGCGCGTGAGCCGCTGCATGGGTTGCAGCAGCCGCGTCTGCATGGTCACCGCCGCGCTGGCGGTCAGGTGCAGCGTGGAGCCCTTGGTGCACAGCCGGCCATAGTTGGCGGGGTGGTCCGGGTCGCCCCGCACGCCGGTGATCTGACTGCCGGCCGATTCAATGATGACGCCACAGCCCACACCGCAATAAGGGCAGGTTGATTTGGTTTCTTGTGTGACCGTCATGGGTGCTGCGGATGGCGCTGAGGGGGTTGTCGTATTCAGGTGCTGGCAGCTGTTTGCTTGCAGACGGGGCCGGCGATGGGCCGCGTCAGGTCGGTTGCATGGCCCGCCAGTTCCGCAGCCTTCAGCGAAACCTGGCCGTCTACTACCTGCACCGCAAACTTGGGTGTGCAGCCTTCGTCGGGTGCGGATGCCTGGCCGTCACACAGGCCAATGGTCCAGTTGTGCAGCGGGCAGGCCACGCTGGTGCCAAACACAATGCCCTGGCTCAGAGGTCCGCCCTTGTGGGGGCAGCGGTCCAGCAGCGCAAAGACTTCGTTTGTATCGTTGCGGAACACGGCCACATCCAGGCCCTGGCTGCGGGCGACGCGCCGTGCACCCAGTACGGGGATGTCGTCCACGCGGCAAATTGGGGTCCATTCACTCATTTTGCTATTCCTTTTGTAGCGGTAGGTTTATATTTCACGGGGGCTACAGCCTGGTTTTTCATATGGATCAGGTCTTCAGGGCCGAGTACAGGCCGGTCACCCGGTCCATCACCGACAGCAGGTTCTCGCTGGCGGTGAAGATTTCGGTCAAGGCGCGGGTGGAGCCTGCGTCACCGGCGGTGCTGCGCTTCAGCGCCGCGTCAAAGAATACCCATTGGGCGTCTGCCAGCTGCAGTTGGTCGTGGATCGGCGCAGTGGTCTCGGGCGCCTGGCGCAGGTAGGCCAGGCCATTCACGAATTCGCCTCTGGCTTTGTTGATTTCGGCGGCGGCCACCGGGGCCTCTACCGGCAGGCGGGCCGCCAGGTAGTACATGGCCATGCGCTGGCTCAGCATGCGCTGGCGCCCGGCGATGTTGACCAGTTTGCCCAGTGGCTTGCCTTGCACGGCTTCAAACTGCACCGTGCCCTGGTGGGCCAGTGCCAGCACACCAGCGTTGAGCTGCAGCATGGTGGCTGCGTTGTCACGCGCGGGGGTGTTGCCGACCAGAGCCGTCTTGTAGGTGCTCCACGAAGCATCCAGCCGGTTGTAGGTGGCCAGTATGTCGCCGGATGCGGCGAAGGCTTTCAGCTCCACCAGCTGGCGGTCAAACAGGGCGAGCGACTTGTCCAGCACCTGCTGGGCCAGGGGTTTCTCGACCCCATGCACCAGTGCCAGCCAGGCCTTGCCCATGCGCTGGCTCAGCATGCGCTGGCGGCCGGCCTTGTTTATGGCATCACCCATGTCGCTGACCTGGGCATGGGCGTTCAGCAGTGGCAGACCAGCGGTGGCCAGCAGCAGCGTACGGCGGTTAAACACGAGGGGTTTCATGGTGTGCTCCCGTGGCGGTTTGGGTTCAAACGGGCAGGGCGGCGAACTGGCGGGTATCGACAGATGCTTCCTTGAAGTCGAACCAGGGGTCAGGCTCGCCTTCCAGCGCAAACTGCAGTTGCTCCCACAGCGCCTTGCGGCCTTCGTGGTCTTCCAGGATGCGTTTTTTCACATGGTCCAGGCCCACGCGGTTCACGTAGTGCACCGTGCGCTCCAGGTACCAGCCCTCCTGGCGGTAGAGCTCGCAGAAGGCGCCGGTGTATTCCAGTACTTCGGCGGCCGTCTTGACCTTGACCAGAAAGTGCGCCACCTCGGTCTTGATACCGCCGTTGCCGGCGATGTACATCTCCCAGCCGCTGTCCACACCGATGACGCCCACATCCTTGATGCCGGACTCGGCGCAATTGCGCGGGCAGCCCGACACGGCGAACTTGACCTTGTGCGGGGCATACATGCGCCACATGGCGCGCTCCAGGTCCTTGCCCATTTGGGTGCTGTCCTGTGTGCCCATGCGGCACCACTCACTGCCCACGCAGGTCTTGACCGTGCGCAGCGCCTTGGCATAGGCGTGGCCGGATGGCATGCCGATGTCTTTCCACACGTTTTGCAGGTCTTCTTTCTTGACACCCAGCAAATCGATACGCTGGCCGCCGGTCACCTTGACCGTAGGGATCTTGTACTTGTCCACCACATCGGCAATGCGGCGCAGTTCGCTGGCCGTGGTTTCACCGCCCCACATGCGCGGGATCACGCTGTAGGTGCCGTCCTTCTGGATGTTGGCGTGGCTGCGTTCGTTGATGAAGCGGCTTTGTGGATCGT
>JAZKDY010000056.1:0-25602 GCA_040387325.1 Pseudomonadota bacterium | reverse complement strand
GACCCCTTGGTTCGTAGCCAAGTACTCTATCCAACTGAGCTACAGCCGCTAAGCAAAAAATTATAGCACAGGTTTTTGCACCCGCTTTTAGCTTTTCAAACCCAGCATATTGCGTGCTTCTTGCGGGCTGGCGATGGCGCGGCCTGCCCGCTTTGCGCATTGGGCCAATTCGGCAATCAGCGCACCGTTGCCACTGGCCCGCTCGCCATTGGGTAAATAGAAGGTGTCTTCCAGCCCGGTGCGCAACATGCCGCCCAGGTCGGCCGTCTTCTGGTGCACCGGCCAGATCTCGGCGCGGCCGATCAGCGTGGCCTGCCAGACGCTGTCGGTAGCCATCCATTGGGGCAATAGCGCCAGCAGGTCGGCATCGCACGGCATGCCGGAGGCCACACCCATGACCAGGTTGTATTCCGCACGGCCCATGTCGGGCTTGAGCATGCCGGCCTTGATGTACATGCCCACCGAGCGGACGATGCCGACGTCAAAACATTCAAACTCGGGGTGGGTGCCACACTCAGCCATCACATCCAGGAACTGCTGGACCTTGGCGACCGGGTTGTCAAAGACCATGGGTGGCCAAGCCCAGTTACCGTCTTCCTTGATCTTCAGGTAATTCAGGCTGCCGGCATTACATGCGGCAATCTCGGGTTTGACGCGGCGTATGCAGGCCAATGGGCCGGAGATGTCCTTGCCGACCACACCAGTCGTCAGGTTGATGATGACGCCGGGGCAGGCTGCGCGGATGGCATCAACCACCGACGCCATGACCTCCGGATCCCACGACGGCAGATGGCCCATGCCCTCGTCCTGGTTGCGCACATGCACGTGCATCACCGAAGCACCCGCGTTGAAGGCGTCACGCGCCTCGGCGGCCATTTGCGCGGGCGTGACGGGCACCGGGTGCTGCTTGGGGTTGGTCAGCACGCCGGTCAGCGCGCAAGTCAATATGGCTTTTTCCATTTTTATGTTTCCTTCTTTGTTGGAGCGATATCCAGTTCCACCAGCAACGCACCCGATTCCACCTGCTCACCGACCTTGGTGTGCACGGCCTGTACCACGCCAGCCGCTTCGGCGCAGAGCCACATTTCCATCTTCATGGCTTCCACACACACCAGTTGTTGGCCGATCTGTACAGCCGCACCTGCAGCCACCAGCACCTGCGTGACCTTGCCGGCCACCGGCGATCGGGCCCTGCTGGCATCCTTGCGTGCATCGGCATCCGGGAAAGGTGAAACCTCGGCGAACACATAACTGTGCCCGTCCAGTGCCAGGTGCAGCGTGGTGCCGGCAAACACAGCGATGGCGGTGCGGGTGACGCCGTCCACGGCGTAACGCAGCTTGCCACCGGCAAAGCCCAGCACCGAGGCATCCACTGTGGCGCCATCCAGTGTCAGGGCCACCCCGCCGTGGCGGTCCGTGCCCACACGGATGTTGCGCACCAGCTCACCACATTGCAGCTTCAAATCGAACGCCGCCACACTGTTGGCCCGCCAACTGCTCCCCGCACACATGGCTATGGCCATCGCTGCAACGCGCCATACAGCGTCACCAGGAACAGGCGTTTGCAACAAGGCCTCGCCCTGTTCCTGCCATTCGTCAATCAAGGTGGTGGTCATCTCGGCATTGCGAAACGCCGGGTGGTCCACCAGATCGCTGAGGAAGCGGCCATTGTTTTTCAAACCCAACAGTGGCGTATTGGCCAAGGCTGCACGCAGGCGGCGAATGGCGTCGTCCCGGTCGCGGCCATGGACGATGATCTTGGCGACCATGGGGTCGTAATACGGCGAGACCACACCGCCCTGGGCAATGCCGTCGTCCACGCGAACTCCGTACGCGTTTCCACAGTTCGGGACGCCAGCATGCAATGCGTTGGCGGGTTGCCACCACAACACGGTGCCGGTTTGCGGCGCAAAACCGGTGTAGGGGTCTTCCACATACAAACGGGCCTCAATGGCGTGGCCGCTCAACCTGATGTCTTGCTGCCGGGCAGGCAAGGGTTCGCCAGCGGCCACACGCAACTGCCATTCCACCAGGTCGTAACCCGTGACCATCTCGGTCACCGGGTGCTCCACCTGCAGGCGCGTGTTCATCTCCAGAAAATAGTGGTTCAGCTTGTCGTCAACAATGAACTCCACCGTGCCAGCGCCCCGGTAGCCCACGGCCAACGCGGCGGCTACGGCGTCCTTGCCCATGGCTTCGCGCATGGCGGGTGTGACCACGGGCGACGGCGCTTCTTCAATGACCTTCTGGCGGCGGCGCTGCGCCGTGCAGTCGCGCTCACCCAGGTAAACCGCATTGCCATGGGCGTCGGCGAAGACCTGGATTTCGATATGGCGGCCGTTGTTTATCAGGCGCTCCAGCATCAGCGTGCCGTCACCAAAAGCGCTGGTGGCTTCGCGCCGCGCGCCTTCGATGGCAGGCTGTAATTCGGCGGTGGAGCGCACCAGGCGCATGCCCCGCCCGCCACCGCCTGCCACTGCCTTGACCAGCAGCGGGTAACCCAACTTCTCCGCCTCTGCTGTCAACACCGCGTCGCTCTGACCCCCTCCCAGATAACCCGGCGCGCAAGGCACGCCCGCATCCAGCATGCGGCGCTTGGCCAGGGCCTTGTCACCCATGGCCTCAATGGCGGCGGCAGGCGGGCCGATGAAGACCAGACCGGCGTCGACACAGGCCTGGGCAAACCCGGCGTTCTCGCTCAAAAAACCATAGCCAGGATGCACGGCATCCGCACCGGTTTTGCGCGCTGCTTCCAGAATGGCATCGATGCGCAAATACGACTCCGCTGCCGGTGATGCGCCAATGTGCACGGCCTCGTCCGCCAGCGCCACATGGGGCGCGTTGCGGTCGGCATCGCTGAACACGGCCACCGTGCGGTAGCCCAGGATACGCGCCGTGCGGATGACCCGGCAGGCGATCTCCCCGCGGTTGGCAATCAGAATTTTCGAGAACGTCATGGCATGGCCCACTGTGGTTTGCGCTTTTGCATAAAGGCTGCTATGCCCTCCAGCCCCTCAGGGCCCTGGGCAGCGCGGGAGAAGATGGCGGCGGCGGCTTGCACCAGGTCTTGCGGCTCGCGCAGACGGGCCTGGGCCATCAGCGCCTTTGTGGCGGCCAGTGCGCCCGGCGCGCAGGCCAGAACGTCGGCCAGAACCTTGTCCAGTTCGGTCTGCAGGTCTGCGGTGTCGACCACGGTGTGCACCAGCCCCAAACGCAACGCAGCCGCAGCATCCAGCCGCCCACCGGTAACGGCCAGGCGTTTGGCCTGCGAATAACCCAGGCGCTCCACCAGGAACGGTGCGATCTGCGCCGGCACCACACCCAGCGACGTTTCGGGCAAGCGGAAGTTAGCGGTCTCACTGGCAATGACCACATCGGCCACGCAGGCCAGGCCAAAACCGCCGCCCATGACCGTGCCTTCCAGCACCGCGACCACGGCCAGCGGTGTGCGCGCATACGCCACACACAATTCGCCAAACGCCGCGTTGACTTCTGCGACGGGGTCTGTCCCGTCGGTGGGTGACTGCATGGCGCGCATGCGGGCCGCGGCCATATCCTTCAAATCCGCACCGGCGCTGAAATGCCCACCGGCACCACGCAGCACAACGACCCGCGCCGCACCGGGCGTGCCAGCCGTGGCCTCCGCGTCCAGCAAAACCTGGCGCAGTTCCGCCACCATTTGCAGCGACATGGCATTGCGTGACGCCGGACGGCTTAAGCAAATATGCACGGTAGCCCCCGTCCGCTCTACCTGTATCGCTTCGAAATTCATAGCATCCGCCATCAGGCTTTTCCTGGCAAGGTGCCTTCAAACTTGCAGATGATGCCCAGCATGATCTCGTCGGCACCGCCGCCAATAGAGATCAAACGGCCATCGCGGTACGACTGTGCAATCGGGTTGTCGGCGGTAAAGCCCATGCCACCCCAGTACTGCAGGCAGCTGTCGGCCACCTCGCGGCTCAAGCGCCCGGCCTTGAGTTTGGCCATCGATGCCAGCCGGGTCACATCCTTGCCACCCACGTACTGCTCCACCGCGCGATACGTCAACGCACGCAGCGCTTCCACTTCGGTACGCAGCTCGGCCAGGCGGAAGTGCACAACCTGGTTGTGCAGAATGGGTTTGCCAAAGGTCTGGCGCTGGCGGGTGTAGTCAATGGTCTGGTCGATGAGCCGGTCCAGCGAACGCAGGCAACCGGCCGCGCCGTAGAGCCGCTCTTCCTGGAACTGCAACATCTGCAGCATGAAGCCCATGCCTTCCTGGCCGATCAGGTTCTTCTGCGGCACCCGCACGTTGTCGAAAAACAGCTGGGCCGTGTCGCTGGAATGCATGCCAATCTTTTCGATCTTCTGGCGGGTCACGCCCGGGCTGTTCAGCGGCACCACGATCATGGATTTGTTCTTGTGCGCCGCGCCTTCGGACGTGTTGGCCAGCAGGCAGCACCAGTCGGCCTGCATGCCGTTGGTGATCCACATCTTGGAGCCGTTGATGATGTAGTCATCTCCATCCTTGCGCGCCGTGGTCTTCAGCGCCGCCACGTCCGAGCCGCCACCGGCCTCGCTGACGCCCACACAACCCACCATGTCGCCGGTTATGCTGGGCGCCAGGAATTCGTGGCGCAGGGCGTCGCTGCCAAATCGGGCCAGTGCCGGTGTGCACATATCGGTCTGCACACCAATGGCCATGGGCACACCGCCGGCATTGCATTCACCCAGCGCCTCGGCCATGACCATGGAGTAGCTGAAGTCCAGCCCCAGGCCACCAAACTCGGTCGGGTATTTGATTCCCAACAGACCCAGGTCGCCCATCTTCTTGAATAACTCATGCGCGGGGAAAATGCCGGCCTTCTCCCACGCGGGCAAATGCGGGTTGATTTCCTTGGCGACAAATTTGCGGACCGTGTCGGCAATCTGCTCGTGCTCGGGGGTGAATTTCATGGTGTTCTTGTTGGCGTGGGTTGGGGTGTTACATGCGGGCGACGCCGAAGGTGTTGGGATGCAGCTTGCGTTGCTCGGCCTCGGCGGCCAGCGCCAGGCCCAGGCCCAGGATGCGACGTGTGTCACGCGGATCGATGATGCCGTCGTCCCACAGACGGGCCGTACCAAACAGCGCGGTCGATTCCTTGTCCAGCCGCAGGCGCAGGCCGTCGGACATGGCAGCCAGGGCCTCTTCATTGGCCTCCATTCCGCTGCGTTCTATCTTGGCGCGGTTGACAATATCCATGACCTTGGCCGCCTGCGCGCCACCCATGACCGCGGTGCGCGCCGAGGGCCAGGCAAAGATGAATCGGGGATCGAAGCCGCGGCCACACATGCCGTAGTTGCCCGCGCCATAAGAGCCACCCAGCACAAAGGTGAACTTGGGCACCCTGGCATTGGCCACGGCCTGGATCATCTTGCTGCCGTGTTTGATGGCCCCGCCCCGCTCTGCTGCCGAGCCCACCATATAACCCGTGGTGTTCTGCAGAAAAACCAGTGGCGTGCCGGTCTGGTCACACAGCTGGATGAACTGCGCTGCCTTGGTGGAGCCCGTGGGCTGTATCGGGCCGTTGTTGCCCAGGATGCCGACCAGGTGGCCTTGTACACGGGCGTGTCCACAGACCGTCTCGGCGCCGTATTCAGACTTGAACTCCAGGAAATCCGAGCCATCGACAAGCCTCGCAATCACCTCGCGCACGTCGTAGGGCTCGCGCTCGTCGGCGGGCACTATGCCCATCAGCTCCTGCTCGTCAAACAGCGGTTCGGCATGGCTTGCAACGGCAGGGGCAATGTCCCAGCGCAGCTTGTCCATGACCTCGCGCGCCATCGCAATCGCGTGGGCATCGTCCTCACACAAATACTCGCCCAGGCCCGTACCCTGGGCATGGGTTTCGGCGCCACCCAGTTCGTCTTCGGTGCAGTCCTCGCCAATGGCGGCTTTCACCAAAGGCGGCCCGGCCAGAAAAATGTTGGAGCGGCCCCGTACCAGGATCACATAGTCAGACAGACCAGGCAAATACGCACCACCCGCGGTGGACGAACCATGCACCACGGCGATCTGCGGCAGACCCATGGCCGACATGCGGGCCTGGTTGGCAAAGGTGCGGCCACCGTCGATAAAAATTTCGGCCTGGTACATCAGGTTGGCACCCCCGCTCTCTACCAGCGAGATCAGGGGCAGCTTGTTCTCCTGTGCGATCTGCTGCACGCGCAGCCCCTTCTTCAGGCCCATGGGCGCCACGGTGCCGCCTTTGACGGCACTGTCGTTCGCAGAAATGATGCAGCGCTTGCCCGCCACCACACCAATGCCAACGATGGAGCCACCACCCATGACCGACTTTTTGCCGTCGTCATCGTGCATGTTGAGCCCGGCCAGGCGGCTGATCTCCAGGAACGGCGTGCCGCGGTCCAACAGGCGGGCCACCCGTTCGCGCGGCAGCAACTGCTTGCGCTTCTCAAACTTGTCGCGTTTGGATTCGGATTCGGCAATGACCAGCCCCTCCAGGCGCTGGACTTCGGTCAGCAGGCCCAACATGCGCTGGGCATTTGCTGCAAAGGCGTCGGAAGTGGGCTTGATCTTGGATCGGATGACTGGCATCGGGAAAAGTCCTCGCATTGGTGTCTGGAATTAAACGGCATGGTGACGTTAACGTCAACCTGATACCGTATAGGTGTTTTCACTGATGTTTAGGTAATAGCTGATCGCTAACATCCAGCACCAACCCCATACAAGGAACATCCATGAACCTCGAAGCCTGCACCCAAGCCATCCGCACCAAAGTTGGCGCCGACAGCGGCCTGGACGCCACCCTCAAGTTCGATTGCGGCGCCGATGGCGTTATCCGCATTGACGGTGCATCCACGCCCAACACCGTGACCAACGACAACGTCGACTCCGATTGCACGGTGGGCATCACGCTGGAGAACCTGAACGCCCTGCTCAGTGGCGACCTGGAGCCCACCACCGGCTTCATGGCCGGCAAGCTCAAAGTCAGCGGCGACATGGGCGTGGCCATGCGCCTGCAACGTGTGATCTGATCCCCATGGTTGCTGCAGCTGCCGCGCAGGCCTTTGTCGACTCCCACCGCGACGAGGCCACCACCGAGCTTTTCGGCATCACCGAGTTGTGCCGCGAGTTCGGCATTACGCTGCGTGCGCTGCGCTTCTATGAAGACAAAGGCCTGTTGGCCCCGCGGCGCATCAACGGTGCCCGCGTCTACACCCGGCGTGACCGGGCGCGGCTGGCGTTGATCCTGCGCGCCAAGGCAATTGGCTCACCGCTGTCCGAGATCAAGCGTTACCTGGACCTGTATGGCCACCAGGGCGAGGGGCGCACCCAGCAGCTGAACTACGTCATCGAGCGCACCGACGCCGAAATTGCCGAGCTGGAGAAGAAACGCGCCCAGATCGACGAGACGCTGGCCGAGCTGCGCGTCATCAACCATTACTCCCGTACCCAGCTGGACGCCCGCCAGCGCACCGACGCCAAAAACTGATCCCGCCAAAGCGGTTGGCTACGGCCGGAAAATGGCTATGATGCCTTGGTGCCATCCCTGCGCAAAGCCATCCACCACCACGCGATTCAATGAACACCTGGTCCGCCCTTGCCGCTGCCAGCCTGCTCATTGCCATGGCCATGTGTGCACTGTATTGGCGGGAACGGCGCACCCGGCAGCGACTCTCCCAGGAACTGGATGGCCTGGAAAAACAACTCTCCACCAAAGGCAGCGGCGACGCACTCACCGGGCTGATGGCACGCGCCGGGTTTGATGCAAGCCTGGCCAAAAGAGCACATGAGGCGGACCGCGCGGGCAACAGCTTTTGTGTGCTCTACGTAGCGCTGGACAATTTCATCATGCTCAACGATGCCTTCGGCAGCGAAACAGGCGACCGCATGCTGAAGGAAGTCTCCCGGCGCCTGGCGCTGGCCGACGGCAAAAAGACCCGCGCCTGCCACGTGGCCGTGGGTGAATTTGCACTGGTCGTCGACGGCGACCACCGCAGCGCCCGCGCGTCGGCACTGCGCGTATCCGAAGCACTGGCCGTGCCCTTTACCTTTGAAGCCATACGTGCGCAGCTCACCTGCTCTATTGGCGTAGCGGTCTACCCTGAACACGGCGCGGTGGGCAAGCTGCTGGGCAATGCGGCCCTGGCCATGCGCAGTGTCAAGTTCAACGGTGGCAGCGACTTTTGCCTGTACGACCCCAAAATGGGTGTGGAAGTGCGTGAACAGGCCCTGCTGTTCAACGACCTGCGCAGCGCGCTCGAAAAGGGCGAGTTCGAACTCTATTTCCAGCCCAAGATCGACGCCATCAGCCTGCAGGTCACCGGAGCCGAGGCCTTGCTGCGCTGGCACCATGCCGAACGTGGCCTGATCAGCCCCGTGGTGTTCATCCCACTGGCCGAGCAATACGGCCTGATCGGGCCCATTGGAAGCTGGGTCATAGAAGAGGCCTGCCGCAAGGCCGCCCGCTGGCGCGAACACGGTCTGCGCATGCGTGTGGCGGTCAACATCTCGGGCTACCAGATGCGCGAAGACGATCTGGTGGAACGTATAGAAGCCGCGCTGCAACGCCACGGCATTCAGCCCGACCGGTTCACCTGCGAGATCACCGAATCCGTCGCCATGGAAGACACCAAGGTGACCCAGCAGACCTTCGAGAAGATGCGTAATGCAGGTTTCCATGTATCGATTGACGATTTTGGTACCGGCTACTCCAGCCTGGCCGCCCTGCGCAAGCTGCCAGCCGCCGAGCTCAAAATCGACCGTGCATTTGTTTCCGACCTGGAAGAGAGTGAAGACGCCCGCTCCATCGCCCAATCCATCGTCAACATGGCCACCGCGCTGAATTTGCGCGTGATTGCCGAAGGGGTGGAGACCGCCGGCCAGCGCGACCTGCTGGTGGCCATGGGCTGCAACGAGCTGCAGGGCTTCCTCTTCTCCCTGCCCATGCCTGCGTACGAGCTGGAGCGCCTGGCGCTGGATGCGGACAACAAACCCGAGGAGATGGCGTTTCGAAAATCGCTTTTTTCAGAAACTTATCTGGGAAAATTACACTGACACCCCCCTCCCGCTCGAACCATAAGGCAGTGCCATGAGTTTTTTTGACCGTTTCAGAACCCTAACCAAAAAAGAAGAGCCCAGACCGGATTCCGCGCTTGCCAGCCCCATACAAGCCGCCATCGAACGGCGCATGCGCAAACGCAAGAATGCGCGCCAGGGTGCCACCGCGCTGATCATTGACGACTCTCCCACCGTGGTCGCCGCCCTGCGCAAGATCCTGCGTTCGGCAGGCTACATCACCCGGGATGCGGGCGACGCCGAACAAGGCCTGGCCATGCTGGCCGAGGCCAAGGCCGATATCATTTTTCTGGACATCGTGCTGCCCGGCATGAACGGTTTCAGCGCCTTGCGCGCCATCCGCAAAGACCCCGCCACCCAGCAGATTCCGGTCATCATGATCAGCGGCAACGAACACGCCACCGAGCAGTTCTATGCCAACAAGATTGGCGCCGATCTGTTCATGAAAAAACCGTTCTCGCGCTTTGAAGTGTTCGCCCATATCGAGATGCTGCTAGATGCCAACCGCGAACTGCGGCGCAAAGGAGCCGCCGCGCCAACCCACTCCACGGCTGCCACGGTGGACGTGCAGGAGGAAATGATCCAGACGCTGCCGATTCCCCGCACCGCAGCCTCGTTGGCTGCCCCCACCGACATCAGCATCCCGGTGCTGGACACCCCGGCACAATGGCCCGAGCTGGAAGCCCGCAAACAGCTCACCGCCATGGGCCTGCAGTACTTTGACCAGGCACAGTTTGTGTCCGCCATCCAGCGCGGTGACCAATTGGCCGTCGCACTGTTTGTGGCGGGTCAGGGTGTATCCAAAGATGCAGTGGTGGACGGCAAGACGCCGCTGGCCCTGGCCCAGGAGCTGGGCAAGGCAGAAATCATCCGCCTGCTGGACTGAGGGGCTGTGATCCCCCCAACGCGCCCTAGCGGTATCCGGCGCAGCGCGCGTTGGCGGTGGTCTCGGAGTTACGGTCCAGCGCCGTGTTCATGCAGGCCCAATAACGCTTTTCGCGCTCGGCCCTGTGGTCATCCATCTGGCGTTTGGCTTCGCGCGTGCGCTGCTCCTGCATTGCCAGTTGGCGGTCTTGCGCCTGGCGCTGCATCTCCAGCCGCTGGGCATTGGCGATGGCGCGTTGTTCCGACTCCATGCGCATGCGATGTTCGGCGTCGAGCTGCCTGTCCATAGCCCGGTTGCCAATCTGGGTCGCGCGATCGATCACAGTCGCCGTGTTGTTCACCCTTCCCTCCGAGAGGGCCCTCTCGGCTTCGGCGCGAATGGCGTCGTTCTCGGCATTCTTCTGGGTCTGCAAGATTTGCGCGTCAATGGCTTTTTTGCGCGCCGCACTGGCCTCACGCTCCTTGTAAAACCCCAGCACCATATAACCGACGACGCACAGGCAGACGGCTCCGACTATCACCGTGGCCTTGCGCGACTCCCACAGCTGCATGAGAACCGACCCACCATCGGAGGACACCTCCAGGTCGCGGCTGGCTTGGCGCGGCGACGATGCTGATGATGATGCGCCGCCCGGCGTCGCGTTGGCAAACAGTCTGCGGTCGTAAATCTCCCGTGATCTCACATCGCCCAAACTCTCTTTGGCATATCTGAATTCGGAGGTGGCGGCGGCATTGCCAGAGGCAACCCGGGCCTCGTAACGCGCAATGGCAGCGGCCACCTCAGCATCTGTGGCCTCGGGCGACAGTTGCAAAACCGTGTAGAAGCTCGACTTGCCGCTCTCCAGCAGCACCTTGGTCAGATCGGACCTGAGCCGCAGCAGGGCACTACTGGGTGCTGGCGCATCGCCGCTGCTGAAATCACCGCTACTGTTGTTGTGGGGAGCAGGTGCCGGCTCCAGCTCCAGCGCCAATGGGGAAGCTGCCGCCGCCGCTCTTTTCAGCTGGGTCAGGCGCAGGCGGATGTACAGGGCTGTCGTCTTGTCCACATCCCCACCGGCTTCCGCCAGTGCACGCGTCCACAGGGCGCGATCGGTCTTCTTGTGTTCCAGCTCATCCGCGATGGCGCTGTAGAAATTTTCGTCTGCCATGGCCGCTACCGTGTCTTACTACCGTTGATGATGAAGGTTTTTTTGGAACACCGCCGCGGTACAACCATGCGTGGTCACCAAATGAAATGGTAGGGCGTGAGTGACTTGAACACTCGACCAAAGGATTATGAGTCCTCTGCTCTAACCAACTGAGCTAACGCCCCAACACAGCGGGTGATTGTAGTGGCGCCTCATCGCCAATTTCGGGGCAACGTGGGCCGGATGCGACACGCTATATATTTGATAGTGGGTCCTTCATATCCGACGGGGGCTACGGGCCAATTTCATGTAAGCCAACCGCGCCAAGAGTGCCAACGCAGCCTGTATTCTGGCCACTGGCGATGGGGCGGGGCCCGGATAGGGCTTGTCCTGCACAATGGCCGGTATCCCACCAGGAGTGTCCATGCCGAAGTTGCGCGAAACCACTGCACCGTACTTCAACGTGAAACACCTGCCCCGGCTGGCAATCCTTGCGCTGGTCCTGCTGTTCATCGTCTTGAGCTGGTCCAAAGACATCAGCGCACTGGCCAATGCACAGGTAGACGCCGGGCTCAAGCGGTCGCTGGTCAGCTTTGCCTCAGCGCGGGCGCTCAATGCCGTCATCTCTGTGGTTCAGGGGACCGAAGTGGTGGTTCACCCACTGGGCGTTGGCATCACCTTGGCGCTGGGGCAGGTGCTGGACCCCATCAACGATCTGGTGGAACAGTTCTCGTCGGTCATGCTGATGGCCAGCGTGGCGTTTGGCATCCAAAAGCTGCTGTTGACGGTCACGTCCAACTGGGCAGTGTCTGCAGCGGTAACCGGGCTTGCCGTAGCCTGGGCAGCCCTTTTCTGGGTCAACCGGGCACCGCGTTGGCTTTCCCGGCTGCTTGTGGTGGTGGTGTTTCTGCGCCTGGTGATGCCCATCACCTTGATCGGAAGTGCCTTCATCTTTGAGAAGTTCCTGGCCACGGATTACGAGACCAGCCTGCTAATGATCGACCAGACCGGAGCGGCGCTGAAAAAGCTGGACGGTGGCGCACCACCGCCCGCCGAGCCAAGTGCCCCCGCCGCCACGGCCGGCAAACCTGCGGCATCGGCCGAAAAGAAGGGCTTCTTCTCTGGCGCGATGGAAGCCTTGGGCGGCGCAAAAGATGCCGTGGTGGCTGCAAAGGACAAGGTGTCTGACGCGCTGGATGTGTCGGCGGACCAGGCGCAGGCCAGGTTTGAAAACATTCAGGCCATGGCCGAACGAACCGCGGAGCGCATGGTCACCCTGATCGTAGTGTTCCTGGTGCAAACCATCGTTGTTCCGTGCATTCTGCTGTTCGGCTTATACCGGCTATTGGGCGGTCTGGTGGAAGCATCCACTAGCAAAACGATAGCGCAACCGTGATATCCGACGGGGGCTAGCGGCCAATTTCGCTTAAGCAATAGCGGCGCAGCTACTTGTTGTGGCTCAACGCATTGCTGACCAGCTTGGACGTGATGTCCACGATCTGGATCATGCGGTCATAGGCCATGCGTGTGGGGCCGATGACGCCCAGCGTGCCGACGATCTTGCCATCCACCTCGTAGGGGCTGGTGACGATGGACAGGTCTTCAAACGGCACGACCTGACTCTCGCCACCGATGAAGATGCGCACACCTTCGGCCTGGCCGGCCACATCCATCAGGCGCATCAGCTGCGCTTTTTGCTCGAACAGCTCGAAGGCGCGGCGCAGGTTGCCCATGTCGCTGGAGAAGTCGGATACCGACAGGAGGTTGCGCTCGCCGGAGATGATGACCTCGTCCTGCGTTTCAGCGATGGCCTCGGAGCTGACGGTGACGGCCGCCTGCATCAGCGTGGCGATCTCGGTGCGCAGCGACTCCACTTCGCCTTTGAGGCGTTCGCGCACATGCTCCATGTCCAGGCCCACGTAGTGGCTATTCAAAAAGTTGGCGGCCTCCACCAGTTGCGCCTGTGAGTGGTCCTGCTCGGTGAAGATGACGCGGTTTTGCACGTCGCCGTCGGGCGACACGATGATGACCAGCAAACGCCGCTCGGACAGGCGCAAAAACTCAATATGCCGGAAGACCGATGTGCGTTTGGGCGCAATCACCACACCGACAAACTGCGACAGGTTGGACAGCAGGTTGGCCGCGTTGGAGATCACCTTCTGCGGCTGGTCGGGCGCCAGGATGTGGGATCCGTACTGGCTGGGCTGCACGGTGAGCATGGTGTCCACAAACATGCGGTAGCCGCGCGCCGTGGGGATGCGCCCTGCGGATGTATGCGGGCTGACGATCAGACCCAACTCCTCCAGGTCCGACATCACATTGCGTATGGTCGCCGGCGACAACTCCAGGCCCGAGGCCCGCGACAAGGTGCGGCTGCCGATGGGTTGCCCGTCGGCTATGTAGCGCTCAACCAGAGCTTTCAGCAACAACTTGGAACGATCATCGAGCATTGACTCATTTTAATGATGTAATTTGCGAATGAAGTCCCAATTCCGCCAGGTCGCCTTGATTGGCAAATTCCAAGCTGTGTCGTCTGGCGCGACGGGCGCATCCTCGCGGCTGGCGCTGGAGCGTATTGCCGACTTCCTGATGGCCCAGGGCTGCGAGGTGGTGGTAGAGGCCGATACCGCCGCCAATATGGGGCTGAACAACTACACCACGATGGATGTGGCGGCCATTGGCACATCCTGCGACGTGTGTGTGGTGGTGGGTGGCGACGGCACCATGCTGGGCATTGGCCGCAAGATGGCGCAGTACGGCGTACCCTTGATCGGCATTAACCAGGGGCGCCTGGGCTTCATCACCGACATCCCGCTGGACAACTTTGAGGCCACGCTGCAGCCCATGTTGGCGGGCCTGTATGTGGAAGACCACCGCAGCCTGATGCAGGCACGCGTCATGCGCGGCGGGCAATGTGTGTTCTCCGCCCTGGCCATGAACGATGTGGTGGTCAACCGGGGCGCCACCGCAGGCATGGTGGAGCTGCGGGTGGAGGTGGACGGCAATTTCGTCGCCAACCAGCGGGCCGACGGCCTGATCATCGCCACGCCCACGGGCTGCACGGCCTATGCGCTGTCGGCCGGCGGGCCGCTGATACACCCGTCCATTCCCGGCTGGGTGCTGGTGCCGATTGCGCCGCACACCTTGTCGAACCGGCCCATCGTGCTGCCCAATGTGTCCGAGGTGGTGATAGAGCTGGTGGCCGGGCGCGATGCCAGCGCCAACTTTGACATGCAGTCGCTGGCCACGCTGATGCACGGCGACCGCATTGTGGTGACACGGTCCCAGTACCAGGTGCGCTTTTTGCACCCCAAGGGCTGGACCTACTTTGACACCTTGCGGCAAAAATTACATTGGAATGAGGGAGTTGCCTAATGGCCCTTAAGCGGATTGTGCTGCGCGATTTTGTGATTGTCAGCGAGCTGGAACTGGATCTGGACAGTGGCTTCACCGTGCTGACCGGTGAGACCGGTGCCGGCAAATCGATCTTGATCGACGCGCTGCAATTGGTCACCGGTGCTCGGGCCGACACGGGTGTCATCCGCGAAGGCGCCAGCCGCACCGACGTGAGTGCCGAATTCGACACCCCGGCCAGTGTGCGCGACACGCTGCAAGAGGCCGGGTTTGACAATGACGGCGACACCCTGCTGCTGCGCCGCACGGTAGACACTGCGGGCAAAAGCCGCGCCTGGATCAACGGCAGCCCGGCCACGGCCCAACAGCTGCGCACTGTGGGCGAGCAATTGCTGGACATCCATGGCCAACACGCCTGGCAAAGCCTGACCCGCCCGGACGCGGTGCGTGGCCTGCTGGATGCCTATGCCAAGGTATCGACCGCCACACTGACAACGCTGTGGCACGACTGGCGCCAAACCCAGGCCGCGTTAACCCAGGCCATGGCAGCGCAAGACTCCTTGCAGCGCGAACGTGAACGCCTGGCCTGGCAAATTGGTGAGGTCGAAAAGCTCAACCCCCAGATCGACGAATGGGACGAGCTGCAAAGCAGCCACAGCCGCCTGGCGAATGGCCAGGCCTTGCTGGACGCCGCACAAGGCGCCTTGCAGTTGCTGGAAGATGATGAGAGCAATGCGCTGGGCCTGTTGAACAACGCCTTGCAACAGCTGCAGGGCCAGGCCCATCTGGAAAAGGACTTCACCGACCCGGTGGAGGTCCTGGCGTCCAGCCTGGCGCAGGTGGAAGACACGGTGCGCACGCTGCGCGGTTATCTGCGCCACACCGAGCTGGATCCGCAGCGCCTGGCAGAGCTGGACGGGCGCCTGTCTTCGTGGGTGTCGTTGGCCCGGCGTTATAAACGCGCACCCGATGAGTTGCCCGCTTTGCTGGCATCGTGGCGCGCTGAGCTGGCGCAGTTGGATGCAGCGGCTGATCTGGATGGCTTGCAGCGTGCCGAACAAAAGGCCCATGCCGCCTATCTGACCGAGGCCAAGGTCTTAACCAAAGCGCGAACCAAAGCTGCCCCACTGCTGGCGCAATCCATCACCCAGGCCATGCAGGGCCTGGGCATGCAGGGTGGCCAGTTCCAGGTGGTGCTGGAGCCCAGTGCGCAACCCATGCAAAGCGGCCTGGAAGAGGTGGGTTTTCTGGCCGCCGGCCACGCGGGCAGCACGCCGCGCGCTGTGGGCAAGGTGGCGTCTGGCGGCGAGTTGTCGCGTATGGCGCTGGCTATTGCAGTCACCACCAGCCAGTTGGGCACGGCGCAGACCCTGATTTTTGACGAGGTGGATTCCGGTGTGGGTGGTGCAGTGGCCGAAACCGTAGGCCGCCTCATGCGCCAGCTGGGCGCAGACCGGCAGGTGCTGGCTGTGACCCACCTGCCCCAGGTGGCGTCCACGGCCGACCACCACCTGGTGGTAGCCAAACAGATGAGTGGCAAGGTGACCTTGAGCACGGTGTCTGCCGTGCTGGGCGAGCAGCGTGTCGCTGAAATTGCGCGCATGTTGGGCGGCGAAAAACTCTCCAGCACCACCCTGGCGCATGCCAAGGAAATGCTGCAGTCCGGAGCCTGAGCGGATGCAGGACGGAGCCCAACCCCTGGAGATGGTGCTGATCACCGGCATGTCGGGTTCCGGCAAGTCGGTCGCCCTGCACGCGCTGGAAGACGCTGGTTTTTACTGTGTGGACAACCTGCCACCCGAATTGCTGTTGCCCTTTGTTGAGCTGGAACGGCAACACCAGGCCCGGCGCATCGCCATTGCGATGGACGTGCGCAGCGCCACATCCTTGCCCCTGGTACCGCACCACCTGAACACCTTGCGCAAGCTGGGCGTCAATGTGAAGTCTTTGTTTCTGGATTCCGATACCGAGACCCTGGTGCGCCGCTACTCCGAGACCCGCCGCAAACACCCTCTGTCACAAACCGACCCCGGCAACCGCGCACAGGATGCACGCCGCGCGCTGGTGGAAGCCATCGAACTGGAACGCACGCTGCTGGCCACGCTACGGGAAGATGCCCACGTTATCGACTCCAGCATCATCCGCGCCGCCCAACTGCAGGGTTATGTCAAAGCGCTGATATCCGCACCCAGCGGGCAACTCACCCTGGTATTCGAGTCGTTTGCCTTCAAGCGGGGTGTACCCAGTGATGCCGACTACGTGTTTGACGTGCGCATGTTGCCCAACCCGCATTACGAATCCGCACTGCGCGCCTTGACCGGGCGGGACCAGCCCGTTGCCGAGTTTTTGCGGGCGCAGGCCGAAGTGGATTTGATGCTGAACCACATCACCCACTTTCTGGAAAGTTGGCTGGACGCCCTGGCGCGCGACCACCGCAGTTATGTCACGGTGGCCATTGGCTGCACGGGCGGGCAGCACCGCTCGGTCTATCTGGTGGAACAGCTCAGCCGGCGATTCACGCCGAAGTGGGTCACGCTGACGCGCCACCGGGAACTCGACGCGCGCTGAACGCGCACCAAGCGCTCAGGCAACAGCGCCTTGTTGCAATAACTTGCGGATGGGCGCGGGCAGTCCCACGTCCGGCCAGGCGTCCGCGCTGATCCATTGACCGGCGCCCCACTCCGACGCGGCGTCTGGCACACGCAGTTGCCAGGTGTGCAGGAACAAATCTTTATGGGTCAGCACGTGGGTGAAGACAGGCAGGGCATGCAAACGGTTTTTGAATGCAGCGGGTACCAGGTTGACCAGAGCATCTTCACTGTCAAACAGTGGCAGGCAATGCAGCCCCGCCCAGACGCCCGGTGTGGGGCGTTTGTCCAGCCACACGGCGCCGTCAGCACTTTGCACCCATAACAACCAGATGGCCTGGGTGCTGCGCTTGAGGGTACGGGTGCGCACCGGGTAACGCTGCGGGTCACCCGCAGCCGCTGCCACACAGTCTTGCTGGACTGGACAAATGCCACATTGGGGCTTTTTAGGCACACAAATGGTGGCACCCAGATCCATCATGCCCTGGGTGTATCGCGGCATGGCGGCAGCAGTGTGGTGGCAGCATCCCACAGCGCACGGACACTGGCACCCTGCGCCAGATCCGCATCAAAACCCAGTACGCGGGTTACGACACGTTTCACGTTCGCATCCAGTATCGCTACCCGCTCACCAAAACACAGCGAAGCAATGGCCGCCGCGGTGGAGCGGCCGATACCGGGCAGGGTTTCCAATACTTCGGCTGTGTCGGGGAATGCGCCGCCGTGCAGCGCCATGACCTGTTGCGCACAGCGGTGCAGGTTGCGCGCGCGGCTGTAGTAACCCAGACCACTCCACAGGCCCAGTACGTCGTCCAGGCTGGCCTGGGCCAGAGAAGCAACATCGGGAAACCGCAGCAGGAAGCGGGCAAAGTAGTCACGGACCGTGACCACCTGCGTCTGCTGCAACATGATCTCGGACAACCAGACGCGGTAAGGGTCTTTGGTGTTTTGCCACGGCAGGTCGTTGCGACCATGCGTGGCCTGCCACGCCACCACCCGCCTGGCGAAGGCGCCTTGTGCCATTGCCAACCCGCTCAGGCGAACGCGATATCGACTTCGCTACTGGCCGGCCTGTGGGCGGCAATCAGGTAGTCGGTCAGCTCGATCAGTTTGAGTTCAATCTGGCTCAGGGCCGCTTCCTGCTGGTCCACATCCTGGATACGGTCTTCCAGACCACCGGCGGCTTGCTGGATGCGGTCTATGGCTTCGATGCGGCGGCTGAAGTTGCGGCGGCGCTCACGCAGTTGTGCGTCCAGTTGCGCCGCGGCCGACTTGCTCCACAGCTCCACATCACCCAGGGCCGCTTCATGGATGCCACGCAGCCGGGTCGAGAGGGCCCGCACCAGGCGGTCTGCAAACTCGGGCTGCGCCAGCTTGAAGGCGTTGCCAATCCCCAGGTACTGCACGTGGCTGCGTTCCACCATGTTCAGGTCGGTCAGGTACTGCGCCATTTGTGGTTCAGTCGGCGCCTGCAAGGAGAAACCATGTTCGCCATTGAGCTGGCGGAAGGTGGCCGCCAGCATGGACTGGATCTCGGCACACAGGCTCTGCACCCGTTCCAGATTGGCACGCAGGCGGTCAAAGGTTTCGCCGTAAGCGCGCTTGACGCCCAGCTTCAGCCCCTTTTGCAGCAGTGTGCCGGTCAGGTTGGTCATTTCCTTCTTCAGGGCGGTGGAGCCCAGAATGCCAAACACTTCGCGCAGCAGCTTCAGGTGTACCGAGCGCACCGCGTGGATCTTGGCGCCGCCCAGGTCAAATTCGGCCTGCTCTTGCGAAATGCGCGAGCGCATGTGTTTGATAACCGCCGCGTTTTTGCCCTGCAGACCCTTGAGCTCCATCATCTGCTCGGTCATGTCGCGCTTGCGGATGTTGATGACACGCCCGGTTTCGGCCCGCAAATCGGTGATGCCGGCCGCCATGGCCTCGCCCAGGATGCGCTGGCGTTTGCCCATCATGCCGCGGCCCAGTGCGTCTTCCAGCACGGGCAGGCAGCTGCGTTGCAGCAGTTCTTCGTCTTCGGTGACCTTGGCCACCAGCCCTTTTTGGGCCGACACGGCGATCACGCGGTCAGGGGGAATGCCCAATATTTCCGCGGTGCTGGCTTTCTGCCGGTCAATCTGCGCCTGGATCTGGGCAGAGGTGCTGAGCTTGTCGTCCCACAAGGTGTCGATCTTGTTCAGCACCACCAGCCGTGCATCGGTGTCGCCGGACTCGGCAATCAGGTGCTCCCGCCAGATGGACAAGTCGGATTTGGTAACGCCGGTGTCGGCGCCCAGGATGAACACAACGGCATGGGCTTGCGGGATCAGGCTGACCGTCAACTCGGGCTCGGCACCGATGGCGTTCAGGCCGGGGGTGTCCAGAATAACCAGTCCCTGCTTCAGCAAGGGGTGGGCAATATTGATGAGGGCGTGGCGCCACTTGGGCACTTCAACCATGCCCTGGGCGTCGACCATGGGGTTGTCTTCGGGCGCCTGGTTGTGCCAAAAGCCCAGGGCACGTGCCTCGTCCTGGGTGACCTTGCGGACCTCGGCAACTTTTTCCAGAGCCCCGGCCAACTGTTGCGGATTGTTGACATCCAGGTCAATCCGGGTCCATTTTTCGGGCGCCATGCGCCATTCCATCAGGGCTTGGGGCTGCAAACGGGTCTCAATGGGGAGCAGGCGCAGGCAGGGCGGCACATCGGCGTCGTAGCCCATTTCGGTCGGGCACATCGTGGTGCGGCCGGCGCTGGCGGGCATGATGCGGCGACCATAACCGGCGAAAAACACCGCGTTGATCATCTCGGATTTGCCGCGCGAAAACTCGGCGACAAAGGCCACCATCACCTTGTCAGAACGCACCTGGGTGCCCAGGCGGCGCAGACGCTCCTCGACCGCGGCGTCCAACAGTTCGTTGTCCTTCATCCACTCGCCCAGCAGCTTCAGGCGCAGTGCGAATTCGCGCCGCCAGGTGCCCAGTTGGTCAAATTGATCGTTAAATGAAGTAGTCAAAAGTTCCCCCGTCTAGCTGTTCAATATAGCACTGCCCTCCCCCTTGTATCTCAGGGTTTTTGGCAGTGGGCACAGAAAAAGGTGGAGCGCTGGCCCTGGCGTATGGCGCGGATAGGCGTTGCGCAGACTTTGCAGGCCTGGCCGTCGCGCGCGTAAACCATGGCATCGAGCTGAAAATGCCCGGCCTCGCCCTGGGCATTGGAGAAGTCGCGCAGCGTGCTGCCCCCGCGTTCCACTGCCCGGGCCAGCACGTCGCGGATGGCCTGGTGCAGGCGCGCGGCGCGCGGCCGGCTCAGGCGGGATGCCGGTGTGCTGGGGCGAATGCCGGCCAGGAACAAGACTTCAGACGCGTAGATATTGCCAACCCCGACCACGACGTCACCGGCCAGCAAAACCTGTTTGATAGGTGCCTTGCGCTTGAGCAAGCCCAGGTGAAACAGCTTGGCATCAAAGCCACCATCCAGCGGCTCCATGCCCAGCTTGCCCAACAGCTTCTGGGCCACGGCATCCGCCTCATGGGTCGCAAAGACCACGGCGCCAAAGCGGCGCGGATCGTTGAGCCGCAGCACCCCCTGCGTGGTGTGCAGTTCAAAATGGTCGTGTTTGCCCGGCGCCGGCGGGCGGAGCATGAAAGACAGGCTACCTGACATGCCCAGGTGCACCAGCAAAAGGCCGCGGTCCAGATCCAGCAACAGGTACTTGCCCCGGCGCCGCACCGCCAGCACATGCTGGCCGACCAGGGTATCGGGGTCGCAATTCAGCGGCCAGCGCAGCGGTTTACCCATATGCGCCTCCACGATCTGCGCGCCGGCAATGCGGCTGGCAAAACTGATACGTGTGACTTCGATTTCGGGCAATTCAGGCATGGTGCGTGGGGCTCTTTCGGGTTGGATTATTATGGTCCGATGTCACGATTCCATTGCCTTTGCACCCTGACCCTGATTGCAGCCGGCATCTGCGGCCCGGCAATGGCCGCCCCACCCAAGACCGAAGCGTTCAACAACTCCAACCTGGACGGTGAGTTGTTCTATGAAATGCTGGTCAGTGAAATGTCGGTGCAGGTGGGAGACCCCGCCACTGCCTACGCCATGATGCTGGACGCAGCCCGCAAATCCAACTCAGCCCGGCTGTACAAGCGTGCCGTCGAAATGGCGGATCGCGCACGCAACGGCGAGGCCGCGTTGCAAGCGGCACGCGCCTGGGCACGGGCACAACCGTCCTCGAAGGAAGCCAATGGCTACCAGCTCCAGATCCTTCTGTCTCTGAACAAGATTGCCGAAACGCAGGAGCCCCTCAAACGCGAGTTGGCCACTATGACCCCGACCGAGCGTGCGCTGGCCATCAACCTGATCCCACGCTACTTCGCCCGCACCACTGACAGGAAGCTGGCCGCCCTGGTGGTCGAAAAGGCACTGAGCTCGGAACTTGGCAACCGTACCACCGGCCCAGCCGCATGGGCTGCCATCGGCACCATGCGCCTGCAAGCCGAGGATGTGGACGGCGCCCTGGAAGCCACCCGCCGCGGCGTGGGGCTGGACCCCGAGTCTGAAGATGTGATCCTGCTCGCTATTGCCCTGATTGGCCCCAAGGCACCGGCTGCAAAAACCATTGTCCGCAAGTACCTGGATGGAAAGCCTACACCCGATGTGCGCATGGCCTACGCCCGCACCGCAATCAACACCCAGCGCTACGACGAAGCCTACATCCAGATGCAGCTGCTGACGGCCGAGAAGCCCGACCTGTCCGAAGCCTGGCTGCTGCGCGGCTCGCTGGAGCTGCAGGATGCAAAACTTGCGCTCGCCGAGTCTTCCCTCAAAACCTATGTGGCATTGAATCCGCCGCCCCAAGATCCAGGCAGCCAGAACGCCACCATGGGCCGTGGTCTGGTGCAGGCCTACCTGCTGCTGTCGCAGGTGGCGGAGCAGGACAAACGGCTGGATGAAGCCAAAGCCTATCTGGACCGCATCATCAGCCCCAAGGACACGCTGCGCATTCAGCGGCGCCATGCGGCCATCCTGGTGCGCCAAGGCAAGCTGGCAGAGGCGCGCGAAACCATACGCAACATACCGGAGCAGCAGGCTTCGGATGCGCTTGAAAAAATCAACGCCGAGGTACAACTGCTGCGCGATGCGCAAGAGTACGCCGCCGCCCACGCAATGCTCTTGCAAGCCAGTGCCCAGTACCCGGACGAGACGGAACTGGTCTATGACCTGGCCATGATGGCCGAGAAGCTGGGCAAACTCGATGAGATGGAGAAGCTGCTGCGCCAGGTGATTGCCGCCAAGCCTGACTACCACCACGCATACAACGCCTTGGGCTATTCACTGGCAGACCGCAACATCCGCCTGGACGAAGCCCGCCAACTCATCACCCAGGCGCTGGCATTTGCGCCCGATGACCCTTTCATCGTGGACAGCATGGCCTGGGTGGAATACCGCTCGGGCAATGCCGCCGAGGCCATTCGCCTGCTGCAAGGTGCGTTCCAGGCCCGGCCCGACGCAGAAATTGCCGCCCATCTGGGTGAGGTGTTGTGGAGCGTAGGCCAGCAGGACCAGGCCAGCGCCATCTGGAAAGAGGGCGTGGGGCTGAACCCGCAAAACGAGACGCTGCGCGAGACCATGCGGCGCCTGCGCGGTACACCGTGAAGGCTGGTATGCACTCCGGGTTGCGACTCGTTTGGACGGCAGCACTCTCATTGGCTATTCTTTTGATAGCAGGATGCGCAACACCGACGGGGGCTAGAGGCCAAATTGGTCTAAACGATGGTTACTGGCAGGGTCGTCTGGCGCTGAAGGTGCACAACACGCCGGTACAGGCATTCACAGCGGACTTTGAACTCCAGGGCAATGCCGAAGCGGGCACGTTGTCGTTTTTCACCCCCCTGGGCAGCACCGCCGCACGCCTGCAGTGGACCGCCACAGGTGCCCAACTGCAAACCACGGGTGAACCCCAGCGGTTTGAGTCGCTGGATGCCCTGACACTGCACACAACAGGCGCCACGTTACCCGTGGCCAGCCTGTTTGCCTGGCTCAAGGGCAACGAGCCTCCTACACCAGGCTGGCAAGTGGATTTACGGGAGCTGGCCAATGGCCGCCTCAATGCCCAGCGCCTGGCACCCGAGATTCCGGCCGATCTGAAAATCATTCTGCAGCGATAAGCGCCCCCGATAATCGCCGCATGCAGTCGCTCTACGACATACCCGCCCCCGCCAAGCTCAACCTCTTCCTGCACATCACGGGTCGCCGTGCCGACGGCTACCACCTGTTGCAGTCTGTTTTCATGCTGATCGACTGGTGCGATACGCTGCACTTCGACATCCGCGCCGATGGGCAGATCAGCCGCGAAGACCTCACGTGGGCCCTGCCGGCCGATGACCTGGTGGTGCGCGCCGCGCGGGCACTGCAACTCGCAACCGGCTGCACGTTAGGGGCCCATATCGGGATTGCCAAATCCGTACCGGCACAGGCCGGTATGGGCGGTGGTTCGTCGGACGCCGCCTCCACGCTACTGGCATTGAACCGCTTGTGGAAACTCCATCTGCCCGTGGAAACACTGTCCGCAATAGGCTTGGCTCTGGGCGCAGATGTACCTTTTTTCCTCTGTGGAAAGCACGCCTGGGTCGAAGGAATTGGCGAAAAAATCACGCCGCTGGATTTGCCTCCCGCGCGTTTTGTTGTGGTCAAACCAGACGCCGGTTTGCAGACACAACTAATTTTTTCTGACCCGACGTTGAAGCGCGATTCTGAAACTGCTATAATTTCAGGCTTCGCTGCAAACACGGCAGAGCGTATTTTCAAATACGGTCGAAATGACTTGCAAGCCGTTGCCCAGAGACTGTGTCCTGGTGTGACCCAAGCCCTAGAATGGCTTGAATCACAAGGCTTGAGTGGTCGGATGACAGGCTCTGGAAGCGCGGTGTTTGCGCAACTGCTGCACGGTATGGATGAGAAAATTGACAGGCACAGCGCGCCGGACGCGCAGCAGGTCAGGCTCTGCAGCAACATGGATGTGCATCCTCTGGTGGGATGGGCACCCAGCGATGGGCTGAAGAAGGTTTGAATGAAGGTTTAAGGGTGGGCAGCTTTTAGCTGTCAACCTGTGTAGGGGAGTCGCCAAGTTGGTTAAGGCACTGGATTTTGATTCCAGCATGCGAAGGTTCGAATCCTTCTTCCCCTGCCAAATCTGTTGACCGGGACTGATCCGGTCACAGCACGCGCAACGTACAGGCACAAACCCACTCTAATCGCTGGAATCCGTATGCAGGCCTCACCACCCCCAGATTTCATGGTTTTTACTGGCAATGCCAATCCCGGCATGGCTGCAGACATTGCCCGCCACCTGGGCATCTCCCTGGGTTCGGCAACTGTCGGTCGTTTCTCGGATGGTGAAGTCACTGTCGAGATCAACCAGAACGTTCGGGCCCGTGACGTGTTTGTGGTGCAAAGCACCTGCGCGCCGACCAATGAAAATTTGATGGAACTGCTGATCATGGTCGATGCGCTCAAGCGTGCTTCGGCTGAACGTATCAGCGCAGTGATTCCGTATTTCGGTTATGCACGGCAAGACCGCCGCCCCCGCTCCAGCCGTGTGCCCATCACGGCCAAGGTCGTGGCCAATATGCTGCAGACCGTGGGCGTGGCCCGCGTGCTGACCATGGACTTGCATGCCGACCAGATCCAGGGTTTCTTTGATATCCCGGTGGACAATATTTATGCTTCGCCCGTGTTGTTGGGTGATTTGCGCCAGAAGAATTACGAAGACCTGATAGTGGTCTCGCCCGACGTGGGTGGTGTGGTGCGTGCCCGTGCGCTGGCCAAGCAGCTGAACTGCGATCTGGCCATCATCGACAAGCGCCGGCCCCGCGCCAACGTCAGCGAAGTGATGCATGTGATCGGAGAGATTGACGGCCGCAATTGCGTCATCATGGACGACATGATTGACACGGCCGGTACGCTGGTCAAGGCCGCTGAAGTGCTCAAGGAGCGTGGCGCCAAGAAGGTGTATGCCTATTGCACACACCCCATTTTTTCAGGTCCCGCCATCGAGCGCATTGCCAACGGCAGCGCGCTGGATGAAGTCGTGGTGACCAATACGATCCCTTTGAGCACTGCTGCATCGCAGTGCCAGAAGATTCGCCAGCTCACCGTGGCACCGCTGATCGCCGAGACGATCCAGCGCATTGCCAAGGGTGAGTCTGTCATGAGTTTGTTCTCGGACCAGGAAAATCTTTTCTAGTCCAGACCAATACCAAGCGCCGCTGCATAGGGCAGTGAACCAGCGCTTTTGTTAAACCGGAATCACACTGGTCGCGGTGGATTCCTTCAGGAGTAAGTTATGAAATTTGTCGCTTTTGAGCGCGCTAAGCAGGGCACGGGTGCGAGCCGCCGTCTCCGCAATTCGGGTCGCACCCCTGGCATCGTTTACGGTGGAGCCGATGAGGCACTGCTGATCGAACTGGACCACAACGCACTGTGGCACGCCATCAAGAAAGAAGCCTTCCACGCATCCGTGCTGGACATGGAACTGGCTGGCAAGGAAAGCAAGGTTTTGCTGCGTGACGTGCAAATGCACCCTTACAAGCAGTTGATCCTGCACAT
>JAZKDY010000055.1:15990-70084 GCA_040387325.1 Pseudomonadota bacterium | reverse complement strand
CGGCCTTCACAACCCCCTCTTTCGACACACACCACATCAGCGCAAAACTGCCGCTCTTGCTGGACAACATGTGACCCACCACGCTGTGGAAGGCGCCGGGTGCGTTGACCATCAGACCTTGTTGTCCATTGAAGCTAATCGGCAGAGCCGATTCGGCAATGTCAGCCGCCAGCTTGTTGAATTTCTCATCCATGGCCTTACCCCGTGCCATGAAAGCATTGATCTGATCCGCATCAAAGGCGGCCATCGCGGCCCAATGCGCAAAGTCAAACGGTTCCATGTCCAGCGCGGCCAAAAAACCGGCGCTCGCGGGATATTGCCAGGTCCAGATGTCGCGGTCTTCAATAAAACGCACCAAATCCGGCAACGGCCGCTTGGGCAGGAAAAACTCCCAGGCCAGGCGTGCGCCAGACTTGTTCATGTCAAAGTGCACCACGCCACAGCGGCAGGCAAACCCGGTCAGTTGCTCGGCTGCGCTCTTATGGTGGTCCAGCAGCACCAGCTTGGCGGCACGCTCTTCAATGCCCCGCAGGATGTCGGCAGAGAACGAAAAATCCAGGATGTAAACCGCACGGCCCTGCAGTGCAGGCAGGTCGGCGACCGAGCGTACGTTGCCGTGGTCCAGCCCCAAAAATTCTGCCTTGCCGCCGTAAAACAGCCAGGCAGCCAATGCCGATGCAAAACCATCGGGACAGTTATGGCCGTGGTAAATGACCAGCGGATCGGGATCGTTTATGTCGGGGGCAAACAGCAGTTGCAGGGGCAGCAGGGTTTTCATGGGCGGTGGATTGTCGCCCATGGAGCACGCGGTCGTTCAGGCCCCATGCTTGCCGACCTTGGCGAAGGGGTCGGCGTCGGGGCTGGACTCTGCGTGCTGCTCCATCGGGAATTCGCTGGGCACGGTATCGTGGAACTGTGAATGCATCTGGCTGTCCTGCTCCAGCACCGAGTCTTTCCACATGGCCCAGTCCGAATCCTCATTGCCTTCGATTACCTGCGGCAGCGGCGGGGGTTCGCGCAACTCGGGACCATACTGCCGGACCGACTTTCGTTTATCAACAGGCGGTCGGGCGGACGTAACGGAGTTCTCTTTGTCCGGGCGCTTGAAGAAGCTGAACATGCACGCACCTCCGTGGAATGACCACACGACACCGTGGTCGCATCGGGCCGATTTTCCGCGCTTTGGGCGAAAAATCAATGGCCATTTCATGCAGTATGCAGCGGCCAGTGCTTTGCTATATATTTAATAGCACATCAATAAGCAGCGACGGGGGCTAGAGGCCAATTTAATCCGAAGACTCATCGTCAGATGGCTTGCCACGGGGCGGGCGTGGCACCTTCTTGAAGCGCACGGCACGGTCCAGCTCGATCGCGTCTTTCTTGACCTGGCGTTCGGCATCCAGTTTCTGGCCGTGGGCAAGCCATTGACCGAACTCTGCGGGTGTCTCCAGCGTGATGCGGCCCATGGCGGCTGCACGGAAGTCATGGATCACCAGGTCCGCCGCCTTTTGCAGGTTGATACGGCCACCGGGCAGCAGTGCACCGCGTTTGCGGCCGATAGCTTCCAGGATTTGCTCATCGGTCTGGTCGGCCACGCCAGTGATCTTGAAACGGGCTTCCACCAGCGGGGCATAGTGCTGGCGCAGGTAGTCCAGCAGTTCCAGCGCCACCTCTTCCTCGTCAAAGGCATTGCGGCCAATGGCACCGCTGGCGGCCAGGTTGTAGCCGCTCTTGGCGACGATGATGCGGGGCCATAACACGCCGGGCGTGTCGAACAGGTAGAAGCCATCCTGCAGCACGATGCGTTGCTCGATCTTGGTAACGCCTGCCTCATCGCCCGTCACCGCCGAGCGCTTGCCCTTGAGCGTGTTGATCAGCGTGGACTTGCCCACATTGGGTATGCCGCAAATCAGCACCCGCATGGGCTTGGTCATGCTCTGGCCGCGGCTCGGAGCCAGGGCGAAACAGGCCTCAATCAGCGTGCGGGCCGGCGCCGTCATGCTGGCGTCCAGGCCCAGTGCACGCGTGCCGGGCAAAGCGTTGAAGTGGGCCAGCCATTCCTGCGTGCGCACCGGGTCAGCCAGATCCTGCTTGTTCAGCACCTTGAGCGCCGGTTTGCCGGCCGTGAGCTGGGCCAGCATGGGGTTGGCGCTGGAGCCGGGCAGGCGTGCGTCCAGCAGCTCGATAACCACATCAATCTCCTTGATGCGCTCTTCGATCGCCTTGCGCGTCAGGTGCATGTGACCTGGGAACCACTGAATCGCCATGTGCCTGAAACCTCTTTATTGGATGCCGTTGGGGGAATGGCTTGATTGTCGGGCAGTTTGCATGAGCCAACCTGGGGGCGACAAATCCGCGCCGGGCCGCCCCAAGCGGATTTAGCCCCCTCGGGGGGCAGCGACCCGCGCAACGGCGGAGCGTGGGGGCACACGCTAGACAGGCGCCTCTAGGAAAAGACCCGGATTTAAGGTGCCCGCACTAGGACGAACCGACAGAATCCAACCCAGCAAACAGGTTCTTCACTTCTTTTTCTTTTTTTCAGGAGCATTCTCATGGCCAACCAAAAACTCGCAACCGTCACCAACGAACTGATCGAATCCTATGGCAACACTGCCAAGAACGTGATCAATGCCTACCGCGTGGGCAACGAGCGCGCTGCCGTGTTCATGGACGCGCAATTTGTTGCCGCCCTGGAAAAGGCCGGTTCGCGCCTGAGCCCCAAGGCACGCAAGAGCGCCTTGTCGGCTGAGCAAAAGCTGACTGCCTACTACGTCCGTGGCGTGGAAGTGACTTCTGACAACGCCAACCTGGTCGTCAACAAGGCCGTGGAACTGGCTGGCAAGGGCGTCGTACAAGTGTCTGCCAATGCAGGCCGTTTCGAAAAGTCCACCGGCGTGACAACACTGAGCAGCCTGGCTACCGCCGCTGTGCCCGCTGCACAAGCCGTGACCAAGGTCGCTGCAAAGATCGAAGCCAAGTCTGGTGAACTGGCTTCCAAGCTGGCCGGCAAGCCCGTGCGCGCCAAGGCCAAGGCTGCTACCGCCAAGGTTGCTGCTGTTGCCAAGAAGGCCGTTCGCACACGCAAGGCTGCTTGATCACTGTCTGACAGACAAACAAAAAAAGGGGCTGGGCGCCATGCGCCCAGCCCCTTTTTTCATGGCACTCACGCTACCTTGGCCACACCCAGGCGCTTGTGGGACAAATACTCCTGCAGGTAAATATCAAACGGCATCGTGTCAGCCGTCTCAATCTTGCGCTGCGCATCCCAGGACTCACGTGCCAGGGCCTCGAAATGCGCCTGTGTTTCTGCGGACAATGGCATATCCAGCATGGCCTGCTTGGTGGCCACCGACTGTGCCCGCGCGAAGGCCCCAAACGAACCGTCAAACTGTTCGGTGATGGCCTGCAACACTCGGGCCGATGGCAGTGTTTCGGGGTGCTGCAAACTGTTGATGGCAGCCTGTACCGCCGAGCTGTAATCGGTGCTGCCGTGTGCTGCATCAAGCGTCTGCGCAATAGGGCCTAGCTGCCCGACCAGTTCCAGCCCCCACTCCTTCAAGGTGATGGTGCTGTCGCCGCGCTCCAGCAGCAGGCCCGGCTCACGACCGCGCTCGGCCACGTTGTGCTGGTTGTGCGCCAGTGCGACGATTTCTTCGGGTGAATCGGGCGGGCTGTCGCTGAGCAGGCAGTGCAGCAAAAACACATCCAGGAAACGCATGGTCTGGGCGTTGATGCCCACGGTCTCAAACGGGTCCAGATCCATCAGCCGCACTTCGACATATTCCACACCACGCTCGCGCAGCGCATGCAGGGGGCGCTCGCCCGGGAAGATGACACGTTTGGGGCGGATCGTGCCGTAAAACTCGTTCTCGATCTGCAGCAGGCTGGTGGCCAGTTGGCGGTAAGCGCCGTCCGGTCCACGCACACCGATGGCTTCATACGCCGGGTAGGCCTGGGTCAGCGCCCCATGCAGTGAACTGCCATAACCCTGCAGGCTGTTGTAACTGACCGCAAGCGTTGCCTGTGCATCACTCTGGTAGCCCAGGCGCCCCATGCGCAGTGAGGTGGCATAGGGCAAATACATGGTGTGGGCGTTGAGCGCCTGCAAGCGGTGCTCCCGCCCGGCCACAAAAGTCGAACATACAGCCGGCGATGCGCCAAACAAATACAGCAGCAAAAAAGCATGGCGGCGGAAGTTACGGATGAGGCCAAAGTACTGCTCACTGCTCACATCGGGAAGTGACCAGTTGTAGTGGATGCCCGATATCGTTTGCATGCGCCGCCCGTAACGGTAGCCCAGACCCATGCGGTAGACGGTCTTGGAGCGGCCCACGTTGGATGTGCCGTATTGGCCCAGCGGAATCGCGTCGTCTGCCGGCAGCACGCAGGGCATGCTGGAGACCCACAACATTTCATCACCCAGTGCGTGCACGGTGGCCTGCTGCACTTGGACCAGCTCATCCAGACACGCCTGTATGCCGACATGCACACCGGTGATCAGTTCCACCTGGGATTCGCTGAAATCGGTCGTGATGTTGGCATGTGTCAACGCCGAGCCCAGAGCCTTGGGATGTGGTGTCATCGCCAGGTTGCCGTGGGCCTGCGCGCGCAGGCTTTCCTTCTCCACACCGCGGCGAATGCCGTGTATGCGTGATGCGGTGAGCGACCCCAGGGCCTCTGAAATTGTTTGCATGCCGATGGCCCTTAACTTTCTGTGGGGCGCAAAGGTACCACAGGGTAAAAATCGTTGCTGGCTAGGGTCAAGTTTCCACCATAATTCCGCATGCATCCGTCGGAGCTCATCCTATGGTCGGCCATGTTGGGTGGCATGGCCACCCTCGCTGCCTTTGCCCTGGCCGACGCCGTGGTACGGCGCAGCATCGCATCATGGCGGGCCTTTGTTTTCGTGGCCTTGACCGGTGCCGCCTGCGCCATGTTGACCGGCATCGCACCGGTGGTTTTCCCCGACATCTCCGCCCAGACCGTACACCTGCTGCAAAACAGCCTGGGCCTGTTCAGCGGCGCCCTGGCGTTGAGTTATCTGGGCCTGTGGATGGGGGTTGCCGCAGAAGACCGCGTCGTGCGCCACGCGGTGCGATGGGGCTCCTGGGCGCAGGTCGCGGCGGGTGGCGCCATGGCATTGCTGACGCTGCTGTTGCCGCCCGAGTATTGGCTCCGTTTGCTGGTCGCCACCGCCACCATCAATGGCCTGGCCGTGCTGATCACGGTCGTGGCAACCTTGCGCGCCATTGCACTGGGTGACCGCCTGGCCCTGGGCATTCTCGCCGCCAACGCCTTGCTGGCGTGCATGGCCTCTGGGCTGTACGCGCACGCGCTGGGCATGCATCTGGGCATGGCTGTGTGGATTTTTACTGCAGTCTGTGCCGTTGGGTTTTTCATGCTGGGCACGTATCTGGGTTTGCGCCGCGACCGCTTCAACCGGCAACTGGAACGCCTGGCCAGCCTGGCACAGGGTGACGACCAGGCAACGGGTTTGCCGAAAGGCTCCGTACTGTTGTCCAAGATGGACGACGCCTTCTGGCGCAGTGCCCGACGCAATCAGGAATGCACGGTGATCTGCCTGCATGTGCGCAACCTGTACGAGCTGGCTGAGGCCGCTGGCCACAACGCCGACAAACAAATCCTGGCGGCCATGTCGGCCCGGTTGCGCCGCTCGGTGGGTTTTCGCAACGTGGTGGGGCTTTACCACCCACGGTGTTTTGTGGTCGTGATCTCTACCGACAGCCAGACCCGCCTGGTGGAAAAAACCCTGCAGCGCCTGCACTACCTGATGGGCAAGCCCATGAACATCCAGGGGTCCGACGGCAGCTACCACCCTTTTGTGCCGGTGTTTGGCATTGGTGCCGTGGCGGTCAATGCCGACCGGGCGGACCCCGCTGCGGTCATCGACCAGGCCGAACACATGGCACTGTCCGCCAGCGAACAGCCCGACATGCGGCCCACCATGGCCGCACCCCTCGGCAATCCCTAGACCGGGCCTCAGCCCAGCTTGGCGATGGCGCGCGCCACTTCGAGCGAACCTTGTGCCGAACCATTGGGCGGCACGGTCTCAGCACTGCGGTCACGCACCGTATCCAGCTGCGCGGCCAGGCGCTCGGGCGCTTCGGGGCCCAAGCCAATCCAGTCGCCCTGTGTCAGCGTGATATGGGCAGCCTCCACGCTGCCGGCACCGGCGCACAAAATGGTGCGGGTGGGCGCCTCATGGGACACCAGCACCAGCATCGCGGGCACCACGGCCTCGGGCTTGAGCGCGGCCAGCACCGCCTCGCTCATCAAACCTTCGGTCATGCGGGTCGCCGCGGTGGGCGCCAGCGAATTGACACGGATGTCAAACTTGGCACCTTCAAGCGCCAGCGTCTGCATCAGGCCCACCAGCGCCAGTTTGGCGGCACTGTAGTTGGACTGGCCAAAATTGCCATACAGCCCGGAGCTGGACGTGGTCATCACAATGCGGCCGTATTTCTGCTCCACCATGTGTGGCCAGACCGCCTTGCAGCAGTGCACGGCGCCCATCAGGTGCACGTCCATCACCAGCTTGAAATCGGCCAGGTCCATCTTGGCAAAACTCTTGTCGCGCAATATGCCGGCGTTGTTGACCAGGATGTCGATGCGGCCCCAGGTGTCCACGGCCTGCTGCACCATGGCCTGCACGGCGTCCCAATCGGTGACGGATGCGCCATTGGCAATGGCCTCGCCACCGGCCGCGCGGATCTCGGCCACCACAGCCTCGGCTGCGGAGAGCGAGCTGCCGGAGCCATCACGCGCACCACCCAGATCGTTGACCACCACCTTGGCGCCACGTGCGGCCAGCGCCAATGCATGTTCGCGACCCAGACCACCGCCCGCACCCGTCACAATGGCAACACGGCCTTTGAATTCGATCGTCATAGACACTCTTCCTTTTTCTTTGAAAAACGAAACACTGTAAATCACAGACCCGCCACACCGCGTCAACACCGAGACACTCCCCCCCTATGGAACTGAACTCTGAAGTCCCCACCGCCCCACCCCGCGACGCCGCCACCGTGGTCATGCTGCGCGATGCGCCTGCCGGCCTGGAGGTGTTTCTGGTCAAACGCCACGGCCTGTCCGATGTGCTGGGCGGCGCCTACGTCTTCCCCGGCGGCAAACTGGATGCCAACGATGCACTGCTGGACGCAGCAACCCACCTGGACCAGGACCCGGCCCAGTTGCACACCGCCTTGGGCGAGCCGCAGCTGGCGGTCAGCACCGCCACCGGCCTGTATGTGGCCGCGCTGCGTGAGGCCTTTGAAGAGTCGCGCGTGTTATTCACACCCGACATCAGCACCGCGCGCGCAGCATTGCTGCACGACACGGCCAAACCTTTCAACGATTTGCTGGCCGAGCTGCAGGTACGGCTGCAAACGCGGAACGTGTTGCCCTGGAGCCGCTGGATCACGCCGCGTATGCCCTCGGTCACCAACAAGCGTTTTGACACCCGCTTCTTTGTTGCCGCCGTACCGCCCGAACAGGAGGCCACACACGACGCCTATGAGGCCACCGAGAGTGTGTGGCTGGCACCCCGCGCCGCACTGCAACAGTACTGGGATGGCCAGATCGAATTGGCGCCGCCACAGATCATGAGCCTGTCGCACCTGTCCCGCCACCGCACGGTGGCCAGCGTGATGGATGATGCGCGTAAACAGCCACCGCCCTTGGTACTGCCGGAGTCGTTTGACGAGGATGGCACACGGGTGTTGTGTTACCCCGGCGACCCCCGGCATTCAGTGGCGCAGCGGGCATTGCCGGGTGTGACGCGGCTGTTGTACCGCAACAAGCGTTTCGAGCCTGTGGCTGGTTTTGAAGCCCTGTTCGGGTAAAGCCTCCCCCAGGAAAATCCTTAAGCAAAAACCCGCGATAGCCCCCGTCGGATATCACTCATTAGCTATTAAAACAATAGCATTTCCATGAACAAGCCCAGCACCCCACCAACCCCGCCCAGCGAAAACGCCAGCCGCGTCAAAGTGCAATATGTCACCCTGCTGTCCGACAGCTGGTATGTGCTGAAAAAAACCACGTTTGACTACCTGCGCAGCGACGGCCGCTGGCAGCGCCAAATCCGAGAAACCTACGACCGGGGCAACGGCGCGGTGCTGCTGCTGTTCAATGCGGAACGCAACACGGTCGTGCTGATACGGCAGTTTCGCTTCCCCACCTTTGTGAACGGTAATGCCGGCGGCATGATGGTCGAAGCCTGCGCCGGCCAGCTGGACGGCGATGACCCAGAGACCTGCATACGCCGCGAGGCGATGGAAGAGACCGGTTTTCAGATCCGCAACCCGCGCAAACTCTTCGAGGCCTATATGAGCCCGGGCTCGGTAACCGAGAAGCTGCATTTTTTTGCCGCTGAATACGAAGCCGCCGACCGCGTGGCCCCAGGGGGCGGCCATGAACACGAGGGCGAAGACATCGAAGTGCTGGAGCTGACGCTGCCCGAAGCGCTGGAGCAGATCAAAACCGGCGCCATCCAGGACGGCAAGACCATCATGCTGCTGCAGCATGCGGCCCTGGTGGGCCTGAAGAATCTGCGCTAGGTTTGTGGCCTAATCCAGGCCGCCCGGCCCCGTGCTCAAGACACTCAGGTCCAGCGGGCGCACCGCGCCCATCCACATCGCGCGGTCCGTATGGTCCAGCACTTCGTTGTCGCAGATGGGGTGCACAAACACCACGAGGCCCGCGCGGTGCAGGGCCAGCCAGGGAACGATGTCGGCAAACACGGCCGGCGCGAAAGCCAGCTGGCAACTCCAGTCCGGGTGGGGGCCTACTGGCTTCTCGTGCACACGGCCCATGGCCACATCAAAACGCTGCGCGGCCGCTGCACACAGCGCATGGGCCTGCGCGATGGTGTCCTGTGCAAAGTACACATGGGCGTGGTAGCCACGGATGGCTGGTGTGGGCGTTGGGGTGAGTTTCATGGTCGGCTGGTCCTGCATCAGGCTCACCACATGATGACGCGTTTTTCGGGCGGAACATACATCTTGTCGCCGGCTTGGATGCCAAAGGCCTCGTAGAAGCCCGGCTGGTTGGCCACCGTGCCACGCACGCGGAATTCGCCGGGCGAATGGGGGTCGGTCTTGATCTGCATGATGGCCGCATCCTCGCGCTGCAGGCTGCGGTATTTGATGCCAAAACCGATGAACAGGCGCTGCTCGCCGCTCAGGCCATCCAGCACTGGTGAAGGTTTTCCGCCCAGCGAGCGGCGGTAGGCCTTGTAGGCCACAGCCACACCCGAGTTGTCGCCGATGTTTTCACCCAGGGTGAACTTGCCATTCACAAAATAACCCTTCACCGGGCTGAAGGCTGAGTACTGCTGCACCAATCCGGCAGCGCGGGTGGAGAAGTTGGCGCGGTCTTCGGCAGTCCACCAGTTGCGCAGATTGCCCTGGCCGTCGTACTGGCTGCCCTGGTCGTCAAAGCCGTGGCTGATCTCGTGGCCAATGCTGGTACCCACCGCGCCGTAGTTCACCGCGTCTTCGGCCATTACATTGAAAAACGGTGGCTGCAGCAGCGCGGCCGGAAAGGTGATGGCGTTCTTCAGCGGGCTGAACTGTGCGTTGACCGTTTGCGGCAGCATGGACCACTCACCGCGGTCCACCGGTTGGCCCAGTTTGTGGATGCCGCGCTGGTAGGCAAATACGCGTGCCGCCCGCACATTGGCAACCAGATCGTCCGGTGTGGTCTGCAGTGCCGAGTAGTCGCGCCACTTGTCGGGGTAACCGATGTTGGGGCGAAAGACCGCCAGTTTGGCTTGGGCTTCTTTCTTGGTCGCAGGGCCCATCCACTCCAGGGTGTCTATGCCCTCGCGGAAGGTAGCCAGAAAATTGTCAACCATGGCCTGGACGCGGGCCTTGTTTTCCGGTGGAAAGTACTTGGCCACATACAGTTTTCCCACCGCCTCACCCATGGCGAAATCGACCAGTCGCTGGGCCAGCTGCCATTGCGGCTCGTTCTCGGGCACGCCGCGCAGGGTCTTGCCGGTAAAGTTGAAACGCTCTTCTACAAATGCATTCGACAGGTAGGGCGCGTAGCTGGCCAGCACATGCCATGTCAGGTAACTCTTCCAGGCGTCCAGCGGAGTGCGCTCCACCACAGCGGCCATCGCGGTGAAGTAGCTGGGCTGGCGCACCACTAGAAAGTCGGCCTTGCCGGCCACGCCCGCCGCCGCCAAATGGGCTTTCCAGTCAAAACCCGGTGCCAGGTCACCCAGCTTGTCGAAGGGAACAGGGTTGTAGCTCTTGAGTGCATCACGGCTTTCAACCCGGGTCCACTGCGCTTGCGCCAGTGCGGTCTCCAACGCCAGCACGTCAGCCGCATGGGCAGAAGCCTGCCGATCACCACCCATGGCCAGCAGGGTTTCGACATGCTTCAGATAGGCCCCACGCACGGTCTTGAGTTTGGCATCGTCGTCCTTGAGGTAGTAGTCGCGGTCGGGCAGTCCCAGGCCACTCTGGCTGGCATACACGGCGTAACGCGTGGCATCTTTGGCATCCTGGTATACGTCCAGGTCAAACGGCGTGGTGACGCCCGTGCCGCGCAAGTGGGCCAGCAGAGCCGGCAGCGCCTGTTTGTCGCGCAGGCCGGCAATCCGGGCCAGATCAGCCTGCAGCGGCTTGACACCGTGGGCATTGCGCGCCTTCTCGTCGACAAAACTCAGGTACAGGTCAGCGATTTTGCGGGTCTCGCTGCCCGGGGCTCCGGGGTTTTTGACCGTTTCCGCCAGGAGGGTGCGCACCTGCTCCCCTGCGGTCTCGCGCAGCTGGTCATAGGTGCCCCAGCGTGCCTTGCTGGCGGGAATGGGTGTGGTCTTGGCCCACAGGCCATTGATGTGGCCATAGAAGTCGTCCTGCACCCGCACGCTCGGGTCAAAAGCCCTGGTGTCAATGCCCGACACCAGTTGCGTGGCGGGCTGGGCCTTTGCCGGGCAGGCTGGTATCTTGCCCGGTGCCCGCGCCGCTTTCACGGCCGCCGAGTCGTCCGCACCCAGGGTGTTGTCGGTAAAGCGGCAGCCATAGGCGGGGTTGGCAACGGTGGCGGACGTGGTCACGTCGTCGCCCGCCGGTTTAACGCCCTGCTCCACCCACACCACCAGGTCTGCCAATGCCTGGGCCTGTTCGGCCACCGTGAAGTCGCAATGGCCGTAACCACGGATAGCGCGTTGCACCAGCAGAGGCGCTTTGCCCCTGGCCGCGGCACGTGACTGGTAACTTTGCTCCTGCCCAAATGGCACATACATGTCACCCAGCGTGTGGATGGTCAGCACCGGCACGGCAAAGTCGGCGTGCACCTTGGGAATCCAGCGCAGGCCGTCGCGGCGCAGGCGGTTGGCATCGGGTGCAGGGATGGACTTGCCGATGGACGTATTAAAAGCGGCCACCACGGCCTCGGGTGCGTCAAAGCTGTAACGCACACCACGCGTGTCGACGCCATTGGCGTTGAGGATGCCACGCACTGTACCGTCGTCGCCAAAGGTACCCCAGACCACGTTCTGCAAGCCGTCGTTGGCAAAGCCCTGGTCAAACAGCGGGCGCTCGCCACCGGTCAGGTTCTTCACAATGCTCTTGAGCAACAGACCCTGGGGCGCAGGATTTGCAAACGAAGTCGTGCTGTTGAACAGCGTGGTGCGCACATGGGTCGCAATCTGCGGCCAGTTGGTGACTGGCAATGTCGCCGTAGGCAGACCAGCCAGTTGCTGTGCAGCCAGCTGGTAGCCGCCAAAGTAGGCCCACAGCTGTTCGTCGTCCAGCACACCACAGGTGGGCACGGCGCCGTCATAACGCATCTTGTTGTTGGCCGTGGCCAGGGTTTCGGCCTCCACCGCCGCGGCAGCGATATGGCCACCCATGGAGCGGCCAAAGATGAAGGTCTTGGTGGGCGGCGGCAGGGGGCGGCCATTGCGCGCAGCAATGGTATTGAAGGCCAGGGCCAGCGCATTGGTGTCTTCCACCCCGGCGCGTACATCGTAGTAATTTTTGCTGTAGCTGGATGCCGCCCAGGCATAACCGTTGTCGACCAGGTAGCGGCGTATCGGCGGGTCTTGCACCACCAGACTCTTGCCGGTGCCTGCGTAGCCGTGGGCGTACATGACCAGCTTGCCATTCCAGCCGCTGGTGGGGACCTCTATGCGGTAGCCAGCACCGCCCAACACGCCGCTCCAGCGGTCGGTGGGCGTGGTGCCATTGGCCAGCGCAGCGAATTCGGGGTTGGCGGGCACAAAGTCGGTGCGGGCATCGTGGGGGCGCGTGTCTTCGACCACGCTCCCAGTATGGGCGCAGCCTGCCAGCAGCAGGGACAGGGTCGACAGCGCAAGGGCCGCCTTTGGAAGTGTGGGCAATGCAGTCTCCTTTTTGTTTTTAATCAGGCATGGCGGCGTGATGGCTCGCGCATATGCAGAAACTTGGTCAGCAAATCGCGCGGCGGGGTGACCGACAGGTCTTTCAGTATCTGACCGACGTTGCCGCGGTGGTAAGCCCCATGGGTGAGCACATGGAACAGCATTTCTTCACGCGTCATGGTTCCCGTGTCGCCATCGGTGAACTGGAATGCCAGGCTCTGTTCCAGCTTGGAATCATCCAGTTCAGATACGTAGCTTTCAAACCAGTTGTCGGTTTCGGCCACAGCAAAATGGAGCGCGCCAAGTTCTGGCGTTTCGGTCGTATTGCTGGCGGTGTAGCCGTGCCTCTCGTTCAGTAAATGGGCCCGGAAGATGCGGTCCACGACGTAGATGTGGTTGAGTGTCCTGATGGCCGTGTGCAGGCGATCCGCATGCCCGGCAGGCGCAAGCGTGGCCAGTGCATCGAAGAGTTCGCGATTGGCCCAGGACTTCTGGGCAAAAAGGGAGGAGAGAATTTTCATAGTGGTGCGATATCGAAGTGGAGTACGTCTTCCCGCACTCCCAGTTTGGTGTAGAGAGAGATTGCTGCGTCGTCACCCTGATCGGCTTGAACATAGATGACGTACGCACCCCTGGCCAATGCCAGCCGCTTGAGCTCTTCGATCATGGCGGTAGCCATGCCCTGGCGGCGGCAGCTTGCATCGACAGCAAGATCGTAAATGTAGATCTCGCAGCGCGCCTGCTCGAATTTGTGAAGCACGTAGGCAGCAAGCCCGCCCACGACCTTGACACCGCTAAATGCGGCCACGGCAATGAATGTGCCGCTTGACAGCAAATGCCGGAGATACGCATCGTCAGGCTGGGCTTGTGTGTAGGTTGCCCGTTCTTCAAACGCCTCGCCAAACACCGCCAGCATTTCCCGCAGGGCAACAACGTCCTGGTCAGCAAGAACCTGAATGCGGAATGGGGGCTGGGTTTGCACATTCATACCTGGGCTTTCACTGCGTTGAACGATACCTTTCGCGACTGCGTACCTTGGCTCAATGATCGGCTCCAATATCTTGCGGATAGGTTTCTGAGTATCAATTACTCTGAAAAGTCTGTCCAACACCCTGTGCGTCGCGGGCGATTTTCAACGGGCGCAAATAGTCGGCAACACCCGGATGGGACATGAACTCTTCGAAGCTGTTCAGAAAGGAGGGGCGCCCATGCTCGATGAAGACATACCGATCACAGACATCGCGAATGGCCTTCAGGTGCCAGTGCGTGTGTGGATGCGCCGAGAAGAAGACCAAGTTCCCTTTGTCCCGCAGATGGACGAAACGATCAAACAGCAAGGCACCGTAGGGCGGCTCAAGGGGAGGTTCGTCATAGACAAATACCTGCGGATCGCCGACGGGGGCTTTGCGTCGTACAAGGTCGCGCACCGCCTCGCGTGCAATGGAAATCCAGTCTCGGGGCCACAGACGCATTGCCGCAAGGCGTCCCGTCTGGGGTTGCGCCAGGTGGGGTTGTGCGTGGTGACGAACCAGGCGGTTGCGCTCGTCGCGCCGTATCGAGCCCAGTCCATGGCCTTTCACCTGAACCCGCCCGGAGGTGGGATCGACTTTGCCGGCAATGAGATCCATCAGTGTCGACTTGCCTGCGCCATTGGCGCCGAACACACCTATCACCGCGGCCTGATCGAACTGCATGTCGACCTGCAGATCCAGGTGAACCCTGTGTCTGTCGGCGAGCCTGCGTTGCACCTGGTGCAAATGCAGCAAAGGAGGATGACCGCATAAGAAGGGGCCGGTCGCATGTCCCCGGAGCATTACGCACCTGCTCCGGCTGGACGCATCGGTGGCTGGCCCATCAACAACGCGACCATGGCACCGACCGTGGTGCTGCGCGTGTCGAAAACGAAAGCCGGGGATGCCGGTGCTTCGTAGGGGGCATCCCAGCCCGTAAGGCCCTTGAGCTCGCCAGCCTGCGCGCGGGCGTAGAGTTTCTTGGGATCCCGCCGGACACATTCCTCCAGCGCAGTATTCAGGTAGATTTCTACGAATATGCCAGGTGCAAACTGCCGCCGCGCGAGCTGGCGATCGGCTTCAAAGGGGGATACAAACGCGCATACAACGGTTAAGCCCGAGTCTGCCATCAATCGGGCAACTGCACTGGCACGGCGAATATTTTCGCGCCGGTCTGCGTCCGAATGGCCAAGATCAGAACAGAGCCCGCCCCGCAGTCCGTCACCGTCCAGCAGTGCGGCTGGCACACCACTCTTGCGAAGTTCAAGCAGCAAAGCCGTCGCGAGCGTTGTCTTGCCAGCCCCAGGCAAGCCCGTAATCCAATAGCAGAGCCCTTCGCCCATTCCATCCCCCAGATTGTTGATGGGCATCATATCGACCCTGGCTCAATTTATTCGCCTGATACACTAAATCGATCAGCGGCGACGGCCGGGAGCACCGACTAGACCATCCGGCCTACTTACATGCCTCAACAACTGCATTTCATTTCCGGACTTCCCCGATCAGGCTCGACGCTGCTGGCCGGCATACTGCGGCAGAACCCGCGTTTTCACGCGGCCATGAGCAGCCCGGTGGCCAACCTCATCAACGGGGCTCTGGAGCAGATGGGGGCCAACAGCGAGTCTTACTCCTTCTTCGACGAGACCAAGCGCAAGGCCATCTGCAAGGCTCTCATTGATGCTTACTACAGCGACAAGGCGCAGCCCGTAGTGTTTGACACCAACCGCCACTGGACGGCGCGCATGCACCAACTGGTCGAGTTGGTCGACGACTTCAAGATGATCTGCTGCGTGCGCAACCCGGCGTGGATCATGGACAGCTTCGAGACCATCTACCGCAAGAACCCGTTCGACTACAGCCGCATGTTCAACCCGGGAACCCGGCAGACGGTCTACACACGGTGCGAATCGCTCATCCAGGTGGGCGGCGCGGTCGGCAGCGCATGGACAGCGCTCAAAGAGGCTTATTACGGCGAGTTTTCAGACCGGCTGTTGCTGGTGGACTACGACCTGCTGACCCAGCATCCCCGGCGCACGCTGGAGTTGATCTACCGCTTCCTCGGTGAGTCCTGGTTCGACCATGACTTCGACAACGTGGAATACGCAGAGAGCGAGTTTGACCAGAACATAGGCGTCAAAGGGTTGCATGACGTCAAGAAGAAGGTCGCGTTCAAGCCGCGCCGTAGCATCCTGCCGCCAGACCTGTTCGCCAAATACCAGCCCATGGATTTCTGGCAAGACCAGACTGGCACGTCCGCACACACCATCGCCAGCAAGCGGGTGACAACACCAGAAGCAATTTAAAGGGAGATAAAAATGTTCAATACCGTCATGGGTGGGGTTTCCACCTTCCTGTTGCCGCTGGGCATGTTGGGCACGGGGCTGCCCGTAGGCGGAGCCTACCAGCGCTCATATCTGAGGGCATCGCAGGACACGGCCGCCGGTACGCAGATCCCGCTTGCGCTGCCGACGGCACGCCCCGCTGCCCCTCCACCCCACCTGTTGCGCCGCAGTTCGGGCGATCTGGACATCGTCACGGGGAACGCCACCGTACGTGAGCTGGTGGTGGTGGATTCTGCGGTACCAGACAAGGCGCTGCTGCACAGCGGTTTGCGGCCAGGTGTGCAGATGGTAGAGATTGACTCCACCCGGCCCGGCCTGCCCCAGTTGGTGCAGGCCCTCAAACAGCACAAGAACCTGTCGGCGGTGCACGTCGTTTCACACGCCGAAGCCGGCGTGTTGCTGCTGGGCAGCAGCCGCATCACCGCCGAAAGTGTCCGCGACGAACTGACAACACTCACTGCGCTGCGCGAAACGGTGCGCCCCGGGGGAGACCTGCTGTTTTATGGCTGCGATCTGGCCGCTGGCACGGATGGCGGCGCACTGCTGGACATCGTGCAGCAGCAAACAGGGCTGGATGTGGCGGCTTCCAGCAACCTGACCGGTAGCAAAGTCCTGGGCGGGGACTGGGAGCTGGAAATCCGGCGCGGCAGCATCGAATCAACCCTGGCCTTCTCGGACAAGGCCCTGGCTGACTTTTCCCATGTGCTGACGGCGTCCAACGGCACCAAAAACTTCACTGGGTGGTCGGGCTCCGGCACACCACAGCTGACCACGACCGATTTCAAGCTCACCGCCAGGGATGGCAGCGGAGGCACGCCCAATGTCGGTATCTATGCCGGTGGCATTGGCTACATGCTGACGGGCACCGGTAACAGCAACCACTATCTCTACTTGAAGGCGGACGGCACCAACACCACGGCCTTCGAACTGACAGGTCTGTCGAGCGGCGAATACCTCAATGGCGAATTCACCAATGTGCGCATCGTCGGCATGGTCCAAGGTGGCGGCACGGTTAATTCGTCCACCATCAATACCGCCGGAGGCAGCCTTGAAAGCTTCAATTTCAACGCGGGCCACCTGGCGGCCTTCTCAGGCGTCAAGCTGACCGGGTTCAAGGTGTACTTTGACTGCGAAGGCAGTTGTGATGTTCCCAACGAACAGGCCTACTTCGAATTCAGAAACTTCACGATCCAAAACGCGATAAATACACCGCCGCCGCCGGCGGTGAGCGATGCCCGCATCAGCATTTCTGGCGCAACCGGCACCAGCGGGGCCTACAAAATCGGTGACACGGTTACGGTCACCTGGAACAACACCGCCGGGGGTGACAACAACACTGGTATCAGCGGTGTCACCGTCGACTTCAGCCAATTTGGCGGTGGCTCTGCCGTGGCCGCCACCAACAGCAGCGAAACCTGGACAGCTACCTATACCATTGTCGCTGGAGCCATAGACGCCACGGCCCGCAACGTCAGCGTGACGGCCACCAACACCGGCGGCAGCACCACCAGGGCCGACAGCACCAACGCGACCGTGGATTCCATCGCACCCACCGTGACCGATGGCCGCATAGGCACCTCGGGTGGAACCGGTGTGGGTGGTGCATACAAGATTGGCGACACGGTGACGGCCATCTGGAACAACACCGCCGGAGGTGACAACAACTCCGACACCATCACATCAGCCACTGTCAATTTCAGCCAATTCGGTGGCGGCTCTGCCGTGAGCGCGACCAACAGCAGCGGAACCTGGACTGCGACCTACACCCTCGTCGCTGGCGTCATCACAGCGGCCAATCGCAATGTTTCGTTCTCTGTGACAGACAACGCGGGCAACGCAACCACTACGGCTGACACGACCAATGCCACTGTGGACAACCAGGCCCCATCGGTCAGCAGCATTGTGGTCAGCGGTGCCCCCGCCTCCAACGCGGTCAGTATCGATTTCACGGTTTCCTTCAGCGAATCGGTTTCCAACATCTCCACCGATGACTTCAGCCTGGCCAGCACCGGTAGCGCCGGCGGAACCATTGCCAGTGTCTCTGCCTCCACCGGTTCAAGCGTCAACGTCACCGTCGCTGGCGTCAGCGGTGCCGGCACGCTCAAGCTAAACCTGAACGGATCCACCAACATTGCGGACGCTTCGGGTAATGGCGTGCCGGCTTACACGGCCGGCTCCTCCCACACGGTCTCACTCATCGTCCCTGGAGCGCCCACCATTGGCACCGCGACGGCAGGCGACGGACAGGCCAGCGTCACCTTCACCGCACCGGGCAGCGATGGCGGTTCCGCCATCACGACCTACACTGCCACCTCCTCCCCTGAGGGCAGGACGGGCAGTTGCGCCGGGCCAGCGGCCTGCACCATCACGGTAGGGTCGCTGACCAACGGCACGGGTTATACGTTCACCGTAACGGCCACCAATGCCCTCGGAATAGGCCTGGCTTCTGCCAGCTCGGCTTCGGTTGTTCCCAAGGCGAACCAGACCATCAGCTTCGGCACCGCCCCGACCGTAACCATGGGCGCGACCGGCACCGTGACCACTACAGGGGGTGGCTCCAATATTGCTCGCGTCTATGCCAGCACAACCCTTGCGGCCTGCACGGTCAACAGCGGGACCGGCGTGGTAACCGGTGTGGCCGTTGGCACCAACAACTGCACCATCACCGCTGACCAGGCCGGCAATGCCAGCTACAACGCCGCCGCGCAGGCCAGCCAGACCTTCAGCATCGCCGCCATTGCCCAATCCATTACCTTTGGAGCCGCTCCCACGGTGGTGGTGGGCAGCACGGGCACTGCCACCGCCACGGGCGGTGCATCGGGCAATCCTGTCGTTTATGCCAGCAGCACACCCGCTGCCTGCACGGTAGACAGCAGCACTGGCGTGGTGACTGGCATTGTGGCGGGCACCAACAACTGCACCATCACCGCCGACCAGGCCGGCAACACCAGCTACAGCGCCGCCGCGCAAACCAGCCAGACCTTTGGTATCACGGCTGCAACGGCGCCAACACCGCCACCCAGCATTCCCACATTGCCAGTGGCGACTACCGGGATGACGTCCGCGCCACCCATTCTGAACCTGGGAAGTGGCGTAGGCCCGGCCTTCACCACGGATATGGTGAATCTTTTGACCACCGCATTGGGCCAGTCATTGCAATTTGTTGCGCAAAACGCCCAAGGCACAGTCGTGATGCGCGGCTTCAACGGGGGCGACCTGGCCTTCATGCCCCTGTCCTTCCAGACCGGTGATGCCCGTGCCGACGGCGTGTACCCCGTGGGCAACGGGCAGTACCAGGTGGTGCGGGGCGGTCAATCGATAACCGTGGCACCAGCCCTGGTGCATCTGGACCAGTTGACGGCGCTGCTGCCCGGCGTGAATGCCAGCCAGGGTGACAACGGTGTTCTTGTCGCCGTCGTGAATGGTCAAACCTTTGTGGTGCAACCGGGAGCCGAAGTGAAGCGTGGCGTCCCCACCGGCAGCGCACAACTGGTGCTGGCCGGCGACGGGTATTACCACTTTATCGACGCACAGGGCAATGACCAGATTCTGTATCCGGCATTCAAAGAATCGGGCACCGTGCGCACGGTACTCCAGAGCCTTGACAGCAATGCGACGCTGAACATTCAACTCGACGGCACAGCCTCCATTCTCTTCAACGGCCAGCGCTATACCTTGGTACCGGACTTGACACTAAGCCCCATCCCTGCGAATCGGGTGGGTCAAAGCTGGTGGCAGGAAGGGCCGGTGCGCTACTTCATCGTCAATCTGCAGGTTCCATTCGGAACCAGTAGCGCTCAAGGATTTACGATCAGGCAATGATCTGCGCATGACTGCAGCGTGGACGCTGCATGGTTTTCACGAGGTGGCTATATGCCAAATAGGCCGCTAGCCCCCGTAAAATATAATGGATGCGCTACTCATTTTGTAGCAAACGTGCCTGGCAGGAGCAAACTGAAAGTCTCAACGTCTGCCGTGAACCCTACAAAGGTAGCGGCTTTCGGAACGTCTGCCCGATGGAACGAAGTCAGACGTCACTCGTCCGACCCAGGCGTCGGTACAGGAGGGCGCCCAGCAGGATGCCGATCGGCGAGACTGACACCCAAATAACGATCGCACTCAGCGGTTGCCCTGCATCCACTTTGACCACCGACCACACGAGCCAGACGAAGGCGAGTGCAAGCGGTGCTGCCCAAGCCCCGGGTCTGGACCAATGTGAGGACGCGGCCCCCGCGGCGACAGCGCCGATCAGCACAAGGATCCGGGCTGCACACCAGGCCCCCGAGAAGGCGGGAAACCTCCCGTCACGCCCGAAGCCACTCTCCTGGGCGGCGCTACCTATGTGGAAGACAGCCGCCAGCGCTAACGTGAAGACAACCGTGCACAGGACCTTGACGACGACGCCAGCGGCGAAGCCATGTATGAAAGAGCGCTTGCGCATGCCCTGACTCCTAACGAATGAATGGGACTTGCCCGTCCCGAGCAAGACGCGGGCGGTGGGGGCTATAGCAATATACCCTTAGCCCCCGTAAATGCGCATCCCAGAGCTACTGATTCTGTAGCGATTGCGTCTCCAGTGCCCCATGCAGCACCAGCCACTGAGCCACCAGTTCCGGGTCGTGCAGGGTGCGCAAGGCGTCATAGGCCTCTTGCGCCTGTGGGTACCGGTGCCGCATGAAGTTCAGCCATTGCTTCAAACGCCCGGCCTGCTGGCGGCGCTCCAGGCGGGCAACGACCAGTTGCCAGAAGGCGCCCATCAGCGGCAGGATGTCGGCCCACGGCACCAAAGCATCTTCGGCGTCATCTTGCTGGGCATCCATACGGCGAATGGCAAGGGCCAGGCCGGGGTCGGTCACCATGCCGCGACCCAGCATGATGCTCTCGCAGCCCGAGGCCTGACGGCAGCGGCGGGCGTCGTCCACGGTCCAGATCTCTCCGTTGGCCACCACCGGGATTCTGACGGCCAGGCGGATGTCGTTGACGCGCTCCCAATACGCTGGCGGGCGGTAGGCGTCGGCCTTGGTGCGGGCGTGCACCACCAGCTCTTCGGCACCGCCCGCCTCCAGCGCCTGGGCACATTCCACAGCACGCGAATCGTCGTTGAAGCCCAGGCGCATCTTGGCCGTCACCGGCATGCTTGCGGGCACGGCGCGGCGCACGGCACTGACGATGCTGTGCAGTTGTTCGGGGTATTGCAGCAGCATGGCGCCGCCGCCGTGGCGGTTGACCACCTTGGCGGGGCAGCCAAAATTCAGGTCAATGCCATGCGGTCCAAACTCGGCCAACCGGGCGGCGTTCTCCGCCATGCTCACCGGGTCCGAGCCCAGCAGTTGCGCACGCACCGGCACACCGGAGGGCGTGCGCCCACCGTTGGCCAGCTCGGGCATGACACGCAGGAACGTGCGCTCGGTCAGCAGCGTGTGGGTGACACGGATGAACTCGGACACGCAGTGGTCCACCCCGCCCACACGGGTCAAGATGTCGCGCAGGACAAAGTCAAGAAGCCCCTCCATGGGGGCGAGGTAGATGCGGGCGGACATAAGAGGCCCAATGCTATCGGAGCCTGTAGATCAAAGACGAACGCCCACTCATTCGTCGATGAACTTCCAGGTGTCGGCACCGTCAAACTTGCGCACGCGTACCGAAGCGATCAGCTTGGGATCGAAGTTGCCCAGGTTCACACCGTGTTTGCAACCCGGCGTTGGTTCCAGGGGCTCCCAGTGCGTGACGCAGCCACAGGTCTTGCAGTGGATGGTGCGCAACGTCTTGTCGCCCCAGATGTACTCAGCAGTCGCCTCCGGGTGCCCGGTGATCTCGACCGTGCCGAATTCAAAGTAGACCCACGGCCCGCCAATGCGCCGACACTGCGAACAGTTGCAGTCGGTGGCGACCTCGGGGGTCGAGGGCAGCTTCAATCGAACGGCGCCACAGTGGCATGAACCTTCGTGCATGTGCAATCTCCTGACGTGCGGTGTTGAACCGCGGGCAAACAAGTGCCCGTAGTCTAGACCACCGCAGGCGTACGGATCAGGTAGTCAAAGGCACTGAGTGCCGCCTTGGCACCGTCACCCGCCGCAATGACGATCTGTTTGTAGGGCGTGGTGGTGCAATCACCCGCGGCGAACACGCCGGGCAGATTGGTGTGGCCCTTGGCATCCACGATGACCTCGCCGAATTTGCTGAGCTCTATCGTGCCTTTCATCCACTCGGTGTTGGGCACCAGGCCGATCTGCACAAACACGCCTTCCAGCTCCACCAAGTGCTCGGCACCGGTAGCGCGGTCTTTGTAACGCAGGCCATTCACTTTGCCTTCTGCACCCGTGATCTCGGTGGTCTGGGCGTTGGTGTGGATGGTGACGTTGGGCAGGCTCTTGAGCTTGTTGACCAGCACGGCATCGGCCTTCAGTTGGTCAGCAAATTCCACCAGCGTGACATGGGCCACGATGCCAGCCAGATCGATAGCCGCTTCCACGCCCGAGTTGCCGCCACCAATCACCGCGGTGCGTTTGCCTTTGTACAGTGGGCCATCGCAATGCGGGCAGTAGGCCACGCCTTTGTTCTTGTACTCCTGCTCGCCAGGCACATTCACATTGCGCCAACGCGCGCCGGTGGACAGGACCACGGTCTTGGCTTTGAGCGATCCGCCGTTTGCAAGTTTGATCTCGATCAGGCCGCCGGGCTGTGACGCGGGCACGATCACATCGGCCCGTTGCAGGTTCATGATGTCGACGTCGTAGGCGCGGGTGTGGGCCTCCAGGCCCATAGCGAACTTGGGGCCATCGGTCTCCAGCACCGAGATGTAGTTCTCAATCGCCAGCGTGTCATTCACCTGGCCGCCAAAACGCTCGGCCACGATGCCGGTGCGAATGCCCTTGCGGGCAGCATACACGGCGGCGGCAGCAGCAGCAGGGCCACCACCGACCATCAACACGTCGTAGGGGGCCTTGGCCGACAGCTTTTCGGCGTCACGCGCGGCGGCGCCGGTGTCCAGCTTGGCGACGATTTCTTCGAGGATCATGCGACCGGAGCCAAACATCTGGCCGTTCAAAAACACCATGGGCACGGCCATGATTTCGCGCGCCTTCACTTCATCTTGGAAGGCGCCGCCTTCAATGACCGTGGTCTTGACCTTGGGGTTCAGAATGGCCATCAGGCTCAGGGCCTGGACCACGTCGGGGCAGTTGTGGCAGGTCAGGCTCATGTAGACCTCGAAATTGAAGTCGCCCTCCAGCGCGGTGATCTGGTCGATGACAGCCTGCTCCACCTTGGGCGGATGGCCGCCGGTCCACAGCAGAGCCAGCACCAGGGACGTGAATTCGTGGCCCAGTGGCAGACCCGCAAAGCGCAAGTTGGTGGCGCTGCCGGTGCGTTGCAGGCTGAAGGATGGCTTGCGGGCATCTTGGCCGTCCAGGCGCAGCGTGATCATGTCGCTGCGCAGGCTTTGGATGGTTTGCAACAGGCTCAGCATGTCGCGGCCGGTTTCGCTGTCGTCCAGCGATGCCACCATCTCAAACGGCAGTTTCACGCGTTCCAGGTAGCTGGCAAGCTGTGTCTTGAGTTCTTGGTCGAGCATGGTGGTTTCCTTCTTTACTACTACTATTTTGATAGCGGATCATCTAGATTCCGCGGGGGCTACAGCCAGATTTCACAAATAGCAAAGCCGGACGGCAAGGCGCTTGCGCACCTTGACGCTGTCCGGCTCTGGTATGGCAACCCGCGTGGAGCTGCCTGGATGCCGGGGGCTACTTAGATCTTGCCGACCAGGTCCAGCGATGGAGTGATGGTCTTGGCGCCTTCATTCCACTTGGCGGGGCACACTTGGCCGGGGTGGGCGGCGGTGTACTGGGCGGCCTTCAGCTTGCGCACGGTTTCCTTGACGTCACGGGCGATTTCGTTGGAGTGGATTTCCAGCGTCTTGATCGTGCCAGTGGGGTCGATGATGAAGGTACCGCGCAGTGCCAGGCCTTCTTCGTCGATATGCACATCAAAGCCGCGTGTCAGCGCGTGTGTGGGGTCACCGATCAGCGGGAACTTGGCTTTGCCCACAGCAGGCGATGTTTCGTGCCAGACCTTGTGCGCGAAGTGGGTGTCGGTGGTCACGATGTAGACCTCGGCACCGGCCTTCTGGAATTCTGCGTAGTGTTCAGCAGCATCTTCGACTTCGGTCGGGCAGTTGAAGGTGAAGGCGGCAGGCATGAAAATGAACACGTTCCACTTGCCCTTGAGGGTCTCGTTGGTCACCGTGATGAACTTGCCGTTGTGGAAAGCTTCGTTCTTGAAGGGCAGGACTTGGGTATTGATCAAAGACATGGTTTTTTCCTCTTGAATAGACGTTCTGAAACTGAACAGGGTGAATCTTAGGCGTTCTGGATCATTTAGTGGGTTGATTGATCCAATGTATTGAATTGTCAAAAACTATCGTCAGTCCACTAAACACGAAAAACCCGCTGGTGCATGCGGCGCAAAGCCCACCACACACCGCCCGCGACCACCGGAATGGCGGCTGCAGCCGTCAATTCGGGGCTCCAGGGCCAGCCCCAGTGCTGGGCGCCCTTGGCCATGAAACTGACCAGGCCAACGATGTAGTAGGTGATGGCGGCTACCGACAGACCCTCCACCGTGGCCTGCAGTTTGATTTGGATGTCTTGCCGGCTGTTCATCGTGGCCAGCAGGGCCTGGCTGCTTTGCTGCTGCTCGATTTCGACCCGTGTGCGCAGCAGGTTGCTGATGCGGGATACACGTTGGGACAGTGCGTCTTGCCTGCGGGCCGACCAGGCGCAGGTACTGCGCGCAGGCGTCAGCCGCCGGTCCATGAATTCGCCAATGGTCTGCATGCCGGCCAGGCGCGACTCGGCAATGTCGGTTATGCGTTTGTCCAGCAGTTCGAAGTAGGCGGCGCTGGCCGAGAAGCGTGAGTGGGTGGCCGCGTGTTGGCTTTCCACCGCGCCGGCCAGGCGGGTCAGGCGGTCCAGCAGCAGGGGTTCATCGTTGCGGGTGGCTGAGCGTATGGCCTGGGCCAGCTCGGCCAGTTCGCGCTCGGCGGAGGCCAACACCATGGAGGCTTCGCGCGCAGCGGGCAGGCCCAGCAGGGCCGCCATACGGTAGGTCTCGATCTCCAGCAGGCACTGCACCAGGCGGCCCAGTCGGCGGGGTGCCATCGCACCGGCCAACAGCACCATGCGTGCGAAACCATCGGCATGCACGGCAAAGTCGGTGTAGACCTCGGCGAAACCATCGGCCACCGTGGATGCGACCAGCGTGTCCTCGTACAGTACGTTTTTGACCATGGCACCGGACGACTCAAACGCCGCGCTGGGCAACACCCACAGGTGCAGGCTGGCCAGGCATTCACCGGGCAGTTCAGAGAACCAGCGTTGCGGCACGGCATCCAGTGCGGTCTCGGGTTCACGCTCGCCGAACCGCTCTGCATTGAGCCGGCGCATAAACGTCCAGGTCACAAACTCGGTGTGCAGCTCCCACCGCACACGGTAGGGGCCCAGGTCCATGCGTGCATGGGTGGAGCCGGCTACCGGTTCGGGCAGGTGGTGGTCACGGGCCAACGCGGCCATGTGGCCCCAGCTGGCCTCACGCTGGCTGGCGTCGCACACCATGACCACATGGGAGATGCTGAGCGGGACGTCCATGGCCTCGGGCGGCCTGGCGTGGATTTCATTGTGCAGCGCGACCCGCTGCGCGTGCTGGGGCAAACCGTCAGTCTTCTTCAACAAATGCCTCTTCCCGCTTCGACTTGACCGAAGGCAACAGAACGATAACCAGCAGCAGCACTGCGGCAGCCAACAAGCTGGCCGAGAGGGGGCGCGTTACAAACACGCTCCAGTCGCCGCGTGACAGCAGCAACGCGCGGCGCAGGTATTCCTCCATCATCGGGCCGAGGATAAAGCCCAGCAACAGCGGCGCTGGCTCGGTACCCAGTTTGATGAACAGGTAACCTGCGATACCAAACAGCGCGACCATCCAGATGTCAAACACATTGCTGTTGGTGGAATACACACCGATCGCACAGAACAGCACGATGGACGGAAACAACCAGCGGTAGGGCACGCTGAGCATCTTGATCCAGATGCCGATCAGCGGCAGATTCAGGATGATCAGCATCAGGTTGCCCAGCCACATGGACGCGATCAGTCCCCAGAACAGTTCCGGGTTTCCGGTCATGACCTGTGGTCCAGGCTGGATGTTGTGGATGGTCATGGCCCCCACCATCAGCGCCATGACAGCGTTGGGCGGGATACCCAGTGTCAGCAGCGGAATGAAAGACGTCTGGGCGCCCGCATTGTTGGCCGCCTCGGGCCCGGCCACGCCACGGATATTGCCTTTGCCCAACATCACTTCACCGGGCTTCAAGGGCACCTTCTTCTCCAGCGTGTAGGCAGCAAACGCGGCCATCACCGCACCGCCACCGGGCAGTATGCCCAACAGGGAGCCCAATGCCGTGCCGCGCAAGACAGCAGGCACCATGTTCTTGAAGTCTTCCCTGGTGGGCCACAGACCGGTCACGTTGGCAGTAAACACCTGGCGCTCGCTGGCGTGTTTACCCAGGTTGCTGATGATTTCACCGTAACCAAACACGCCCATGGCAATTACGATGAAACCGATGCCGTCGGTCAATTCGGGCTTGTCGAAGCTGAAACGTGGCACACCGGAATTCACATCGGTGCCCACCATGCCCAACAACAGCCCCAGCACGATCATCGAGATGGCCTTGAGCAGGGAGCCCGAGGCCAACACGACCGCACCAATGAGGCCCAGAATCATCAGCGCGAAATACTCGGCCGGACCAAACTTGAAGGCCAATTCAGTCAACGGTGCCGCAAACGCCGCCAGTATCAGCGTACCCACACAACCGGCAAAAAACGACCCCAGCCCCGCCGCGGCCAAGGCCGGCCCTGCCCGGCCGTTGCGCGCCATCTGGTAACCGTCAATGGTGGTGACAACCGAAGAGGATTCACCCGGCAGGTTGACCAGGATCGCCGTGGTGGAGCCGCCATATTGCGCGCCGTAATAAATGCCGGCCAGCATGATCAGGGCGGCAACCGGTGGCAGTGCATAGGTGGCGGGCAAGAGCATGGCAATGGTCGCCAAGGGACCAATACCGGGCAGCACACCGATGACAGTGCCCAGAAAACAGCCGATGAAGGCGTACATGAGGTTGACGGGCGTGAAGGCCACGCTAAAACCCAGCGCCAGATTGTTGAACAAGTCCATGGAATAGTCCTAATCAGGCGCCAATGAAGGCAGGCCAAACGGGAAACTGCAGGTTCAGCAGCTTGATGAATGCCAGATAGCTGAAGATGGCCAATATGGTGGCCAGTATCAGCACATCCCTGAGCTTGAAACCATCCCCTGCCAAGCAGGCAATCAGCGTCAGCGCATAAATGCCAACGATCAGGCCCATGGGCGGCAGACCAATACTGGGCAGGCCGCCAATCATGGCGCCAAACACCAGATTGGCAAGGATGATGAAGACCAGCGGCCTCCAGGCAAAACGGCCTATCTTGTCACCGTCCACGGTTTCCACCACCATGGCTTTGAAGGTAATGACACTGCCCAGCACTGCCAGCAATATACCCAGCACCAGTGGAAAGTAGCCCGGCCCCATGCGGGCACCGTTACCAATGGTGTAGCTGCTTGCGCCCCAGGCAAAGGCCACACCTGCCCCCATGAACATGAGACCCGAAAAAAAGTCTTTTTGGCTTTTGATATTCACTACAACGTTCTCCTGCTTTTAGCGACGGGTGTCGCGCTTTTTATCGGGCCAGTGTGCCACAAAGCCCGCACCTGGACGCCGTGCCCGGACCGACCCTGCGCAGCGCGTGCATCAACGCTGCTGGTTATTGGCGCCCTCTTCCCGTTTCTTCTCCATTTCCCTGAAGCGGATGCATTCACCGGTCTGGCGGAAACGGTCGGTTCTGCATTGCTCGGCGACACAGGGAATGCGGAATATGAAGACCTTGTCCGAGCAGACCTGGCCCGCAGCCGATGGCCCCGCGCCACTGCCGTTGGAGACAGGCGCAGGCGTCGGCTCGCGCGGCGCAACCGGGGCGGCCTGCACGGTCTGCGTTGCCGGTACGGATGGCGCAGCACTGGCACTGGCCTTGGCCTTGGCGGGACTGGAGGCGCTGGCCAGTGCAGTGGATGCAGCAACAACTGGTTTTGAAGCCTTGCCGATGGCTGCCGACGACACCACCACGGGTCTGGAGGTGGCCGTGCTGGGAGGAGACTGCAACGGGACGGAATCCGACTCCTTCTCTTCAATGATGGCTGGAGCAGGCAAGGCGTTGGGCGCTGCAACTACCACTGGTGGTGCCGCACTCGGCAGGATTTCCTCGTCCGGCAGGAGCATGGGGCGCAGCAGCAAAAACAGGACCAGCGCGCCGCACACCGCGGCGCCCACCGCAAGAGCCGATCCCGCCGATGAGCGGCGCCGTGCGGGCGCTGCGGGCTCCGCAGACGGCTGCTGCGTGGCTGCAAAGGGCCCCATGGTGGAATCCAGATCCACCGCGTCAGGGTTGGGCCGGAACTGCGGCACGGTCTTGGCACGGCTGTTGGTGTTGTCCAGTGCCAACTGGTCCAGGCGCTGGCGCGCCCGCCGAGCATAAATACCGGCCGGAAAACGCGCCAGGTACTCCAGAAAATCCTTGGGATCGGTGGAGTCCTTGATCTTGTTCCAGTGACCCAGTTCTTCCTCATGGTTGACGGTGGTGACCAGGGATACGTCCGGTCCAGGGCCAAAAATGCCGGTGCTGGAGCCATCGCGCAAGGCGGCCGGGGGGGCAACCGGCACCCGGTTGGCCATGATCTGGTTCAGTTCTGCTGCCACATCGGCGTTCTGGTCTCCCGAGCTGGCGCCCATGTGCTGTGCCACCACGCGCAGGGCCAGGCCAAATTCACGCGCCGTTGCATACCGCTCGTCCGGGTTCTTGGCCATGGCGCGGGCGATCACGTCGTCCATCGCGGCGGGTACTTCCGGGTTGAGCGTGCTGGGACGGGCGGGCTCATGGCCGACGATCTGGTGGATGATCACAAACTGGTTCTCACCATCGAAAGGCAACACACCGGTCAACAACTCGTAGAGCACAACGCCGGCCGAGAATACATCGGAGCGCGAGTCGCCGCGCAACCCCTTGGCCTGCTCGGGCGACATATATTTGGGTGTGCCCACGGCGCCCCCCACCTGGGTCAGGTTGGTTTCGTCGGGCTCCTGGATGCGGGCCACGCCAAAGTCGGTCAGCTTGACCCGGCCGCTAAGCTCGATCAGCATGTTGGCGGGCTTGACGTCGCGGTGCACCACGTTTTGGCGGTGGGCATGGTCCAGCGCCATCAGCAGGTCATGCACCATCACAATAGACGAACGCACCGAGAACCGGGCCCCGTTTTCCAGATGGTGCTTCAGATCCTCACCCTGGATGAACTCCATCACCAGGTACGCGGTGTCCCCATCCTGGCCCGAATCAAACACGCTGACGATATTGGGGTGGTGCAGGCGTGCAGCAGAACGGGCCTCGGTACGGAAACGCCCTTCATACTCGGCGGCCGCGTTTGGCGACAGGCTTTGAACGCGTATGGTCTTGATCGCCACCTGGCGGTCAAGGTTGGGGTCACGCCCCTCGTACACAACACCCATCGCGCCCTTGCCCAGCACGCGAACGATGTCGTATCTGCCTAATTTTTCAATATCCGCCATAGTGGGTTCGTAATCCTGGGAAATCTTTGGGAAAACGGACTAATGGGACATGCTAGCAGACGGCCGAACACCCAATCCTGCCATTTCCGGGGCACTTTGCGTTCTATTGCGCGGGGCAGTTGAACCGGATACGATCAACCAGCCCTCTCCCAGTGGGCGCTACACGCCTTACACATCCCTGTCGAAAGTGTCCATTGATGCCTACCGTTGTCTTTGCCGATATCGTTGGAAGCACGGGTTTGTTTGAGCAAATGGGCGATGCCAACGCCTCGCTACTGATGAATAGCCTGACCGGGCTGCTGGGCAAGGTGTTTGAGCAGCACCAGGGGCGTGTCGTCAAGTTGCTGGGCGATGGCGTCTTCGCCGTTTTTCCCGATGCAGGCAGCGCCGTCACTGCCTGCGTGATGCTGCAGTCCCGCTTCCAGACCGATCCCGTGATTCCAGCAGGCAGCACCCAGCCCATACAGATGCAGATGGGCGTCGAATCCGGCGAACTGGTTGAAATAGATGGTGATTGTTTTGGTGATGCAGTGAACAGCGCATCCCGGCTGGCCGACCTGGCCGGTGCCGACCAGATACTGACCACACAGCATGTATGGGACGAATTGCTGGCGGCACAGCGACCCATGTTGCGCAGCCTGGGCCCCATGCACCTGCGCGGCAAAACACAGACCTCACACATCTACCGCGTGGAGTGGCAAAGTGGCCGCGACGTGGACGCCACGGCCATGGGCATGTCCATGTATACACCCAACGTGCACCAGACCCTGGCGCTCACCGTGCAGGGGCGTACCCAGGTTTTCCAGTTGACAACCACCGGCATCACCATAGGCCGCTCCACCGACGCATCGCTGCCGGTGCTGGACCCCCGCGTCTCCCGCGTGCACGCCACGATTCGCAGCCGCGGGGGGCAGATTGTGCTGGCCGATGCGTCCAGCTTTGGCACCTGGGTATATTTTGGCAACCAGGCAGAAGCGGTAGCGCTGCGGCGTACCGAATGTTTTCTGGTCGGCTTCGGCCAGTTGTCCCTGGGCTGCAAGATTGACGCAGACAAGGCACCGCTGGTGTCGTTTGAGGTCAGTTAGCCGCTGTGAAGGCGGTGCGCCTCTAGAATGCACCGACTTTCAAACCAACCGAAAACCATTCAGATGAAACGCATCCTGTTCGCCAGCTTTTTGACCCTTGGACTACTCACCAGTGGATGTGGTGGTGGCGCAAGCGACTCCCCAGCACCCACGCCTGCACCGGTCGGACCGCCTGCACTGCAAACAACCGATACCGTGGTGGGTGCCGGCGCCGCCGCGGTGGTCGGGATGACCGTCACCGTCAACTACACCGGCTGGTTGTATAACGCATCGGCCGCCAACTTTCGTGGTGCGCAGGTTGACACCTCGGTTGGCAAGGCGCCCTTCTCGTTCAAGCTGGGCGCCGGTCAGGTGATACAAGGCTGGGATCTGGGTGTCGCAGGCATGAAGGTGGGCGGCTCCCGCACACTCCTCATTCCCAGTGCACTGGCTTACGGCAGTGCCGGGGCGGGCGCGTCCATACCACCCAACACGGCCCTGGTGTTCAACGTTGATCTGCTGGCTGTCAAATAAACCTCAGCTCAGCGGCGGTGTCGAGGTCAGCACCTCTTCGATCACGGTAGATCCCTCAGCCACACGCAGCGCGCCGGCCAGACGCAGCGGGCGCATGCCGTCCGCAACGGCCTGTTTACGCAGCATGTCAATGCTGGGGTCGGCGGTGACCTTTGCCTTGAAGGCATCGGTAACCACCAGCAGTTCGTACAGGCCCATGCGGCCCATGAACCCGGTCATGCGGCAATCCACACAGCCCACCGGCTTGTAGGGTTTGTAACCACCGTTGACCTGCCAGGGCTTGATCATCTCGGTCAGGGCGTCGCGGCTGGCTTCCTCGTCGCGCACCTTGCAGTTCTTGCACAGCGTGCGCACCAGGCGCTGGGCCAGCACACCCAAAAGCGTGGCGTTGATCAGGTACTGCGGAATGCCCAGCTCCATCAAACGCGTGATCGCTGAGGGCGCATCGTTGGTGTGCAGGGTGGAGAACACCAGGTGACCGGTCAACGCCGCCTGCACCGCCATTTCGGCCGTTTCCAGGTCGCGGATTTCGCCGACCATGATGATGTCCGGGTCCTGGCGCATCAGGGCGCGCAGCCCCTGGGGAAAACCGAAGTCGAGTTGCGGCTGCACCTGGGTCTGGTTGAAGGAGGCCTCGATCATTTCAATCGGGTCTTCGACCGTGCTGACGTTGACCTCTTCGGTGGCCACCCGTTTGAGCGTGGCGTACAGCGTGGTTGTTTTACCCGAACCCGTGGGACCGGTGACCAGAATGATGCCGTGCGGCCGTTTGACCAGGCCTTCCCATCGCGGGCCGTCGTGGCTGGAGAAGCCCAGCGCCTCCAGGTCCTTGACCGTGTTGTCGGGGTCAAAAATCCGCATCACCATCTTTTCGCCAAACGCAGTGGGCAGGGTCGATATCCGCATTTCGACCTCATCCCCGCTGGGGTTGCGGGTCTTGATACGGCCGTCCAGCGGGCGGCGTTTTTCGATGACGTCCATGCGGCCCAAGAGTTTGATACGCGCGGTCATCGCATTGAGCACACCCATGGGCATCTGGTAGACCTGGTGCAACACACCGTCAATGCGGAAGCGGATCACGCCCTGCTCGCGCCGCGGCTCCAGGTGGATATCACTGGCGCGCTGGTCAAAGGCGTATTGCCACAGCCAGTCCACGACCTGCACCACACTCTGGTCATTGGCGTCCAGCTGTTTGTTGGACTTGCCCAGTTCCACCAGTTGCTCGAAGCTGGCGCCGCTGTTGTTGCCTGCCTTGTTGGCGGCCTTGACCGACTTGGCCAGCGCATAAAACTCGGCCGTGTAACGGTGGATCTCCTGCGGGCTGGCCAGCACACGGCGCACACTGCGGCGGGACTGGCGCTCCACTTCGGCCACCCAGTCCACGATGAAGGGCTCGGAAGTCACCACCGTGATCTCGTGGGCGGTGATGGCCACGGTCAGGATGCGGTGGCGTTCGGCATAGATGGCGCCCATGGCATCAGCCACTTTGCTGACATCGACCTTCAGGGGGTCGATGCGCAAGTAGGCCATGCCAGTCCGTTCGGCCAGCCACTGGGTCAGCAGCTCGATGTCCAGCAGCTTGTTGTCGGAGGCGCGCCGCATGGCTACGGCCGTCAGGCGCACCAGCGGGTGCTGCACACTTTCGGCCTGGGCACAGCGGGCAATGGTCTTGGTGGCCTGCTCTTCGGAGATCACCCCATCGGCCTGCAGCCACTCCACCAACTGGCGCCAGCCAATCGGTCCGGTCTGGGTATTTTTTGCGTGCGGGGGGGAATGTGTTTTGGTCGTACTCATGGTGTCACCGGTTTAAAAACGCGAACCCATTTGTCCGCGGGCAGGCCCCATTGGCGTTGTATCGTGTCGGCACGCTCCATCAACACGGCGCGTGTGGGGCGCAGCGGTGTGCGCTGGGCCAGCACCACCGTATTGCCTTCGCGCGTGGCCTTGAAGGCCCACAGCGCATCGTCACCAAAGGCCGTGGCCATGTTGTCCACACTGCGCTGGAAGCTGGACGAGCGGCCAAACAGATTCACCGTCATGCAACCATCATCGGTGAGTACCTTGCGGCAGTCGGCATAAAACGCGGCGCTGTCCAGCACCGGGCCTGCGGCCTCCTGGTCGTACAGGTCCACCTGCAGGGCGTCTACCGTGCCGTGCCAGTGGGCCTGCTTGATCTCTTGCTCGGCATCGGCCAGTATGACCTTCAGGCGGTTGTTGTCCTGCGGCAAGTGGAACCAGCCCCGGCAGGCGGCCAGCACCTGCGGATTGAGTTCGATGGCGGTGGTTTTCATGCGCACAACCCTGTTGCAAAATTTGGTCAGGGAGCCAGCGCCCAGACCAAGTTGCAAGGCCTGGCGTTTGGGCACACTGGCGGGGTCCACAAACAGCAGCCAGGCCATCATGCGCTGTATGTATTCGTGCACCAGTACGTTGGGCGCGTCGACCAGCATGGAGCCCTGGATCCAGATACTGTCCAGGTGCAGGTGGCGGATGGGGCCTTCGTCGGAGAAATTGACTTCGGGTAGCACGGGCGTTTCTTTTCTGACCATGGGGATTTATACCAGTAGCGCTTGAAGCTTCGGTAAAGCCTGGCAGGCGTTGTGCGTGGTGGCTTGCGCCAGGGTTTCGATTGGGATGCCGCGCAGCTGTGCCACCACGGCGGCGATGCGGGGCAACTCGCCCGGTGCGTTGCGACCCTGAGGCACGCCGCTTTGGCGATCCTGTTGCGTGGTGTAGAGCCAGTGGGGCGGAATGTCGGGAGCATCGGTCTCCAGCACGATGGACTCCAGTGGCAGTGTGGTCGCAAGGTGGCGCAGTTGCAGTGCACGCTCAAAGGTGACGGCCCCGCCAAACCCCAGTTTGAAGCCCAGCTTGATGAACTCCCGCGCCTGGTTCTCGCTGCCATTAAAGGCGTGGGCAATGCCAGACCAGGCCGGGCCGGTATGGGCCAGTTCACGCAGGTGTTTGAGCAGGCGGTCGGCCGAGCGGCGCACATGCAGCACCACGGGCAAGCCAAACTGGCGCGCCAGCTTGAGTTGGGCGCGGTAGACACTTTCCTGCTGTTCGCGCAGCGGGCTTTGCGTCAGTGCGGGCACAAAATAATCCAGGCCAATCTCACCCACGGCCACCAGGCGGGGGTCGGCGAGGTGGGTCTGCAACTGGGTTTCCAGCGCAGCCAGGACATCGGGCTGGGCGCGGGCAACGTACAGCGGGTGTATGCCGAGGCAATAACTGTCACCCCCTGCATGGGCCAAAGCCCGCACGGTGTCGAAGTTGCTGCGCTCTACCGCGGGTATCACACAGTGGGTCACGTGTGCAGCCTGGGCCAAGGCGCGCACCGCTGCCCGGTCGGCGTCAAACTCTGGAGCGTCCAGGTGGCAGTGGGTGTCTATCCAGACCATGGTGCCCCGGCAGAGATGGCGCTCAGGCTCCTGCCACGGCCAGCCGACCCGACACCAGCGTCAGTTGACGGCTGCAGCGTGCTGCCAACGTGGCGTCGTGGGTGACCAGCACAAAGGCCGTGCCATGCACGCGGGCCAGCTCCAGCATCAGGTCAAACACGCCATCGGCCGTGCTGCGGTCCAGGTTGCCAGTGGGCTCGTCGGCCAGCACACAGTCGGGCCGTGTGACCAGCGCCCGGGCAATTGCCACACGCTGGCGCTCGCCGCCCGACAGTTCAGCCGGTCGGTGGTGCATGCGGTGCTCCAGGCCCACGCTTGCTAACATTTTCATAGCAGCATCAGCAGCATCCGCGGGGGCTACACGCCGAATCGTCAATGGCATGGCGACGTTGTCCAGCGCGCTGAACTCGGGCAGCAGGTGGTGGAACTGGTAGACAAAACCCAGGTGTTGGTTGCGCAGGCGCCCCTGCTGTGCCGCACTGTGGCTGGCCAGGTCCTGTCCATGCAAATGCACGGTGCCACTGGTGGGTGCGTCCAGCCCGCCCAGCAAGTGCAAGAGTGTGCTTTTGCCGGAGCCGGATGCGCCGACGATGGCCAGTGTCTCGCCGGCACGCACCTGCAGGTCCACACCGTGCAACACGGTCACGTCGAGGCGGCCTTCGCTGAAGCGTTTGGTCAGGCCCTGGGCTTGCAGGACCACCTCACCCAGGTTTGCAGGCTCGGGTACGGGGCTTCCCATACCGGCCACCATACGGTAATGCGCGGCACCTATGGCGGCGGGAACAACAACAGCATCACTCATAACGCAGGGCCTCGGCGGGGTTGACGCGGCTGGCGCGCCAGCTGGGGTACAGGGTGGCGGCAAAAGCCATCACCAGCGCAATCACGCCAACAGGCAGGATATCGGCCTGCTGCGGCTCGCTGGGCATGCGGCTGATCAGATAAATGTCCTTGGGCAGGAAGGTAGCGCCCAGCAACTGCTCCAGCGCCGGCACGATGACATCGATATTGAAGGCCACCCCCAGGCCCAGCAGCAGCCCGGCCAGTGTGCCAATCACGCCCACCATGGCGCCCTGCACCACAAAAATGCCCATGATGCTGCCCGGGCTGGCGCCCAGTGTGCGCAGGATGGCGATGTCGGCGCGTTTGTCAGTCACGGTCATCACCAGCGTGCTGACCAGGTTGAAGGCGGCAACGGCCACGATCAGGGTCAGGATGATGAACATCATGCGTTTCTCTACCTGCACGGCCGCAAACCAGGTGCGGTTCTGGCGGGTCCAGTCGCGCAGGACCAGGTCCCCGGTCAGGGTGCGGGCCAGTTCGTCGGCCACGCGGCGGGCCTCGTGCAGGTCGCGCAGCTTCAGGCGCACGCCGGATGGGCCTTCGAGCCGGAAAATCTTGGCGGCGTCGTCCACATGCACCATGGCCAGCGCCGAGTCGTATTCAAAATGGCCGGAATCAAAGGTGCCCACCACGGTCATTTGTTTGAGGCGCGGCACCACACCTGCGGGTGTTACCTGACCGCTGGGCGATACCAGCGTCACCTTGTCACCGGTGCGCACACCCATGGAGCGTGCCAGTTCCAGGCCCAACACCACACCAAAACCGCCCGGCTGCAACTGGGCCAGTACCGCAGCCTGTGCGCCACCGGCCACGTCGGTCACCAAATGCTCCTGGGCCGGGTCTATGCCCCGGACCATCACACCTTTCATGTCCTCACCCCTCGCCAACAGGGCCTGGGCTGCTATAAAAGGTGCAGCACCAATGACCTCGGGGTTGGCCCGGGCCTGGCTCAGCGTCAGTGCCGCATCGGCCAGGGCCTGGCCGCCACCGGCATACACCTCGATGTGGGAGACCACGCCCAGCATGCGATCACGCACCTCTTTCTGAAAACCATTCATCACACTCAGTACGATAATGAGCGCCGCCACACCCAAGGCAATACCGAGCATGGACACACCCGAGATGAACGAGATAAATCCGTTGCGCCGGGTACTGCGCCCAGCCCGTGTGTAGCGCCAGCCAATGATCAACTCATAAGGAAATTTCAACATTCCCGGATTGTGGCATCCATGCGGGACAATCTAGCCATGCACCTGTTTATTTCCCACGCCGCCCCGACTGGCTCCAACTGCCAGGCCGCCATTGCCGAACTGAGCCTGCCCAACCTGAATGAACTGCTGGGCCAGCTGTCTCCCACCCCGCCGATGCTGGGTTCGCCCGACACGCTAACACCCCTGGCCGAACGCATACGCGCCAACAGCCTGGGCCTGCAGGGCCCGGATGGTTTGATACCCTGGGCCGCGACCGACGCACACCAACTGGGCCTGACCAAGATCCACGGCGACGCCGGTTGGGCCTGGATCACACCCTGCCACCTGACGCCCCAGTCCAACCAGGTGCGTATGGATGACCCGCTGGACCTGCACATCAGCACACAGGAGTGCGACACCTTGCGCGGCGCCATGAAGCGCTACTTTGAAGAAGACAAGATCACGCTGCACCCGCTGAGCAATGGCACCTGGCTGGCCTTTGGCGCCGTGTTCAAAGACCTGCCGACCGCCTCGCTGGAGCGTGTGGCCGGCAACGCAATCGATGCCTGGATGCCCCAGCAGGAGCACGCCAAACACCTGCGCCGCCTGCAGAATGAGATGCAGATGCTGCTCTATACCCATGCGGTGAACGACAGCCGCACGGCCCGCGGCCTGGCCACCATCAACGCCTTCTGGATCAGCGGCACCGGCACCCCAGGCCCTGCGCCCACCAAACCACCCGCACGCATGGACCACGCGGACGGCCTGCGCAAAGCCGCACTGCAGGATGACGCCCATGCCTGGATGCAAGCCTGGCAGGACCTGGACAACACCCGCCTGGCCGAACTGCTGCGCAGCGTCAAGGCCGGCAAGCCCGTGCAGCTGACGCTGTGCGGTGAACGCACCGCCGTCACGCTGGAAACACAGGACAAGCCCTGGTGGGGCCGCATCCAGCAGCGCTTTTCGACCGCATCGTCGCAGCAACTGTTGCAAACCCTGTGAACATCATTCCCCGCGACATCCCGCCACGCAGCGTGTGGGTGCTGGAGCAAGCGGGGATACACCCCCTGCTGGCGCGCCTGTATGCCGCACGCGGTGTCATCGGCACCGAAGAGCTGGACGACGCACTGGCCAAGCTGCTGCCCCCGTCCACGATGCTGGGCCTGCCCCAAGCCGCCACGCTGCTGGCCGATGCCATTGCCCAAAACAAGCGCCTGTGCATCGTGGCCGATTACGACTGCGATGGCGCCACTGCCTGTGCCGTCGCCATGCGCGGGCTCAAGATGTTGGGCGCGCAACACGTGGCCTACATCGTGCCCGACCGCATCGTCGACGGTTATGGCTTGACCGCGCCAATTGCCCAGCGCGTGAAAGACAGCGGCGCCGATGTGCTGATCACCGTGGACAACGGCATTGCCAGCATGGATGGCGTGGCGCATGCGCGGGCCTTGGGACTGCAGGTGCTCGTCACCGACCACCATTTGCCCGCCGCTGAATTGCCCAACGCTGACGTCATCGTCAACCCCAACCAACCGGGTTGCGGCTTTGTCAGCAAGTCGATTGCCGGTGTCGGTGTGATGTTTTATGTGCTGATGGCTTTGCGCAGTGAATTGCGCACGCGCGGCGTATTCGATGCGGCGACACAACCCAAGCTCGACGTGCTGTTGCCGCTGGTTGCGCTGGGTACGGTGGCCGACGTGGTCAAGCTCGACGCCAACAACCGCCGCCTGGTAGCCCAAGGGCTAAAACGGGTTAGAGCCCTCGCCATGCCTAGTGGTATCGCTAGCCTTTTTGTAGCATCTGGTCGTTCTGCGCCGGTCGCTACCACCTTCGACTTCGGCTTTGCCCTGGGCCCACGCATCAACGCGGCCGGCCGTCTGAGCGACATGACACTGGGCATCGAATGCCTGTTGACCGACGACCCCGCCCGCGCCGACGAACTGGCCAAGACGCTGGACGGCATCAACCGCGAGCGCCGCGTCATCGAGGGCGACATGCGCGAGCAGGCCATGCTGATAGCCGAGTCGCTGTTTGACGAAGGCGACGAGGCGCCGCCCGCCATCTGTGTATTCGACCCCGACTTCCACGAAGGTGTGGTCGGCATCGTGGCCAGCCGTATCAAGGACAAGCTGCACCGCCCGGCCTTTGTGTTTGCCGCCAGCGCCGCGCCCGGCAAAGAGCACGAACTCAAAGGCTCGGGCCGCTCCATCCCCGGCTTCCATCTGCGCGACGCACTGGACCTGGTGGCCAAGCGCCACCCCGGCGTGCTGCTGCGTTTTGGCGGCCACGCCATGGCCGCAGGCTGCACCATCCACGAAGATGGCCTGGATACATTTGAACAAGGGCTGATCGAAGTGGCACAGGAGTGGCTGGATGCCGCCACACTGACGCGCCGCCTGGAAACCGATGGCCCGCTGAACCCGGAATACCGCCGTGTGGACCTGGTCGACACCCTGCACAAGGAGGTCTGGGGTCAGGGCTTTGCGGCGCCGACCTTCAGCGAAGAGGTGGAAGTGCTGTCGCAGCGCCTGGTCGGTGAAAAACACCTGGCCCTGAAACTCAAGCACCAGGGCCAGCCGGTGGACGGCATCTGGTTTGGCCATACCGAACCGCTGCCGGCCAAGGTCACCCTGGCCTTCCGGCTGGATGCCGACGAGTGGAATGGTGTGCGGCGGGTGCGCTTTCTGATCGAGGGCGCGCAGGTCTGAAGCACGAATGCCTCCTGTGCTACAAAGCACCGTCACACATGCTGTCGTACCAAGGAGGAAGTTAGTGAAATCTCAACTGCAAGCCATGTTGCCTGCCGTGTTGCTGTGGGGGCTATGTGCCCTGACCGGCACCGCACAAGCACAAACCAAACTACTGGCACAGCCCATTGCGTGGACACCACCGCGCCTGGTCGTCAACACGGCCAACCTGCAGCCCATTGTGCTGGACACCGTCAAGATTGACACCGAGGTCCACGGTACCGAGGCACTGACCCGCATCGAGTTGCATTTCTTCAATCCCAATGGACGTGTGCTGGAGGGTGAGCTGCAATTTCCCCTGCTGGGCGGGCAAAGCGTCATCGGCATGGCGATGGATGTCAACGGTGTCCTGCGTGAAGCGGTGCCGGTGGACAAGGCCAAAGGCCAGGAGGTGTTCGAAGACGTGATCCGCCAGCGCATAGACCCCGCGCTGCTGGAGAAAACGCAGGGCAACAACTTCAAGCTGCGCGTCTACCCCATCCCCGCCAATGGCACCAAACGCGTGGTGCTGCGCATTCTGGAAACCCTGCCCCTGCGCAAAGGCAATATCGTGTTACGCCTGCCGCTGAATTATGCGGACAAGCTGCCGCATTTTGACCTCGCCCTCAAAGTCTTCAGCGCGGATGCCGCACCCAAGGCCAGCATCGGAACGCAAACCGGCGCACTGGTATTTGCGCGCCAGGGCGCCGTGTATGAGGCCCGTTTGAAGCGTGAGGGTTTTGCCCAGCGGGATGTGCTGGAAGTGCAAGTACCTGCCCCCAGCCACGCCAGCATCACCACCCAGCGCTTCAACGGTCAGACCTATTTCCGCGCCGCCATTCCCGCGCCCACAGCCCCACCCATCCGGCGCAGTATGGCGAAACACGTTGCGCTGTACTGGGATGCATCGGCCTCCGGCCAGGATCGTGACCAGGCGCGTGAATTTGCGCTGCTGGATGCCTACTTCAAGGCCATGGGCCAGGGCACCGTTACTCTGGTGGAGTTTCGGGATGTAGCCGAGAAGCCTCGGACCTTCTCTGTCCAGGCCGGCAACTGGAGCCAGCTCAAGGCCCATCTTGCCCAAACCCCGTTTGACGGCGCTACACGCCTGGGCGGTTTGCCCAAGATCGCTGGCGCGGGCGAGGCCTTGCTGGTGTCCGACGGCATCAACAATTACGGCAAGGAAGCCTTCCCCGCCTTGGGCGTGCCGGTGTACGCCCTGTCGTCCGGATTGAGCGCCGACCTGGATGCGCTGCAAAGCCTGGCAGAACGCTCCGGCGGGCGCCTGATCGATCTGCAGCGCCAGACCCCTGAAGAGGCGGCCACCTATCTGCTGGGCGACGGCGTGCAAGTGGTGGATGTGGGTGGAGACGGGGTTTCGCAGCTGGTGAGCGAATCACGTCTGCCACAGGACGGGCGCTTCACACTGGCCGGCGTCGTGGCGCCGGGCGGTGGCAGCTTGCGCGTCCAGTTGCGCATACCTGGGAAGAATGCAACCCGCACCGTTGACATTGCCATCCCCGCAACGCAGACCGGCGCGCCCGGCTCTTCGCTGGCGGCGTTGACATGGGCACGGCTGAAATTGGCCGAGCTGGATGGCGACTACGCCCTCAAACGCGGTGAAATTCGCCGACTGGGCCAAGAGTTCCGCCTGACCACGCGTGAGACCTCGCTCATCATCCTGGACCGTGCCGAAGACTATGCCCGCCATGGCATCGAAGCCCCGCCCGAGCTGGCCGTCGAAGTCGCCCGGCTGAAGGCCGCTGGCGTGACCCGGGTTGAAGCCGACAAGGGCCAGCACATCGAGCGCATCGTGGCGCAATTTCAAGAGAAGGAAAAATGGTGGATGCGCGACTTTGCGAAGGAAATGCAGTTGCAGGCGGACCGCAAAGCGAAAGAGGCCGCACTGGCCGAGGCAAGCCGACGGTCCGCATCGGACACACGCGTAGCCATGGCACCCCGCCTGGAAGCCCCTCCCCCACCTTTTGTTCCACCAGCTGACCGTCAGCCAAGCGTTCAAAGTTCGGCTGCACCGCCGCCTGCGCCAGCCCCCATTGCGGCACCTTCGCCAGCGCCAGCCGCTGCCCGCGCACCAGTGTCCGGCAAACAGTTTTTGCATCGGGAAAGCGCAGGGCAAGACCAGAGCGAAACCCGGGCCGCCCCTGGCAGGGCCACCGTGGGCATTGCCTTGCAAAAGTGGACCCCCGACGCGCCCTACCTGCGACGGCTGCAAAGCGCGCCGCCCGAACAGCTGTATGCCATTTACCTGGACGAGCGCCCCAGCTGGCGCAAGAGCTCGGCCTTCTTCCTGGATGTGGCCGACCTGTTGGCCGACAAAGGGCAAACGGCGCTGGCGCTGCGCGTGCTCTCCAACATTGCCGAGATGAATCTGGAGAACCGCCACCTGCTGCGCATTCTGGCCTACCGCCTGATGCAGGCCGATGCACCCAAGCTGGCAATCCCCGTACTGGAAAAAGTGCTGGATCTGGCGCCCAAGGAGCCCCAAAGCCACCGCGACCTGGGGCTGGCTTATGCCGCCGACCAGCAAACGCAAAAAGCAGTGGATGCCCTGTGGGAGGTCGTCTCCACGCCCTGGCCGCGCAGTTTTCCCGGCCTGCCCCTCATTGCCCTGGCCGAGCTGAACGCCACCATTGCCACCGCCCGGGACAAGCCCGACACCAGCCGCATAGATCCGCGTCTGGTGAAGAATCTGCCGCTGGACCTGCGTGTCACGCTGTCATGGGATGCAGACAACTCTGACATGGATCTGTATGTCATTGATCCCAATGGCGAAGAGTCTTACTTCGGTCGCGTACTTTCTTCCCAGGGTGGACGCATGTCGCCTGACTGCACCGTGGGCTACGGCCCCGAGGAGTTCTCGCTGAAAAAAGCCCTGCCGGGCAAGTACACCGTGCGCGCCAAGTTCTATGGCCACCGCCAACAGATTGTTGCCGGCGCCACCACGCTGCAACTTAAACTCCAGACCGGTTTTGGTACCAGCATGCAGCAGGAAAAGGTCACAACCCTGCGGCTCCAGGGACAAGGCAGCCTGGTAACGGTCGGTGAGTTTGAGGTGAAATAGGTCAGCAGAAACTAATAGACCTCAGGCACCAGGATGTGCTGCGGCACCGGCTGGCGCTCGTAGTCGTCATGGCGCACCCGCGGTGGCAGCACCACTGGCGGGTGTTCGGTCTCTTCATACGGCATTTGCTGCAACAGGTGGTGGATGCAGTTCAGCCGTGCCTTTTTCTTGTCCACCGCCTGCACCACCCACCAGGGCGCTTCGGGAATGTGGGTGCGGGCCAGCATCACCTCTTTGGCCCGCGTGTAGTCTTCCCAGCGGGCGCGTGACTCCAGGTCCATGGGGCTGAGCTTCCACTGCTTCAGCGGATCGTGGATACGGCCCAGGAAGCGGCTGTGCTGCTCTTCGTCCGAAATGGAAAACCAGTACTTGATGACCTGTATGCCCGAGCGCACCAGCATCTTTTCAAACTCCGGCACGGTGCGGAAGAACTCTTCCAACTGCTCGTCGTTGCAAAAACCCATGACCCGTTCGACCCCGGCGCGGTTGTACCAGCTGCGGTCAAACAACACGATCTCACCGGCCGCCGGCAGGTGTGACACATACCGCTGGAAATACCACTGCGTGCGCTCCCGGTCATTCGGTGCGGGCAACGCCGCCACGCGGCATACACGCGGATTCAAGCGCTGGGTGATGCGTTTGATGGCGCCGCCCTTGCCGGCCGCATCGCGCCCCTCAAAAATCACCACCACCTTGTGGCCCGTCTTGACCACCCAGTCCTGCAGCTTGACCAGCTCGCCCTGCATGCGAAACAGTTCCTTGAAGTAGCTGCGGCGGGCTGCGCGGGCATCGGCATCCAGGTCGCGCGGGGCGCCGTCGTCCAGCTCCATCTCCAGCTCTTCGTCATAACTGTCCAGCATGTCGCTCTGGATACGGCGTATCAATTCGTCTTCGCTGGAACTCACGGGCTACTCCTGAAGGGGCGGGTGTTTACCCTCCGAGACTAGACAAGTCTTGTGTCAAATGTGTGAACAATGCATGACACGACTGGGTCGTAAAATCACGACCAGCTGGCCTCGCGCCCCGATCACCCTCCCTCCCCTTCCCCATCACCCCCCCATTGAGGAGCCTCCCATGACCCGTGAAGTTGTAGTCGTCAGCGCCGTGCGCACCGCCATTGGCACCTTTGGCGGCAGCCTCAAGGACATCTCTCCCACCGAACTGGGCGCCCAGGTCGTCCGCGAATCGCTGGCCCGTGCCAACGTCGACGGCAAAGATGTAGGCCATGTGGTGTTTGGCCACGTGGTCAACACCGAACCCAAGGACATGTACCTGAGCCGCGTGGCCGCCATCAACGGTGGTTGTGGTGAAGGCACACCGGCTTACAACGTGAACCGCCTGTGTGGCTCGGGCCTGCAGGCCATCGTGAACGCCAGCCAGAGCATTCTGCTGGGCGACACCGACATCGCCATTGGCGGCGGCGCCGAAAACATGAGCCGCGCGCCGTTTGCGTCGCTGAACATGCGCTGGGGCTCCCGCATGGGTGACACCAAGATGGTGGACATGATGATTGGCGCGTTGCACGACCCCTTCCACACCATCCACATGGGCGTGACGGCCGAAAACATCGCCGCCAAATGGGGCATCAGCCGCGAAGAACAGGACGCCATTGCCGTGGAGAGCCACAACCGCGCCCAGCGCGCCACCGAGGCCGGCTACTTCAAGGACCAGATCATGCCCGTCATGCTCAAGAGCAAAAAGGGTGACGTGGCCTACGCCACCGATGAACACTTCCGCCCCAACTGCAGCCTGGCCGACATGGCCAAGCTCAAGCCCGCCTTCCTGAAAGAAAACGGCACCGTCACCGCTGGCAACGCTTCGGGTATCAACGACGCAGCCGCAGCCGTGGTGTTGATGGAAGCCGGTGCCGCCAAGGCGCGGGGGCTCAAGCCTATGGCACGTTTGGTGGCCTATGCCCACGCCGGTGTGGACCCCAAGTACATGGGTATCGGCCCGGTGCCCGCCACCCAAATGGCATTAAAGAAGGCCGGCTTGACGGTGAAGGATCTGGACGTCATTGAGGCCAACGAAGCCTTTGCTGCACAGGCTTGTGCTGTTACACGTGACCTGGGCCTGGACCCAGCCAAGGTCAACCCCAATGGCTCGGGCATTTCGCTGGGTCACCCGATTGGTGCCACCGGCGCGCTGATCACGGTCAAGGCCCTGTACGAACTGCAGCGCATACAGGGCCGCTACGCACTGGTGACCATGTGTATTGGCGGGGGCCAGGGTATCGCCGCCATCTTCGAGCGAATTTGATAAAGTATTTGCTACGCTATTGATAGCGTAGTATCAAGCAACGGCGGGGGCTACAGGCCATTTATCCTTAAGCTTTTCGGCCAGAAGCCCTCAACCAGCAACAATCTGGTTGCGCCCCTGCTTTTTGGCTTTGTACAAGGCCTCGTCAGCCTGTTTGACCAGAGATTGCGGACTGATGCCGGGCGTCAGCTGCGCAATGCCACACGAAAAGGTGCAGGCAAACGACGCGGCATTCACGGGGTGGTGGAACTGTGAAAAGTCGACACGGATGCGGTCCAGCAGTTGGTGGGCGCGCTGTGCATCGGCCTGCGGCAAGATCACCAAAAACTCTTCACCGCCGTAGCGGCCCACCGCATCGGTCTTGCGCAAGCGCTGCTTGAGCAGCCAGGCCACGCTGCGTATCACCTGGTCGCCCATGGGGTGGCCGTAGGTGTCGTTGACCTTCTTGAAGTGGTCAATATCAATCATGGCCACACACAGGGGCAGGCTCTCGGCCAAGGCGGCCTTGACCGCGGCATCCACCCTTTGTTTGGAGGTGGTGTGGTTCAACAGTCCGGTCAGGCTGTCCAGGTACATGGAGCGGCGCAGAATGCGGTAGCGGTCAATCTTGCTCTTGACCACGGCATTGAGCACCACCGGGTTGAAGGGTTTGGTCAAGAAGTGGTCGCCGCCCAGCCGCAACGCATCCACCTGCAGGGCAATGCTGGTGTCGGCCGACAAATACACCACCGGCGTGGACAAAAATTCTTCGTGCTGGCGGATGACCCGGGTCACCTCAACACCGGTGCAGCCCGGCATGTACATGTCCATCAGCACCAGGTCGGGCTGGAACTTGGCCAGCGCGGTCAACACCTCCTGGGGTTTGGAAATGGCCATGGATTCCACGCCCGACTCTTTGAGCGTGCGCTGGATCAGGGTGCTGGCGGTCTTGGAATCTTCCACCACCAGCACGCGGTAGGGGGGCTCTTCTTCGCTGCCGCAGAGCTTGACGATGCGGGCCATCACTGTGGACTGGGCCGTACCCACCGGGAAACAAAAATCGCAGCCCACACGCAGGGCCAGTTTGAGCCCTTCAAAATCCGACGGGAGATTCAGACCCACGATGCTGCTGGCCGAAAACCGACCACGCAACGCCTGAACCCGCACGATGAAGGAGGTGGGCTGCAAGCCATTGGCGTCAACCAGCACAATGGTCGGGTCCTGGGTGGCCGTCTGGTCGTACACCGGCCCACATACTTCAACCTGGATGTTGAAATAACCGGCCTGGGTGACCACCTCTTTCCAGGCCTCTGGCACCGCAGTCACGAGCCAGATTTTTTTGACCGGCAACAGGTCGGTGACGACCTCGCTCTCCTGGTGCAAACGGCGCTCGGGGTTGGCGTCACCTTTGTCCTGCAGAAAGGCAACGATGCGCCCACTGAATTCGGTGATTTGGCCATCCAGGTCACCCAGGGGGGCCTCAGGTATAGGGTCGCTGTTCCAGCGGTCAAACTGCGACAGCACCTGCTGCTCCAGCGCACGCGCCGTCTGGTGCAGGCCCGGCAGGCCTTTGGCGTCCAGAAACTCGGTAAAGCTGGACACGGCCACGGCAAACTCGACAAAGCCGTCAATGCCTGGATGGTCCTTGCAGGCCTGCCATTTGGATAAAAATTCGTCGCTCTTCTTCTTCAGCTCAGCGGGCGAACACGACATAGGTTTCCTCGTTTGACCGGTTAGTCCGGCTCTGCCCCTATTTTAGGTGGCCTATCGTCTTGGAATCCGTGGGCGCGCAAGGTAATGACCAGCGTATCGCGATGGCCCGCCGCCGCTATCGGCTGGATAGGCGTGGACTCGTGGATCACCCGTGCATCGTCCAGCAACAGCAGGGACCAGGGCTCGGTCAAGGTGAAGCGCTGGCCGTTGGGCCCGTCGGCTTCAAACACCCGGGTCTCCCCCCCCTTGACGCCGTGGCGACCCACCAGAAAAACGGCAACCACGTCCACACCGTCGCGGTGTGCGCCTTCGGGGGTGGGGCGGCCAATGCCGTCGGTGGTGTCGATGCGGAACTGGTGCGCTTCCACAAACCAGGTTTGAGTACCTTTGAGCGCCGACGCGACGGTGCCCAAGGTCTGCAACAAGGCATTCCACGCGGCGTGTTTTGAGGTACCGGGCGCCACGGGGTCGAACCAGCGCTGCATGCCGCCATGCAGCGCGTTGTAATCCAGTGGCTGCCAATGCGCGCGGTGTGGCACGGCCTGCACCGTATCGCCCTGCACCTGGTAACTGGCGTGGCGCCGGCGGCGGTAGCGGCCACCGTCTTTCAGGTACTGGTCAGGTGGCAGATCATCCCAGCTGGGTAACAAGGCGTTGAGGTCGGCCAACGACACGTGGGCAAGCCCTGCAACAGTCTGCGCATCCATCACGGCATAGCCCTGCTGGCGCAAGCTTGGAATCACTTCGTTAGTTGCCACACAAGGCGGCGAAAAGCTACTGGTCGTCATGCCCCGTAGCTTAACAAGCTCGCCCCCTCTACAACGCCTTGCGCCCGATCAGTCCACCGATGCGGCGCACCAGCCACTTGGGCGTGCTGCGCGAGGCAATCATGGCCACCTGGTTGATGGCCCCTGGCACACAAATCGCATCACCGTTCATGGTCGCGGCAAAGGCCAGGTCGGCCACCTCCTGCACGTCCCCGATCAGAAATGACGGCAACTGGCCCAGCTTGTCATTTGCCCCGGCTGCCTGTGTCAGCATATTGGTGGCGGTGATTCCGGGGCACAGCGTGGTCACGGTGACACCGGTGTCGCGCAGCTCTTCGGACAAGGATTCGGACAGCGACAACACATAGGCCTTGCTGGCTGCGTAACTGGCCAGTGTGGGCACGGGCTGGAAGGCGGCGACCGACGCCACGTTGAGCACCCGCCCGCCGCCACGCTCCACCATGCCGGGCACAAAGGCGCTGAGCATGGCGGTCAGGCCGGAGATGTTGAGGTCAATGATGTTTTGGTGGGCGGCAGCGTCTATGGCCGTGAAGGCGCCCTGCTCCAGCACGCCGGCGCAGTTGACCAGCACATCGACACTGCTGTGTTTGCGTGACAGCATGGCCAGCAATTGCGCGGCCGCACCGGGCTTGGACAGATCGGCCGGCTGCACACTCACCGCCACACCGTATTTGCTGGCCAGGCGCTCAGCCAGTGCCTTCAACTTGCCTTCGCTGCGCGCCACCAGAATGACATCGTGTTTGGCAGCGGCAAAGCAGCCAGCCAGTGCTTCGCCAATGCCGGACGATGCGCCGGTGATCAGCGCAGTGGGTTTTGACGCGGTGGTTTTTTTGGGCATGGTATTTCCTTCGGTATGGGAACAAAAATCAGGATTTGGCCGGGTCAACTTGCAGTGTCATGCCGGCCGCACGCAGGCGCTGCACCAGCACATCACCCAGGCCACTGGCCGGGGTCAACACACCGCCGTATTTGCGCCCGCCGGGCAGTTCGTCCAGTTGCAAGGCCAGTGCCAGTGCCGATTCACACAACATCTTGGTGGTGGCGCGGTTGCCGGGGTCACCCTTGTCGGCGATCATGCCGCGTACGGTTTTGCCACTGGCGCTGTGGCCCACCCACAGGGCGCGGAATGAACCACCATCCATGCTTGCCTCCGATGGGCCGGCTCCGGGTGGCGGTGCAAACCTTTGCGCCAGTTTGCGGATGGGGTCTATGCGCAGCGCAGCCTGTGATGTGAATGAACCCACACTCAGGCTGGTGGCAGCCAGTGCCGCTGCAGGGCCTTTGCCCAGGCGCAGATACTCCTGGTAGGCGTAACCCGGCGCATGTCCTGGTGCGTACCCCAACAACGCCGCGCTGCGCCGGACCACACGGGTGTTGATGGTGGACATCATGAACGGCCCCAGCCAGGCGCCGAAGTCCGCAACCCAGCGCGGCGCTATGGGATCGGCGTGGGCTGCCGACCTGGCGGGGCGTGTGCCGCTGGGGTTCAACAAAAAGGGATCGGCCATGGCAGCGGACTGGCCCGACGCCAGCATATTGAACAGCGAGGCCAGCGTGCCACCGTTAAATCCACCCCGTATGCTGAAGGCAACCTTGGTCTGCACACAAGCCTCGCCGTGGCGTTCCTGCATGGCGCCATTGGCCAGGTGCGCGCTCAGGTCCGACGGGATGGAGTCAAAACCGCAAAACGGGATGATCCGCGCACCCTTGCGCTGGGCATCGGCATGGTGCAGGTCAATCATGTCCTTGACCCAGGGTGTCTCGCCGGTGATGTCCACATAGTGGGTGCCGTGGCGCACACAAGCCGCCACCAATTCGCTGCCGTACAGCGCAAATGGGCCGGCGGTGCTGAGCACGACCCTGGCATTGCGGGCCAGTGCATCCATCGCGGCGGCGTCATGGGCCTCGGCCACCACAATGCCGGCTTGCTGGGCGCCACTGGTTTTGCGCACAGCCTCCAGCTTGTCTTGCGACCGCCCGGCCAAGGCCCAGGTCAGGCCCGAGGACTGGACATCCGCACTCTGCGCAAAGTAGTCCACCGTCTGGCGGCCGACGAAACCGCTGGCGCCATACAGCACCACGTCATATTGTCTGGAAGTTTTTTTGGTCGCCATGCCCTACCCCAAGGTGATTTGCCTAAGCATAGACCCAATCAAACCCAGGTGGTGTGCAGGGCCTGTCGCCTTTGCAACGCGTAAACGGCCCAAGCAGCGCTACCATGCGCCTCCTGCGCGGCCCGCTTGCCGGTCGCTTTCCCTGTTATTCCCACGCGGAGATTGAACCATGTCCCTCACCAACCTTGTCAACCACCAGATCCGCCTTGCCGCCCGCCCCGTGGGCATGCCCAAAGCCACAGACTGGAGCCACACCACCGAAGCCGTCGCCGAACCCGCAGAAGGTGGCGTGGTCCTGAAGACCCTGGCCCTGTCACTGGACCCCGCCATGCGCGGCTGGATGAACGAAGGCAAAAGCTATATCCCCCCCGTGGGCATCGGCGAAGTCATGCGGGCCGGTGGTGTGGGCAAGGTCATCGCATCCAAAAACGACAAGTTCGCGGTGGGTGACTTTGTCAGCGCGGGTTTCGGTGTGCAGGAGTACATCACCATCGCAGCCGATGAAATCAAACGCAATGGTCTGGTCAAGATCGACCTGCGTGCCGGCACCCTGACCCAGTGGCTCAACGTGCTGGGCATGCCGGGCATGACCGGCTACTTCGGCCTGATGGATGTGGGCATGCCCAAGGCGGGCGAGACCGTAGTTGTGTCTGGCGCAGCCGGCGCCGTGGGCCAGACCGTGGGCCAGATCGCCAAGCTCAAGGGTTGCCGCGTGGTCGGCATTGCCGGCGGTGCCGCCAAGTGCGACTGGGTGGTGAAAGAGCTGGGCTTTGACGCATGTATCGACTACAAGGCCGGACCCGGCTCCGTGCGTGCGGGCCTGAAGGAACATTGCCCCAAAGGCGTGGACATCTACTTCGACAACGTGGGCGGCGAAATTCTGGACGATGTGCTGGCCAAGATCACCCGCGGCGCACGCATCATCATTTGCGGCGCCATCAGCCAGTACAACAACACCACGGCCGTCCAAGGCCCCAAGAACTACCTGAGCCTGCTGGTCAACCGGGCCCGCATGGAAGGCATCGTCGTGTTCGACTACGCCGACCGTTACCACCTGGCCGTGGCCGAGATGGCCGGGTACATCAAAGACGGCAAGATGAAGAGCAAGGAAGACGTTGTTGTGGGACTGCAGACCTTCCCGGACACGCTGCTCAAGCTGTTCAATGGCGAGAACTTTGGCAAACTGGTGCTGGAAGTGGCCAAAGACTGAGTCAGGGCAGTTTTCAGGTGTTGTGTGCTTCTGGGTTACGATCCGCTGGCTTTTTTTATCAACACCTGAATATGTCCATTCCTACATTCAAAGCTGCATCCCTGTGCCTCGTCGCAATGTCTCTGGCGGGCTGCGCCACAACCACCCCTGTCAAGGAGGTTTTGGCCAACCCGGACGTCTATTTGTCCAAATTCTCCCCTGCGACCCTGCCCGCCGATGTGGCAAGCAAAATCTCCAAGGGAGAAACACCGATTGGCTTCAGCCGTATGGAGTTCCAGCGGGAACTGACTGAAGTACGCAGCGACGTGAAGACCGATCGTGCGGTCACTGCAAAAGTTGTCATGGTGAATGCCGGTAACGGACTCATCCAGTCCTACGAAGAAGTCAGCAACAACCTGATCCCGTTCCGCATCAACTACAAACTGTCTTACCGCGGATTTCTGCACCTGCGGTGGCAAACCGTATTCCTGAACCGTGAGAACTCCGACCAGGTTCAGGAAGTCAAGGCACTGACGCGCCTGGACTCCCTCAAGCCGAACTCCGCTGCTGGCACGCCGCTGGAATACGGCATGACCTACGGCTCACAGATTCAGATTGCGAACTACCGCGACGCACGCGATGTTTGTAATTTGGGAGAAACACGCCCTGCAAGCGAGCTCAGCGCCGGCCTGGAAGGCCAGACCATCGACTTGACATGTGAACACTTTGGCCCCAACGGGCAGGTTACTGGCAAATCGGTCCACGCCTACCTCCAGAAGTATGGTGTGGCCGTGCAGCGCAGCTACACCGACAGCAATGTTCGCAACACCTATGTTGTGAAATCCGTCAAGATCCAATAAACAAGTCGCTACGCCAGCAGCTTGCTGACGGCTGCAAATATCTTGTCGGGGTGGAAGGGCTTGAGAATATAGCCCTTGGCCCCGGCAGCAGTCGCCTCCACTATGGCCTCACGGGTGGCCCGGCTGGTGATCATCAGTGCGTGGGTAGAAGGCTGGTTCTGGCGGATGGCGCGCAAGGCGTCGATCCCGCTCATCAGCGGCATGTTCCAGTCCAGGCAGACAAATTCCGGCTTGAGCAGTTGGACCATTTCAACGGCCTCCCGTCCATTGCGGGCCTCACCCACCACCTGGATATCGGCGATGCGCAGAATGGCGGATAACAGGGTGCGCATGGTGGCACTGTCGTCCGCAATGACAGCGCGCGCCAGATACTCCTGCTCCACGTCGGACGCAGGCAGGTTGGCCACATTGGCCAACAATCGGCGGGCACGGACGACTTGGCGCAAGTCCTGAAGAATCTGGGCTGGTGAAATGGGTTTTTTGTTAAAACCTGCAGCCCCGGCCTCCGCCGCTATTTCCTCCAGTCCCTCATCGGTGTCACCGGTTATCAGGACCACGGAGACCACTGGGTGGGCGCCTTTGATCTGCCGCAGAAGCTCCAGACCATCAATATCCGGCAGGTGGTAATCCAGACACACGATGTCCGGCGCGGACTGCAATACCGTCCGCAGTACATCCCCTCCACTGGCGAGTTGCCCGACGATGTCGTAGCCCTGCTCCTGCAACAGGCTGCGCAACAAGCCCCGCATGGAAGCGGCATCGTCCACGATCAGGACTTTTAAACCCGCTACTTCGGCATCGGCCATACGCTTCCCATTCTTTTACAACTTGCGCCATTGTCGGCTGAACTTTGGCGCGCGCGCGACCGAGGACTTACCCGCTGTGCGGCTCGCGCCACGAGGCTACACTGTTGGCTACATTTCTGGAGTTGAATTGCCCCCGGTCCCGCCCGCTGCCAATGCTTATGTTTACACCCGTCTGCGCCGTCTGGGCTTGTCGGACACGCTGGCTGCGCAGACAGCTCCCAGCGTAAAAGTGCAGGCCTTTGAGGCGGGCAAAAAAATATGGGTCAAGGGTGGCGAGGTGCAACACTGGCAGTACATCATGAATGGACTGGTGTCGGCCTCCATTCCCACCACCAATTCCGAATCCACACCCATCTCGATCTACGGCAAGGGCTCGTGGTTTGGCGAGCAGTCCATCATCAACCGCAAGCCCAGTTTTGCCGACTACGTGTGCCTGACGCCAACCGAAGTGTTGCGCATGCCGGCCAGTATCTTTGACGCTCTGTTTGGACAAGAGCCTGAGTTTGCGCGTTATGTGGCCAAACTGATGGCTTGGCGGGTACAAAAGACGTCTGAAACATTGACGCTGATGAAGCTTGGCAACCCCTGCCTACGGGTGGTCATGGGTCTGGCCCAGTTTGCCGAAGCGCTGGCTTACCGCTCGGAGCGGCCGCCCACCGTGGCGTTTGGCGAAGGTGTGGAGATTCCCATTGCGCAGAACACACTGGCCTCGCTTTGTGGGGTGTCACGCACGCTGTTTTCGGAGTACGTGCAGCAATTGGCGCAGAAGGAATGGCTGAAGCTGCACTACGGCAAGCTGGAAATTCTGAGCATTGCCACCTGGCTGCGTTTTGCACGCCGCCAGCGCGAGGACCATGTAAACACACTCAACCCGACCATTGCCGAGTTGCTGGAAGTATTACGCGTGTTGGGTGAGATGAAACCGGAGGAATAGTGGCTCTCTAAAAAGCCACTTCGGTCAACACCGCCCGGGCCCGCAGGTTCAGGCTGGAAATAGGGTCCTGTGCGGGGCTGCCCAAAAAATAACCCTGTGCCAGATCCACACCCAGCTTGCGCAAAACCCGCAGCTCAGCTTCAGACTCCACCGACTTGGCCAGCAACAGGCAATCGTGGTTCTGGGTCAGGCGCACCAGGCTGCTCACCATGGCGCTGTTTTCGGTTTCCGTATCTACATTGCGCGTCCAGCGGGGCGCCATCTTGACGATGCTGGGTAATAGTTTGGTCCACACCCGCATGCTGGAGTCCGAGACCTTGAAGTCATCCAGTGCGATGGCCATGCCCGCGGCCCGCAACGGTTGTACGGCTTCAATCAGGGTAGTAATACTGGGAATGCGGGTGTATCCGGTGATGTCCAGACCCATGCGTTTGGGCTGCAGTTTGTGTTTGCGCAGCAGTTCCAACAGGGCATCGGTACCGCCCGACTCCTGCAACTGCACCAGGGTGTAGGCGCTGATGTTGACAAACAGCTTGCCCTTGGGCTGGTCAGCCAGCCAGTGCTCGATGGCAAACTCCACACACCCCAACTCAAACTGCCGCTGGCAATGCTGCTCTTTGGCCGCCACCAGCAGTTCCTCATACGACCATTCGCCCACGGTGCGCGGTGTGCGTATCAGCGCTTCATGGCCCACCACGGAACCGGTGCGCAGGTCCACCATGGGTTGGAATACGGACACCAGGGATTTGCTTTCCAGCAGATCTGTAACACGGGGTGAGCTGCTGGCTACGGGGTTTTGGCGTGCATGCCACCAGTGTTGAATGTTTTGGGTCCAGAGACGCATGGCAGGAGTTTTCATAGGAAACGGGGCTTGTGGCAGCAAAAGATGTTTGTATTACATGCAAAAACCCCAATCGCCACAAACCCAACCGTCCAGCGCTGAACAATTCTGACAAAAATGCCAGATTTAGCAGCTTTTTTGTCAACCCAGAACCGTTTTGGTCAGCGTCGGGGGGTGTCCGGGCGACGGTCTACCCGGTTGGGCACTCCGTCGCCGTCCCTGTCTCTGTCCACCCGATCCGGTATTCCATCCCGGTCGCGGTCTCGCCCGTGGCGTTGTGCCGGGTAGTTGCGGCCATCGTCCACCGGAACCACAACACAGGCAGACAAAGTGCCCACAGC
>JAZKDY010000055.1:0-15980 GCA_040387325.1 Pseudomonadota bacterium | reverse complement strand
TCGTTTTCATACCGTCTCCTGTTGAGGAAAGGTGCTCAGACACGTGCGCCTGAACATCCGATAACACGACATTGCGCCAAATTCTGGCTGGTGTTTGTGCGCCAGAGCGCACAACGGTGACGTGGGTGATTGCGGGGGCTGACGCGGGCTGGCGTGCCGGCCTCAGATTTGACGCAGAGCCACACGCTTGGCCAGTTGCTCCGCACTCTCTTTGCGCTCGCTGTAGCGGTCTACCAGGTAGGGCGAAACGTCCCGCGTGAGCAACGTGAACTTCATCAACTCTTCCATCACATCGACCACCCGTTCGTAGTAGCTGGACGGTTTCATGCGGTCGTCGTCGCCAAACTCCATGAATGCTTTGGCCACCGAGCTTTGGTTGGGGATGGTCAGCATGCGCATCCAGCGGCCCAGCATGCGCATCTGGTTGACGGCATTGAACGATTGCGAGCCGCCACTGACCTGCATCACCGCCAGCGTCTTGCCTTGGGTCGGGCGCACTGCGCCCAGACTCAGCGGAATCCAGTCGATCTGCGACTTCATGATGCCGGTCATGGCACCATGGCGCTCGGGGGATGTCCACACCATTCCTTCGGCCCAGGTCACCAGTTCGCGCAGCTCTTGCACCTTGGGGTGGGAGTCCGGTGCATCATCGGGCAGCGGTAAACCACTGGGGTTGAAGATGCGTGTCTCGGCACCCATGGCTTGCAGCAACCGGGCTGCCTCTTCGGTCAACAGACGGCTGAAAGACCGCTCCCGTAACGAGCCGTACAGCAACGCAATGCGGGGCGCATGGGTCGACGGAGTGTGGGGGCGCAGTTGGGTCGCGTCTGGTTTACGAAAGTGCGTCGCATCCATCTGCGGTAGGGAGGGATACAAAGGTTCTAGCGTGGAATCAGACACGTTGGCCCTGTGTATTGATGACTGCTTCGCCGTCTTCCTTGGTGAAAGCGCCGCGTTGGGGATCGGGCAAGATGTCCAGGACCCGTTCGCTGGGGCGGCACAGCATGGCGCCCAGAGGCGTCACCACCACAGGGCGGTTCATCAGTATCGGGTGTTGCACCATGAAGTCCACCAATTGGTCGTCGGTCCATTGGGGATCGGCCAATCCCAATTCTGTGTAGGACGTGCCTTTCTCGCGCAGCAGTTCACGCGCGCTTATGCCCATGGCTTGCAAAAGCTGTTGCAAACGCTGTTTGTCCGGGGGCGTCTTCAGGTATTCGATGACCTCGGGCTCGGCACCGCTGTTGCGGATCAGGGCCAGCGTGTTGCGTGAGGTACCGCAGGCCGGGTTGTGGTAAATCGTGATGTCAGACATGCTTGTGTTGTTCAGGTGTGTCGGCTTCAAGCCAGGTAAAAAATGCCACTGCCAGCCCGGCACCAACGACTTGCGCCAGGATGAATCCGGGCGCATCGGTGGGCCTGATGCCGGAGAACGTGTCGGTGAGTGAACGGGCTACCGTGACCGCGGGGTTGGCAAACGACGTGGATGCCGTAAACCAGTACGCCGCGGTGATGTATGAGCCCACGGCCACTGGCACAAAGTCGGGCCGTGTTTTGGCCACATTCAGGATGACGGTGAGCAGACCGAAAGACGCCACCGTTTCGCTCCACCACTGGTGGGGCCCGGTGCGGGTGTGGGTGGATTCCATCAGCAGCGGCAATTCAAACATGTAGTGGGCAGCAGCCACACCGGCAATGGCGCCCAGCACCTGGGCTAGCAGATAGGCAGCCGCGGTGGCCCAACCGAGGCGTTTAAGCGCCACCTCGGCGAACGTAACCAGGGGATTGAAGTGTGCACCAGACCGCGGGCCAAAGGTTGCAATCAGTGCGATCAAGGCAGCACCCGTGGCCAGGGTATTGGCCAGCAGTGCCACGGCGACATTGCCACCGGCCAGCCGCTCCCCCATGATGCCGGAGCCCACCACGGTGGCCAGCAACAGGGCCGTGCCCATGAACTCGGACGCGATGGCTTGTTTGCTTAGACCCATAGCTTCAGTCCTTTGCCAAGTCACGGGCCGTGGATTGCAGCATGGTTTTCTCCAGCTTCGCAGGCGGCAGGCTGGTCATCAACTCCAGGCGGCGGTGGAGGGCATGCAGGGTGTGGCGAAAGGCCTCCAATTTTTCCTGCTCTGTGCCGTCGCCAGCGGAAGGGTCGGGGTAGCCCCAATGGGCTGTGGCCGGCTGGCCGGGCCAATAGGGGCACACCTCGCCCGCCGCGTTGTCACACACGGTGATGACCAGGTCCATGTGCGGCGCACCGGGCGCGGCGAATTCGTCCCAGGTTTTGCTGCGCAAACCCGCGGTTGAAATGCCCGCAGCCTCTAGCACCTGCAGCCCCAGCGGATTGGGTTGCTGGTTGTCCCGCGGGCTGCTGCCCGCCGAATAGGCCTTGAACCGCCGTTGGCCGATGTGGTTGAGGATGGCCTCGGCCAGGATGCTGCGCGCCGAATTGTGGGTGCACAAAAACAATACGTTGATGACTGGGTCTGGCATGTCAGTTCTCTTTCCGGGTTCGGGTTTAGGGGGTACAGCACACGTCGGCTGGCTGGGTCACCGCACAGGCTTGCCCACCACAGCAGTTGTCAGTGAGGTAGACCACCAGCTCATTCATGGCAGCAAAGTGGGCGCTGTAATAGATCTTGCGGCCATCGGGGCGCGCCCCGATCAAACCCGCATGACTCAGCTCTTTGAGGTGAAACGACAGAGGTGATGCGGCAATACCCAGCGTCTCGGCGATGCCACCAGGTGTCAACCCATCGGGCCCCGCCTGTACGAGCATGCGAAAGACCGCCAGGCGGGTCTCATGGGCCAGCGCGGCCAGGGCCTTGACAGTTTGGGTGGGGGTCATGGATATGCATCAATCATTTTAATATTCGTTGAATTATAGTATCGACGAAATGAAATAGCCATAACGCCCATAGCTGCAAAACACTGAATCAGGCGTGTTGCTGCGCCCAGGCAAGGGCGGCCACGCCCACGACGGCGGTGACCAGCAGCGCCCACAGGCCATGCCCATAACCTGCCGAGGCCGACCACATCCACCCCAAAGCTAGCGGCGCCGCCGCGCGGGCCAATGCCACCGGAACACCCAAAGCCCCGTTCAAAGTGGCCACATGTTCGCGGCTCACGTATTGGGCCATGGCCGTGCCTTTGACAATGGTCAACATGCCATTGCCCATGCCAAACAACACCACAAACAGCACCACGACCCCGGTTTGCGCTGGCCCTGCCCACGGCGCCGCGAGCAATGCCAGCAGGCCCAGCGGTATCAGGGCGGGTATCAGGCGGTTGGCCAGGTGCAGGTCAAAGTGGTGCTCAAAGAAATACAACAGCAAACGCCCCAGCACCTGAAACGCGCCAATACTGGCTGGTATGGCGATGACCCAGGCCTCGCTCAAGCCGTGTTCGCGCAGCAGGTTGATCATGTGCGCAGGCAGCGCTGACGCCACGGCAGTCATCAACACCAGGAAACTCCCCACCAGTAAAAAAGCGGGGGACCGCATCAAACTGGACAATCCCGCTGCAACCGTTGCGCGACCCTGCGCCGTGTGGACCCTGGCGGGTGGCGCGTGGCGCAACTGCATGGCATGTAAGGGCGCACAGACCAGCAGGTGAATGGCCGCCAGACCCAACATGGCCGCACGCCAGCCCCAACCGCTGATCAGCCAGGCCGTCAACGGGATGAACACGGTGCTGGCCAATCCACCCAAAAAGGTCATGGTGATGATGGCCCGGCGAAAGTCGTGCGGAAAACGCCGGGTAACCACCGCAAACACTGGCGTGTAGAGAATCGCCGACATGGCCGCACCCAGGCCGGCCCATGCCAGGTAGAAACCTGTCAGATTGTTCACGTTGGCCAAGCCCACCAGACACACGCCCGCCAGCAGTGAGCCCGTGGTCATGACAGCGCGCTCATGCCCCTGGTCTATCCAGCGCCCCACCGGGTAAGCCAATGCGCCCTCCACAAGCAGTGCCAGGCTAAAGGCCAGCGACACCTCCACACGGGTCAGGGCCAGCTCGGTCTCCACCGGCCCCATGATGAGTGCAAAGGTGTAGAAGATGCTGCCCCAACTGATGAGTTGGGCCAGAGATAACCAGCCGACCAGGCCGCGTTGGTAGGTGTTTGTTGTGTGCACTGCTGAATCGTACCGTGGTACCTGCAGCCTAAGCGCAGCAACTCACTTTCGCCGCCGGCCCCTTGGCAGGAATGGCGCAACAAGCGCTGCCACTGGCCACCGGTGCATTGCCCGCCAGGTTGGTGGAGCAAACGCCGGTTTGCGGCAGATCCAGTTGCACCGAATCGGCGGCGACCATATCCCCCGTGATAGCCGCAACCACCGAGCGGGCCTGCTCATAACCAGTGGCCATCAGGAAGTTGGGTGCACGCCCATAACTCTTGGCACCGATGGCGTAAAAACCCTGCTCTGGATGCGCCAGCTCGCGGTGCCCGTGTGGGCGCACCGTGCCGCAGCTGTGTTCATTGGGATCGATCAAGGGCGCCAATGGCACGGTGCTCTCCAACCAGGCATCGTGCTGCGTGCGCAGTTCGTCGGTGATGTGGTGGTCGGGTCTGGCGCCGGTGGCACCAATGATTTCGTCAACACCTGATACGGCGGGTACATCAGGGTTGTCGGCCAAAACGGTGAGCGCACCATGGTGCTTCAACAGGGCCGCAATCCTGAAACCCATGTGCACCTCCAGTCGCCCCGCATCCACCAGCTTGCGCAAACGCTCGCCCAGCGCGCCACGGGCGGGCAGCCCATCTGCGGCACCCCCGCCAAACACCCTGGCCGTGTCGCTGCCGCGCACCACCCACACCAGGCGGGTGTGGGGCTCTTGCTCAGCCAGGCTCGCCAGTGCAATCAGGCTGCCTGCTGCCGAGTGCCCGGCCCCCACCACCATCACCTTCTTGCCGGCATAACGCACACGTTCCGCGCCCAAAATGTCAGGCATGCCGTATTGGATATGGGTCGCCTGCTCCTGCTCGCCCAATGCCGGTAGGCCATTGCCCCCCAATGGATTGGGCTGCGACCAGGTGCCTGACGCATCGATAACGGCCCGTGCACGGAACTCCTGCAAGCCGTTGGGCATGTCCACACGCAGTACAAAAGGCGCAGACGCCCGCCCACGGGTCTTGACCTTGTCATACCCCTGGCGGCTCACTGCATTTACCCGCGCATGCACGTGCAGATGGGGCGCAATGCTGGGCAGGCGGCTCAGCGGCCGCAGGTAGGCATCGACCAGCTCTGCAGCCGTTGGCAAGGCATCAGGGGCGGGTGCTTGCCAGCCTGCCTGGGCCAACAGGTCTACCGCCGCCTTGTCGGTGTTGTACTGCCAGGGAGAGAAAAGTTGCACCTGGCGGTAGCCCTGCAGATGGGCGGCAACGCTGCTACCTGCCTCAAAAATTACAAATGGCTGGCCGCGCTGCACCAAGTGGGCGGCTGCGGCCAGACCAACGGGGCCAGCACCAATAATGGCCACTGGCAACGGGGAATAAGGCGTCAGGTTCTGCATGGAATGGTCCTTCGGTGGGTTAATGGCTACACACCGGTATAGACGCAGCTTGCAAAAAAGGTCGCATGTGCCATGCACCTTGCGCAGCGGCCGTTGGCTCAATAATGGGTGCTGCGCGTCGCCCCCAAATTCCTTGCAACCTTTTGGAAGTATTACGTCTTTGGTCTTATACAGGCCACAACTCCCTACCCACCATGACCCTACCGACGCTCACTGCCACCAACGCACAGACCATGGAACTCTCGGCGGCTTACCGTGCATTGCGCCAGACACTGCTGGGGTTCTTGCGCAAGAAGGTATCTGACCCGGCGGTTGCCGAAGATTTGTTGCACGAGGTGTTTCTGAAGGCATTGACGGCTTTGGAGCGCGGCAATGCGCCCAGCAATATGACCGGCTGGCTCTACACCATTGCCCGCAACGGAGTGGTCGACTTCTACCGCAGCAAACGCCCCACCGAGGCTCTGCCCGAGGAACTGGCGGCCGTCGAAGCCCATGACGACCTGGCCGAGCAACAACTGGCGCTGTGCCTGAAACCCTTTACCGAAGAACTACCCGGCATCTACCGCGAGACATTGCTTGCCACCGACTTTGACGGACGCAGCCTGCAGGACCTGGCAACACAGTGGGACGTCTCTGTGTCCGCCGTCAAAAGCCGCGCCAGCCGCGGCCGCAAACTGCTCAAACAAAGGGTATTGGATTGCTGCAAGGTGGAAGTCTCCAACACCGGGCATGTGCTGGACTACCATCCGCATGTCAAGTAGCCAAACGCTTCAGAATCACATCCCAGTGGGCCGGCTCGACCGGCGTAATGGACAGGCGGCTGCCTTTTTTCAGCACCAGCAGTTCCTGCAATTCAGTGTCGGCTCGCAAAGCGGGTAATGTCAGATTGCGGGTCTTGCGCAGCACCTGCACATCCACCATCAGCCAGCGCGGTGCCTCCGGCTTGGAAGCCGGATCGTAGTAGTGCGACTGGGGGTCAAACTGCGTGGGGTCGGTGTAGGCACCGGAGGCTACCTGCGCAATGCCCACGATGCCCGGCTCTGCACAGCTGGAGTGGTAAAACAACACGCCGTCCCCTACCTGCATGCCGTCACGCATGAAATTGCGTGCCTGGTAATTGCGCACGCCGGTCCAGGGCACGGTGGCCTTGGGCGCGGCCAGCGCGTCATCCACCGAGACCTCACTGGGCTCGGACTTCATGAGCCAATACTTCTTCATGACTGCATCACCCCCGTATAGACAAACGCCCCATACCCGCCCAGCAGCAGCACCCCCAGCGCCCGCGGCAAGCGGCCCATCAGCAGGATGAACAAAAAGTGCAGGGCTGCCGCACCCGCGATGGTGTAGACGCCGACCTGGAAAAAGCCCGGAACCTTGATCGTGTCGAACAGCGCGAACAGGCCAATACACATCGGGATGCAGATGTGGCCATCGCCCACCTGGGAGCTGACCACAATGTCCTGCCGGCCGGCAAACCCGTAGTACAGCGCGATGAAAGCATTGGGCAGCACCATCAGCGCGCCACTGAGCCAGCCCAGGTCCTTGACGCTGATGTACGGACTCTTGACGTGGGACACCCAGTCCACCAGATAGTCCACACTCTTGAACACGCCATAGGCGCTGATGGCTATCAGCGCCAGATCGAACAGGATGGACCACTGGAAGCTGCGGCTCTTGCGCACATTGTTTTTCAGCACTTCAAACACGTGCAGCGCCTGCCAGAACAGGAACAGTCCCACCAGCACCAGCCCATCGTAAAAATCCAGCACCCCGTCCTTGGCCAGGGCCCACATGGTGCCGGTGAACAGGAACAAGGCGACCAGCGTGAACAGCAAATCCAATCGGTTCAGGCGCTGCGTCTGGTCTGGCACCCCGGCTTTGGCCGGGCCACCCTTGCCACCGCGGCTGGGCGCGGTGGCGGCAAAACACAGCGTGGTCAGCCCAAGGATCAGTGTCAGGTTGGTCACGTTGTTGACCAGGCAGTTCTCCATGACCGTGCTGCCCTGGCCGCCCTGGCGGCTCATCACATAGGCAAACACCAGGTTCGCAAAACCCGAGCAGTACGGCATGATCAGCGTGCCCAGCACGGTGCCCTCAAAACCTTTGCTTTCAATGGCCTGCAGGCGCCAGATCATCAGCGCGGATGCGGCCATAAAAACACCCATCTGGGCCAGCGGATGCGCCAGGTGGACGGAAAGCTGCTGGAGGTGGCTGGAAACGGAGGCGAAAAAAGGATGGAGTTGCATGGCGTAAGGCTGCCAAGCATAAGCGCTTTTTCACCCTCTTTTGCCAGCCGTTTCTGGCGTGTGTGCGACTGAACTTGGGTACACTGAACACCTCTCTGAAAGACCCTCTTCCATGACCACTTCGACCAGCCTGCCCGCTGACACCACCGCCGAGCGCATCGTGCGCCATTTCCAGGCCGAGGGCTTTCCCGGCATCACCGAGGCGGTGCTGGTGCGCATACGGCTCAAAAAAGGGGACAGACTGGAAGTGGATGCGGCATTTGACCGGGCGCTGGCCCGTGATGCGACACCGCCGGTGCAGGAGTTTTTCCAGATCCAGCTCTACGGGTTTTATTCCGAAATCCGCAGCCTGCTGAACATCAAGACCGCCTTTGCCGACGACTTCACCAGCGGCCTGCGCGCAGAGTTGTCCAGCGTCTACTTTGACCCAGCGCCTGTCGTGGTGAATGACGCCCTGGCCAACGACACCAAGTACGACGCCATGCTCAAGCTCAGCGACAACACCGATGGTTATGCGGTGGCCGTGTTGCTGAACGACCCCACCTCGTCATTCTTCGAATACATGGAATCCCACGCCGGCTACGACTGGCAGACCATCATCGGCACACTGGGTGCCGCCGCCACCTCCTTTGTGGCGGACGAAGACCTGCTCCTCTGATTCTGCTTTTACTGCCCGCTACGTTTTTCTGCCTGTAGTTCTGCCTGTATCCAGGCATTCACCGTATCACGCAGCACACGCATCGGCAGTTGGCCCGATGTCAGCACCAGGCGGTGGAATTTCTTCACGTCAAACCGCGCGCCCAAAGCCGCCTCGGCCTTGCGGCGCAGCTTGCTGATCTCCAGCTGGCCAATCTTGTAGCCCAGTGCCTGGCCGGGATTGGCGATGTAACGCTCCACCTCGGACACCACATCACTCTCCACCATGGATGAGTTGGCCAGCATGTAGTCAATGGCCTGCTGGCGGCTCCAGCCCTTGTTGTGCAGGCCGGTGTCTACCACCAGGCGCATGGCGCGCAACTGTTCATCGGACAGGCGGCCGTACCACTGGTAGGGGTCGGTGAACAAGCCCAGCTCCTTGCCCAGGCTTTCGGCATACAGCGCCCAGCCTTCGACATACGACACGTAGAAGGTGTTGAAGCGGCGGAACTTGGGCAGCGCCGTGTCTTCCTGCGCAATCGCCACCTGGAAATGGTGGCCGGGCGAGGCCTCGTGCAGCGACAGGGTCTCCATGCCAAAAATGGGCTGGGCCATCAGATTGAAGGTGTTCACATAAAACACGCCAGGCCGCGCTCCGTCGGGCGATGGGGACTGGTAAGAGGCACCCGCAGCACTCTCGGCGCGGAAGGCCTCGACCTCGCGCACCTCGTAGTCGGCCTTGGGCGCAATGTCAAACAGCTTGGGCAGCAGGCCATTGATGCGGGTCTGCAGCGCGCGGTAACCGGCCAGCAGGTCTTCGGGCTTCTGGTAGTAATAACGCGGCTCGTCCTGCAGGTGTTTGAAGAAAGCCTTCAGATCGCCGTCAAACTTCACCTCGCGCCGCACCGCTTCCATCTCACCCAGGATACGCGCCACCTCCTGTTGGCCAAGCGCGTGTATTACTTCGGGCGACTGCGTGGTTGTGGTGCTGGACTGCACATAGTGCGCATACCAGGCCTTGCCATCCGGCAGGGCCGACCAGGCGGTGCTGCTGCGTGCCTTGGGCAGGTAGCTGTCGCGCACGAAATGGTGCAGGCGCTGGTAGGCCGGTGTGACCTTGTCGGTCAACAGCTGGCGCATCTGCGCGGTGATGCGCACGCGGTCGGCGGCGGGCACCGCATCAGGAAAGGCTTTGATACAACCCCAGAAAATACTTTGCTCGGGGTCTGCCACGACCAGTGCAGCCAGTTGGGGCAACACTTTCTCGACCACCGGCCGCGGCTGGACCACGCCTTTGGCGATGCCCACCCGCATGTTCGCCACCATGCCATCGAGCATGGGCACGGCCAGGCTCAGGCGCTGCATCCAGTCGTCATAGTCCTTGGTGGTTTTGAAAGGCTGCAGCGACTGGCCTGACCCCAGCCGGGCCAGGAAGCTGGGCATGCCACCGGTCTGGTTGAGTGGCAGCATCCAGTCCGGGAAACGCTCGCCCTGCAGCGACTCTTCCAGCTGCAGTTTCAGAATGCCGTGCGACAGGCGGTCCCGCGCATCCAGCGCCTGGGTCTTGAAACCCTTGAGCTGCTTGAGCTGGCGCTCCAGGTAACGCCGGTTCTCGGCCCGCCAGGCGGCCGTGGTCTCGTCCACCAGTTGGCCGTTGTAACGCGGGTCACCCAGCGACGTGGCCAGCACCGGCTGGCGCTGCAGCGTCTCTTCCCAATTGGCATCCAGCCACTGGTTGAAACGTTCGCCCTCGGAGGGTTTGGCGGATACCGTCAGCGAGACGGCGGCAATCAGCAAAGTGGCAAGCAGTTGGCGCATGGAAGTTTTGAATCTGATTTGCTATATAAATAGTAGCGTATTAGCTATATTTCACGGGGGCTACAGGCCGAAATAGCTTAAGCGATTCGGATTGGAGCGGGTACCAGGGGTTCCATCTGGTCAGGCACAGAAGCTTAGCGGCATTTCTGCCGATCCGTCTCCTCAAAACGCCCCATGCTCTGGCGCCGCGTGCCACAGGGCCGGGTTGGGCATCCATGCGGGATCTGGTTCTTTTTCCAGCAGCGCGCAGACCACGGCACCTGGTTCCACGCCCAGGTGTTCTACGGCAGCAGCCGCTCCAGCATCGGCAAGATCGGCGGCCAGCACAAAGTTGCGGAACCGCTCCCAGTCACTGCTCAACTGCGCCACCACAATTCGCGCCAGGTCGTAGGACAGCATATTGCCGTCGTCGTTGCGCAGGAACGATTTGCCGGACCAGAACTCCTGTATCTCCGCCGCGCCCCAAAAGCCCAGGTGTTTGTTGTGCATCTGCTGCGGTGTCAGCAACCCGGGGCCGGGCGGGCTCAGCCGGTGTTCGGTGTTCACGGCAAGGCCTTCGTTGAGCCAGGCGGGAATGGGCAGGCGGCTGACACAGCTGTGCGTCAACTCGTGGGCGATGATGGGTTCTATCAGCCGCATGTCGGCCTTGGCCGTCACGAAGTGGCCACAACCGGCGTTGATGTACATGCCGCTGCTGCCAGCAAACTCACCGGCCTCGGGGTAGTAGTGGGACACATAACGGTAGTAGGTGTCTTCGTCGTCGAAGACGATCAGCAGGTCCTTGCCCCACTCGGGGGCCAGCGCGACGCCGTCCAGCAAACGCACAATTCTTTGCAGGGTCTTACTCATGTAACCCAGCATGGCGCGGGCCACGTGGGGCTCCAGCGTGGAGAGCAGCACCGCCCCGCCCTCTTGCCGAAGCTGGTAGGCGGGGCCCAGGCTGGCCTGCAGGTGCTCCAGCCAGGCCAGCTCGCAGCGTGCCCAGGCATTAGCCTGCACTGCGGGGTCACCCAAACCATCCACCCAGGCCTGGGCAGCGGCCCAGTCGAGAAACGGGAATCCGTTGTGGTGCGACACATGGGTGGATAACTCAAAGTCAGGGAAACCGGCGACCGCCACGGCCGTAGTGGGTGCCAGTGGCTGGGCGGTCGATACGGCAGCGCCAGGGTCTTTACTCTGGCTGGATACGAGTGAACGGAAAAACTTCAGCACGCACGGTCCCAGTCAAAACACTATCAAATCAATAGCGATACAAGCATATTGCTCGGGGGCTAGCGGCCTAAAACGCCCAAAGCGTGTTCTAACCGCTGTGTGATGTCAAATGCGCCAACGGACCCGCCGCACTGACGCCCGGGCCCTTGCGCCGCGCACTGGGTGCAGGCTGGCCGCCGGGTGCCACTTCGTCCAGCCCCACGGTGGCATCACTGCCCATGGCCGGCACGCTGGCGCCCCGGTGCAGCGTAACGCCGACCACCAGAATATCCACCATCAGCAGGTGCAGGATGCGGCTGATCATGGGCACCTGGGTGGCGATGTCTTCCACGTGGTCAACGATGAGCGCCAGGTCGGCCTTGCGGGCCAGGGGCGACTGGCTCTCGGTGATGGCAATGACCTTGGCACCACGGGCCTGGGCGATTTCGGCCACGGCCAGCAACTCGGCGATGCGGCCGCTGCTGCTGATGACCAACACCACATCGTCCGCGCGCAACAGGCCGGCCGACAGGGCTTGCAGCCGCGGATCGGTATAGGCCACGGCCGACACGCCCACGCGCAAAAATTTGAACTGCGCATCACTGGCCACGGCACCATAGTGGCCCACGGCATAAATTTCCAGACGGCTGGAGCCTGCAATCATGCGCATGGCGCGGTCCATGCTGTCGCGGTTCAGGTGGTCACGCGCCTGCAATATGGCCGATGCGGTGTTGCCCAACACCTTGGCACCCAGCTCCAGCATGGAATCGCTTCCCGTGACCTGGGTGTGGGTGATGGGAATGGTGCCGGTCAGGCCCGAGGCCAGGCGCAGCTTGAAGTCCGAGAGACCTTCGCAACCCAGCGAGCGGCAGAAGCGGATCACCGTGGGCTGGCTCACGTCCGCCGAGCGGGCGATGGTGGCAATGGGGTCGTTCAATGCCGAGCGCGGTTGCGCCAACACATGTTGTGCCACACGCTGTTCGGCCGGCGACAGGCTGGTGAGTGCGCGGCGGATCTGGCCCAGGATGGCCGAGCCATTGGCACCATCCAGCCCGCGCAGCTGCGAGGCCAGAATGACGGACGCACCCAAGAGCGTCGCGTCGGTGGCGGTGATGACGAAGGTGGGAATGCCCTTCATGTAATCGGTGAAGCGGCCCTTGTCTTCAAAACGCTCACGAAACGGCGACTGGTCAAAATACAAACCCAGGCGCGGGACGATACCGCCGCCAATGTAGATACCGCCAAAGGCGCCCTGGCTGACCGCCAGATTGGCGGCTGCAGTACCCAGGATGGCGCAGAAAACGTCAATCGTTTCCTTGCAGATGGGGTCGCTGCCGTCCAGCGCCAGGCGGGTGATCTCGGGCGCATCCAGGGTGCGTTCGGGCAGGCCGGCGCGGTGGGTCAGTGCCTTGAAAATCAGTTCGATACCGGTGCCCGAAAGCAGGCGCTCAAAGGACACGTGCCCATAGGTGCGCCAGGCATATTGCAGGATGGCGATTTCGCGCTCGTCGTGCGGCGAGAAGCTGGTGTGGCCGCCTTCGGTGCCCAGTGCGATCCAGCCGTCGTCGGCCGGGATCAGGCCCGATACCCCCAGGCCGGTTCCGGCACCAATCAGGCCCACCATGCTGCGCGGCACCACCGTGCCACCACCAAACTGGCGGCGCTGCTGCGGCGTCAGGCTGGGCACGGCCATGGCCAGTGCAGTGAAGTCATTGACCACCACCAGGTTGTCCAGGTGCAGGCGCTCGCGCATCTGCTCGATGGAGAACTGCCAGTGGTAATTGGTCATGCGGACCTGGTCACCCGCCACCGGGTTGGCTATGGCCACGGCGGCGTGTTTGATGTCACCCGCGGCAACACCCTTCAACCGTGACAGGTAGGCGGTTACGGCCGCATGAAAGTCCGCAAAGTCCTGGCAACGCAGGGACTCGTTTTGTTCGAACACATGGGGCGCCACCTCCAGCGCGAACCGGGCGAACGTGCCGCCAATATCGGCGATCAGGCGCGGGTGGTCAAAACGCGGTTCGGACATGTCAGCTTCCCTCAGTGATTAATTCGTCAAGGGTGAAAGCTTAACCGGGCCGGGGCCACCCCAATCAGGGCAAGGTATCGAGCGCGCAGCTGGCGCCCACCAGGGCGGGTGTGGATGCGGTGATGACCCAGACCGGCAGTGTGGACAACAAGGCCCGGTAGCGACCCTTGCTTTCAAAGCTGTTGCGGAACACGGCCGCATCAAACGCGGCACCCAGGCGCGGCACAACGCCGCCGCCTATATAAACACCACCCATGGATCCCAGGGTCAGCGCCAGATTGCCGGCCACATTGCCCAAAAACCGGGTGAAGTAATGCACGGCCTGCACACACTCTGCATCGGTGCCTGCTACGGCCGCGTCGGTCACATCGGCGGGTGCGAGATCGCGCGCGGTGCGGCCTTCCATGGCACACACGGCCTGGTACATGTTGACCAGCCCCGAACCCGACAACACACGCTCAGCACTAACGTGCTCAAACTGCTTGCGCAAGTGGCCCAGCAAAATGGATTCAACATCGTCGTTGGCCGACAGCGTGACGTGACCGCCCTCACCCGCCAAAGCGGTGTAACGGCCAGAGGCATCCGGCACCAGGCCAGACACACCCAGCCCTGTGCCTGGGCCCAGCAAACCGATGGTGGCGCCCGCGACCGCCGTGCCGCCACCCAGGGCGCGCAAATCGGTGGGCTTGAGTGCGGGCAGACTCATGGCCAGCGCGGTGAAGTCATTGACCACAAGGCAACGCTCCAGGCCCATGGCCTTCTGGAACGCGGCGATGGAGAAACGCCAGCTGCTGTTGGTCAGGCGCACGTCGTCGCCGGTGATGACCGTGGCAATGCCGATACCCGCCCAGCGCGGATTCCTGTGGCCGTGGGCCTGCAGGTAGTTGGCGGCGGATTCCTGGATGGACGCACTGTCTTCGCAGGGCTGCACGGAAATGTCCTGCAGCTCGGCCCCGGCAGACGCCTGCCATGCCCAGCGGGCATTGGTGCCACCAATGTCGCCCAACAACCTCGGATAACCCTGATTCATTCCCAATACTCCCTAGCGTGACCGTCCGGCCACTGTGCATGTAGTTAAACGACATGAAGTTTACATCAGACTACAAAAATACTACGTTAGGGAAAACGTTGATTTTTATAGACAAAGCCTTGTAACCACCATGAAATTTTGTTGGAAAATTTATCAAAACAACACAAACATCGACGCCAACTTGTCAAAAAGTCCCAATGAAACCCTCTAAAACCACGACATCCAGCACCATCTGCCTTGTGACCCCCAGGTCAAATTCAATCAATCATGTAATTTGCCTACATTTTTTGTAGTCACTGGTTACACAAAACGTCGGTATGCTTATTTTTTACGCAGCATATTGTTGCATTTCAGCCAAAAACACCCGTTTCAGGCGTCAAATCGGGCTGGAAAACCCAAAACTGGTATTTACCCCTATGTTTGTCAATATCTAGTTTTGATACAAACTGGTCTGTGAGTTGGGAAAACCGCTCCCATTTACGGGTCTTTTAAGCCCCCCGCGTAAAAGACGAATCGCCAGCCCCGAGTACCAGGAGATAAACCAAAATGAGTTCAACCGTTCAGCGCTCCACGCGATCCATCGCGCGCAGTTCCGTCTTCAAACTAGCCCCCGTGGCAGCCGGCTGTGCCGTGCTGATCGTCACCTCGTCTGGCGTTTTTGCGCAGACGGCCGCGCCCGCATCCGACCTGAGCACGGTCACCGTCGTCGGTATCCGCAAAGGTATTGAAGACGCCATCTCCGTCAAGAAGAACTCCACCTCCATCGTGGAAGCCATCTCGGCCGAAGACATTGGCAAGTTGCCCGACGTCAGCATTGCCGAGTCCATTGCCCGCATGCCCGGCCTGGCGGCACAGCGCGTAGCCGGCCGTGCGCAAGCCATCAGCGTGCGTGGTCTGTCCCCCGACTTTGCAACCACCCTGCTCAACGGCCGCGAAATGGTCAGCACCGGCGACAACCGCAGCGCGGAATTCGACCAGTACCCGTCTGAATTGCTGAGCGGCGTCACCATTTACAAGACCCCCGACGCGGGCCTGGTGGGTCAAGGCCTGTCTGGCACGCTGGACATGCAAACCGTGCGCCCCCTGAACTTCAAGGAACGCACCGTCTCCATCAACCTGCGCGGCGAAAACCGCTCCATCGGCTCCATCGCCGATACCAAGGCCACCGGCAACCGTTTCAGCGTCAGCTACATCGACCAGTTCGCCGACCGCACGGTGGGCATCGCGCTGGGCTTTGCCCACCTGGACTCCCCCATCCTGGAAAACCAGACCGGCATCTACGAACCCTGGAAAAAAGACAGCCGCCCTGGCGTGCCCGCTGGTACCTTCCTGCAGGACGGTATCAAGTCGCTCGCCAAGAGCGGCAACATGAAGCGTGATGGCTTCATGGGTGTGCTGGAAGTGCGCCCATCCAAAAACTGGACCAGCGTGCTGGACGTGTACGCGTCCACCTTCAAACAGACCGACACCAACAACCAGTACGAAGTCAACCTGAGCGGCTACAACGGCACCA
>JAZKDY010000054.1:0-2555 GCA_040387325.1 Pseudomonadota bacterium | reverse complement strand
CGCTGGACGGCGAGCAGCATGCGTATGCCGATGTGGTGCCGTTTGCCAAGCACCTGGTCGAAAATTTTTCTGACCGCGTGTTGTGGGGCACCGACTGGCCCCACCCCAACCTGAAGGACCATATGCCCGATGATGGGCTGCTGGTGGACTACATCCCCCAGATCGCCACCACCGCAGCATTGCAGCGCAAGCTGCTGGTGGACAACCCCAACCGTTTGTACTGGAGCTGAGCATGTCACTCGACAAACCCTATCTGGACGTGCCCGGCACAACGATCTTCGACACCGAGCAGGCGCGCAAGGGTTACCACCTGAACCAATTCTGCATGTCGCTGATGCAGGCGGCCAACCGCGAGCGTTTCAAGGCCGACGAACGCGCCTACCTGGACGCCTGGGGCATGACCGAGGAGCAAAAGCAGGCGGTGCTGGCGCGTGACCTGAATCGCTGCATTGCGGCGGGCGGCAACATCTATTTCCTGGCCAAGATTGGCGCAACCGATGGCAAGAGTTTTCAGCAGATGGCGGGCAGCATGACGGGCATGACTGAAGACGAGTACCGCGCGATGATGGTCGGCGGTGGGCGCTCGGTGGAAGGCAACCGCGTCGTCGGTGAAGACGGCGATGCACAGGCCCACCGCCAACCCCAGGGCAGCGCCGGTCACAAGAAGAGTATTTGAAAAATGGCAAAAATTACCGCATCCGTTTACACCTCGCACGTACCCGCCATCGGCGCGGCGCTGGACCTGGGTAAAACCCAGGAGCCCTACTGGCAACCCGTCTTCGACGGTTATGAGTTCTCCAAGCAGTGGATGAAGGACAACACACCCGACGTGATTTTTTTGGTCTACAACGACCACGCCACGGCCTTCAGCCTGGACATGATTCCGACCTTTGCGATTGGCACGGCCGCGTCTTACCAGCCTGCGGACGAAGGCTGGGGCCCGCGCCCCGTGCCCGTGGTGCAGGGCCACCCCGAGCTGGCCGCACATATAGCGCAATCCGTCATCCAGCAGGACTTTGACCTGACCATCGTCAACAAGATGGATGTGGACCATGGCCTGACCGTACCACTGTCCTTGATGTTCGGGCAGCCACCCGCATCCGACTTCCGTTGGCCGTGCCCGGTGATCCCATTTGCCGTCAACGTGGTGCAGTACCCGGTGCCATCCGGCCAGCGCTGCTTCAACCTGGGCAAGGCGATCCGCAAAGCAGTGGAGAGTTATGACCAGGACATCAAAGTACAGATCTGGGGCACCGGCGGCATGAGCCACCAGTTGCAAGGACCCCGCGCCGGGCTTATCAACAAGGCATTCGACAACGCATTCCTGGACAAGCTGATAGACGACCCGGCCGCCGCCGCCGCCATTCCCCACATCGACTATGTACGTGAAGCAGGGTCTGAGGGCATAGAACTGGTGATGTGGCTGATAGCCCGGGGCGCTATGAATGATGTAGCAGACTCATCAGCATCCACGGGGGCTAGACATCGTTTTTACCATGTGCCTGCCAGCAATACGGCTGTAGGCCATCTGATTTTGGAGAACACCTGAATGAGCAAAACCATCAAAGTCGCACTGGCCGGCGCTGGCGCCTTCGGCATCAAGCACCTGGACGGCATCAAGAACATCGACGGCGTGGAAGTCGTCTCGCTGGTCAGCCGCGAACTGGAAAAGACCAAAGAGGTGGCGGCCAAGTACGGCATCGCCCACGTCACTACCGACCTGGCCGACAGCCTGGCGCTGAAAGAGGTGGACGCCGTCATCCTGTGCACACCCACACAAATGCATGCCGCACAAACCATGGCCTGCCTGCGTGCCGGCAAGCATGTGCAGGTGGAGATCCCGTTGGCGGATGCGCTGAAGGATGCACAAGACGTGATGGCACTGGCCAAGACCAGCGGCCTGGTCGCCATGTGCGGCCACACGCGCCGCTTCAACCCCAGCCACCAGTATGTGCACAACAAAATCAAAGCGGGAGAGTTCAACATCCAGCAGATGGATGTGCAAACCTACTTCTTCCGCCGCACCAACATGAACGCGCTTGGCCAGGCCCGCAGCTGGACCGACCACCTCTTGTGGCACCACGCGGCCCACACCGTGGATCTGTTCGCCTACCAGTGCGGCAGCCCCATTGTGAAAGCCAACGCCATCCAGGGGCCGATCCACCCCACGCTCGGTATTGCCATGGACATGGGCATACAACTCAAGGCCTCCAACGGCGCCATCTGCACGCTGAGTTTGAGCTTCAACAACGACGGCCCGCTGGGCACCTTCTTTCGTTACATCGGCGACAGCGCGACCTACATCGCGCGGTATGACGATTTGTTCAACGGCAAGGAAGAGAAGATAGACGTGAGCCAGGTCGCAGTGTCAATGAACGGCATCGAACTACAAGACCGCGAATTCTTTGCCGCCATCCGCGAGGGCCGCGAGCCAAATAGCAGTGTGGGCCAGGTACTGGCCTGCTACCAGGTGCTACATGACCTAGAACAGCAGTTGCACTAAGCCTGAGGAGGCTGGGCGGCAGAGCGTTCTGCGCAGGTCAAGGAGGAGCCCG
>JAZKDY010000053.1:0-39124 GCA_040387325.1 Pseudomonadota bacterium | reverse complement strand
CCGGCGCTAGCCAGCAAGCCTGCAAGGACGAGGGATGTGATACCGGATTTCATAGTGAACTTCCTTTGTGTATCTGCCGCAGGAATTGCGATCAGAGTGAAGCCAGTGTGCAGGTTGCGTGTATCTGGCGCATTGCGTACGCATAAGGCTTTGTAAAGATGGCCCCCACGCTCCGCCGCTGCGCGGGTCGCTGCCCCCTAGGGGGCGAAATCCGCTTGGGGCGGCCCGGCGCGGATTTGTGGCCCCCACACCCAGTAGCGTCGCGGGTCGTTGCGTTGACAATACAGCCCTTGCGAGAATTTTTCTATTGGTAAAGGCAAACACGTGTTCAAGAATTTGATGATTTACCGCCTGGCTGCGGGTTGGCCCACGGAGCTGGCCGTGCTGGACGAGATATTGGGCAAGGCCCAGTTTGTGGAGTGCGGTGCGTCGCAGGAAAAGTCGGTGGGCTGGGTTGAGCCGCGTGGCCATGCCCACGGCCCCATGGTTGAGGTCATTGGTGGGCAGTGGCTGCTCAAGCTGATGGTGGAGGTCAAAGTGGTGCCGGGTTCGGTGGTCAAGCGCAAAGTGCAAGACCAACTGGACCACATCGAAGCCACCACGGGCCGCAAGCCTGGCAAGAAGGAAAAACGCGAGATCAGCGAAGACGCCCGCCTGGCCCTGCTACCCATGGCGTTCAGCAAACAGTCCAGCGTGCAGGTGTGGGTCGATCCCGCGGCCGGCTTGCTGCTGACCGATGCCGGCAGCCAGGCCAAAGCCGACGAGGTGATGACCTGGTTGATCAAGGCGGTGGACGGTCTGGTGGTGCAGTTGGTGAACACCCAAACCTCACCGGCGTCGGCCATGTCAGGCTGGTTGTCCACCAAGGAGCCACCCCAGTCCTTCAGTGTCGACCGGGAATGCGAACTCAAGGCGGCCGATGAATCACGTGCTGTGGTGCGCTACACCCGCCACGCGCTGGATACGGATGAGGTCAGCCAGCACATCGCCATGGGCAAGGTACCCACCCGTTTGGCGCTGACCTGGAGCGACCGTGTGTCTTTTGTGTTGACCGAGGCCCTGCAACTGAAAAAGATTGCATTCCTGGAGTCGGTGTTTGAAGGCGCCGCCGCCAGCCCGGCAGACGGCAAGGACGATAACTTTGACGCCGACGTGGCCATCGCCACCGGCGAGCTCAGGAAGCTGATCCCCGATCTGCTCGAAGCCCTGGGTGGCGAGATGCTGGCCGCCTAACGGCGGTGGTCGTTGTGGTGACCACGGTGCTGGTCGTGGTGCCCATGGTGGCGATGACCGTGGCCATGGTGGTTGTCACGGCGCTCTTCGCGCCAGTGGTGGCGGTGCTGCGGTGCCGGCGCCTGCCAGGTCACCACGGCGGGCTGGTAATAGGTTACCGGCTGCACCACACGGTACTGGGGCTGCGGCTGGTAGTGCACGACGGGCGGTTGCTGGTAGTACGTGGCAGGCTGCTGGTAATGGGTCACCGCTGGGTAATGGTTGGGCGCATACCCGTAGGAATGGTGCTGGCTGGCAATGCTGGCACCGACCAAACCGCCGGCACCAGCGCCTACTATTGCGCCATTGCGGCCACCCACATGTTTGCCGATGGCAGCACCGGCGACGGCACCAATACCGGCGCCCAGCACCGTATGGAAATCATCCGCATGGGCTGCGGGGGCCAAGCTGGCCAGACTGCCAGCTAAGAGCGCAAGGGACAAAACACGAGTTGTGTACATGGCGTGGAGTGGGCCTGGGCCCGTACCGCTAAACGTAGCGGTTTGTCATCCTTTAACGCCACAGCCCGCCAGGCGATGACAGCTTCACAAGCTTTTACATTTGTAAGAAAAATACCAGTAGCCCCCGTCGGGTATCAATATATCGCTATATATTTGATAGCGATACCCGAGGTAACTGATCTTTAGTCCGCGACGGCGTAACCCTCTTCCAAGATGGCCTGGGCCAGTGCTTCGCGGCTGTGGGTGGATTCCACCTGCACCCGGTTCTGCAGGCGGTCAATCTGCACCTGGGCTTGTGGGTCCACCGCTTGCAGCGCGCGGGTCACGGCCTTTTCACAGTGGCCGCAGGTCATTCCGGTGACGGTAAAAATCTGGTTCATAAAAGACACTTTGGGGCAAAAGCCAATAATAAAAGAGCATAGTCTGAGCCTGGCCGCCACGGGCCGCCCTCGCCTTCAGACCATGAGCACTCTCTTGAACACTCCATCCCCACAACTTGCGCTGGATATTGGCATAGGCGGCATGACCTGTGCCTCGTGTGTCGGCCGCGTTGAGCGCGCGCTGAAAAAAGTGGGCGGAGTAGCCGAAGCTACCGTCAACCTGGCCACCGAATCCGCACGTGTGGCCTATACCGGCGACGCGCAAATGCCCGCGCGCCTGCGGCGGGCCGTGCGCGATGCCGGTTACGAGCCACGCACCCCCGCCCAGATGGACGCGGCTGACAAAGTGTCGCCCTGGGCTGGTTTGGGGCCTGTACTGCTCGGTGCGTTATTGAGTGCGCCGCTGGCACTGCCCATGGTGGGTGATCTGGCGGGCCAGCATTGGATGCTGCCGGCCTGGCTGCAGTTTGTGCTGGCCACACCGGTGCAGTTTGTGCTGGGTGCCCGCTTCTACAAGGCCGGCTGGCATGCGCTGAGGGCCCTCACCGGGAATATGGACCTGCTGGTCGCCATTGGCACCACGGCGGGCTGGGCGCTGTCAGTGTGGCTGTGGTTGACCGCACCGGATGGCGCCATGGTGCACCTGTATTTCGAAGGTTCAGCCATCGTCATCACACTGGTCTTGCTGGGCAAGTGGCTGGAGGCCCGCGCCAAACGCCAGACCACATCGGCCATACGTGCCCTGCACGCGCTGCAGCCCGATACCGCCCACCTGGTACAAGGTGAGGTGAATGGCGCAGCGACGGGCCGCCCCGAGCAAGCCACGGCCCACTCGGGGGGCACTATTGACGTGCCAATCGCGGACGTGCTGGTCGGCGACCGCCTGGTCGTCAAACCCGGCGAACGTTTCCCGGTGGATGGCACGCTGCTGGAAGGGCAGACCCAGGTCGATGAGTCCATGCTGACCGGCGAACCCCTGCCCGTGCACAAGGACACAGGCGCCAAGCTGACCGGCGGCTCCATCAATGGCGAAGGCCGCGTGGTGCTGCAGGTCACGGCCGTGGGGGTGGACACGGTGCTGTCCCACATCACCCGCCTGGTGGAAGACGCCCAGGCTGCCAAGGCCCCCATACAGCGCCTGGTAGACCGGGTGAGCGCTGTTTTTGTGCCCGTGGTGCTGGCCCTGGCCCTGGCCACGGTATTGGCGTGGTGGCTCACCGGCCATCCGTTCGAAACCGCGGTCATCCACGCCGTAGCCGTGCTGGTCATCGCCTGCCCCTGCGCGCTGGGGCTGGCCACGCCGGCGGCCATCATGGCCGGTACCGGTGTGGCGGCCAAATACGGCATCCTGATCAAGGACGCCCAGGCGCTGGAGATGGCGCACAAGGTGGATGTGGTGGCCTTCGACAAAACCGGCACGTTGACAGAAGGCCAGCCCCGCCTGACCGCCTTGGTGGTGGCCGAATCACCTGCAGGCCTGGATGCCGACGAAGTCTTGCGCATCACCGCCAGCCTGCAAAGCGGCAGCGAGCACCCCTTGGCCCGTGCCGTGGTGGCCGCCGCCACCGAGAAAGGCCTGCGCATCTGCGCACCCGATGCATTGCAGGCCGTGCCTGGCAAGGGCAGCACGGGTGCGCTGGCCCAACACCACTACTGCATTGGCAGCCTGCGCTGGATGCAGGAGCTGGGCGTGCCGCTGGGCGTATTGCAGGCACAGGCCAAGGCACTACAGGACCAGGGCGCAACGGTATCGGCCATCGCCCAGCGCATGGACAACACACCAGAGCCCGCACGCTTCGTTCTGCTGGCACTCATGGCCTTTGCCGATGTTCCCAAGCCCGGCGCCAAAGAAGCGCTGGCCGTATTGCGTGCGCGCGGCATCAAAACGGTGATGGTCTCCGGCGACAACCGCGGTGCCGCCGAGGCCATGGCCCGCCGCCTGGGCCTGGACCCCGAGGACGGAGAAGTGATGGCCGAGGTACTGCCGGGCGACAAGGCCGCATGGATGGTTGAGCTGCAGCAAGACCATGGTGTGGACCGCCGGCGCGCCCTGCGGACCAAAGACGCACCCGTGGCCAGCCTGTCACCTCCCCTGGCGCCCGCATTGGGCGCAAGCCCCAATCTGGGCCCACGCCATACCCATGTGGTGGCCATGGTGGGTGACGGTGTCAACGACGCACCCGCACTGGCCGCGGCCGATGTTGGCATGGCCATGGGCACCGGCACCGATGTGGCCATGCATGCCGCCGGCATCACGCTGATGCGGGGTGATGTGTCATTGGTGGCTGCCGCGCTGGACATCTCCGACCGCACCGTGGCCAAGATCCGGCAAAACCTTTTCTGGGCCTTTGCCTACAACGTGGCCGGTATTCCATTGGCGGCGCTGGGTTACCTCAACCCCGTGCTGGCGGGTGCGGCCATGGCGCTGAGTTCGGTCAGTGTGATGGCCAATGCGCTGCTGCTCAAACGCTGGCGGCCTGCAAAATAGGCGAGTCAAAACCCGTGTCATCGGAAAACGCAGGCACTCCGTTGTGTAGACCATGACCATGCAAACCATCACCCCTACAGCCCCATCCTCCGACACCACTATTGCCGCAGAAAGCCGCAGTCTTTACCAGACCATCCAGGTCGCCGGATTGGTGGCGCCGTTTGTGGATGCCCTCAGTCGCACCCACAATCTCGATGCAGTCTGGGTGGTGGCGTTCCCTTACGTCGAGATGGCCCACCCCACACGTCCCACGCTCAAACTCAGCACTGTGATCAAACGTGCCGAGCAGGCCGCGACCATGGAACACATGCGGGTGGATTCACTGGAGTCAGCACGGTCTGCGCTGGCCAAGGCCAGCCAGTACAGTGACTGGACCGAAGCGTCTTACGCACCGCTGCTGGAGTTGCTGGAAATCGCCATCGCAGCCAAACGCCGTTAAGAAACATTCGCGTTTAGCTATAAAAATAATAGCTAAATACGTATATTTCACGGGGGCTGCAGCCTAATATCGACATAACGATCCGGCACAACCGCTCTTGAAACCCGTTCGACGGAGTATTCAGTTGGTTGGCCCGGCCGCGGCCTTGCGCTCCCGGTCCTTGCGCCGCGCATCCAGGTGCCAGGCCAGGAAAGGCAGCAGCAGAACAGAGCCGGGCAATGCCCAGATGATGAGGTAGGGATAAACGGCCGAAGCAGCACGCAGCATGTGCTTGAGTTCCTGCCGGTCTTGTGCTGTCCATTTGCTGCCGTTGCGCGGTTTCATCAGCAGGGGGATGGCGCCCTTGATCTTGCCCAGTTCGTGGCGCATGCGGTTCTTCTCGCGGCTGTTGCTGGCCAGAAACGAGCCAAACCACCGCGGTGCCTTCGCCATGCGGGATTGGTAAGAGATAGTCTGGTTGGGGTCAAACGCCGGTGTCTCGGGCAGCTGGGGGGCAGCGTCCGTGGGCGGTTTAGACAGTTCAGAAGTTCCCATGGCCCAATTATGGGCCAAGCAGCTCAAAAGACCCTCAAACCCACCCGTATCCAGTTGCGCCAATGTCCCAAACTGCGCCAGACCGAAAAACCCCTGACGACGGTGCGTAACACCGCACGGGGCCGCCACACCACGACCGCCACGGCCACGGTGGCGACGATGCCGGGGTTGGAGAGCACCCACTGGCGCGCCTGGTGCAGCAGCGCACGGGTGCGGTCCACGCCGTCCAGGGCATTGCGTAGCGGTTCCAGCTCGCGCACCAACTGCCCGCGCTGGACGCTGATGCGCTCACGCAGCCGTCCGCGCTCCACATAGAGCTCAACCAGGCGTGCGTCCATGGCCGGCAGCTGCTTTGAGTTGGCGTAAATCTTCCTGCAGTTCGGCCATGCTGGCGTTGAACAGCGGCGCCGCGCGGCGGTTGTTGCGCTGGATGGCGAAGTACACATACAGGGCCAGGCCCCACACCAGCGCAGCCGCCAGGGCGACCACGACCAGGCGCTGCTCCCAGAACAGGATGACCAGGCCCACCACCGTCAAGACTGCACCCAGGCCCACGCAAAACAGCAGGGCCTGCGCCAGCATGATCTGGCGCGTGATGGTGATGCGCGCGACTTCCAGCTCATTGCTCAGCAGGTCCAGCCGTGTTTGCCCAATGGCCAGCAGTGTGGCGGCCTTGTCGCGCACAGCACCCCAGGTGCCGCCGCTGCCCTTGCCTTGCGCGGAATCCATGCCTTGTTGTCAGGGAGTAGGGGGATGGCTGGGACTAGCGGCGGCCCAGCAGCAGGCCCAGCAAAAAGCCAACGCCAACACCAATGCCCACGGCTTGCCAGGGCGAGTCATGCACGTAATCGTCGGCGGCGCGTGCGGCGGCTTTGGTCTTGTCGATGACGGCGGCCTCGGCGGCGTCCAGGCGGATGCGGGCGCCCAGCAGGCGGTCCTGCACACGGGTGCGCAGGCTGGCGATTTTTTCGCCTGTCTGGTCCGCCGTGGCTTTCAGGATTTCTTCCGCGTCAGCAATCACTGCGCGGATATCCATCACGAGTTTCTCTTGTGAAGTGAGGGGGGAGTTTTGCAAGTCAGACATGGCGCCTCTTTCATGAGTTTCGGGAAACGAAACCACAGCGTAGCAGATTCATGCAGCCCAGTGGGTGGTACAGCGCACATACTGCGCAAAGCGACAGAGCACCCCGGCGGCTGTCAGTTCTTGCGTTTGACCACGGCGTTGCGTCTGGCGTCTTCACTGCGTGCAAAGGTCACCACGCCATTGCTGACCTTGCCCATCACCAGCATGTTTTTGGTGATGGCGTCCTTGTCGTTCAGGCTGAAGGGGCGCTCATACGTGGCGACCACGCCGTAGTACACACGGCTGATATTTTCCAGCGCCGCCTTGACCACCGGGCCGGTCGGGTTGCCATCGCGCACCGCAAACAGCGAAAACGCCAGCAGGTAGGTGCTGTCATAACCCTGGGCGGCGGCCATGGGTACGGCCATGGCCTGCTTGAACTTGCGTTTGTAGGCGCTCAGAAAGGCGGCGCGGCGTTCGTTGCTGGGCTCGGCGATGAAACTCTGCGCCATCATCGCGCCCTCGGCGGCGTCCTTGGCGCCGTTGATGAAAAACGGGAAGGACAGCGGCCAGGCGCCCACCTGGGGCACCTTCCACTTCAGCTCCTTGCGGCCGTTGGCGATGACGGCGTTTTCCACGCCCACCGTGTAGCTGAAAACCACGTCGGCACCGGCATCGCGCGCCGCCTTCAGTTCCTCACGCAGGTCTTTGACACCCAGCGCAAAACGGGCCACATGGACGGCTTTGAGGTTTTTGGCGGCCAGCGCCGCCTCCACATCCATCAGGCCGGCATCGCCGTAACCGGTGGTGTCGGCAAAGATGGCGACTTTGCTCCAGCCGCGGCGGATGATGTCGTCCACCACATAGGGCGCCTGGATGGCGTCGCGCGGCGAGGTGCGGAAGATATAACTCTCGGGCGCCGGGTACTTGGCCGTCAGCGGCGAGCCGGTGGCGCAGGGGATGATGAGCGGCAGCTTGGCGTTCTGAAAAACTTCCAGCGACTTCTGCGCCACACCCGTGTTGCAAAAGCCCAGCGTGGCCACCACACCCGCCGCCGCCAGCTCTTGTGATCCTTTCAGGCCCACGTCGGGGTTGCCCTGGTCGTCCTTGATGACCAGCTCCAGCGGCCGGCCCATGTAGCCACCCACGGCATTGATCTCCTCGGTGGCCAACTGTATGCCTTGCAGCATCTGCACGCCAAAGTCCGACGACGGCCCGGTGAACGGCCCGATCACACCCACCTTCAGCGTGGCGGTGGTTTGCGCGGGTGCAAGCAGTGGCGCCAGGCACAGGGCGCTGGCTGCGAGCAGGCGCGTGGTCCACAGACGGGTGTTGTGCATGCGGGTCTCCGGTTGGGTTTGAGCGGGCCAGTCTATGCAGGCTATGGCGGGACGGGCTGCAGGAATACCCTCGTTTTGCAGGCACCGTCAGGGAGGTGTCAGGCGCCATGGTCATATGAAAAACTGGCCTCTAACCCCCGTGCGATCTAGTTGTATCGCTATCAATTTAATAGTATGCAGGAAACTAGCTGGTGTACCGCACAATGCAGCTTCACCGTTCTGTAACACCGTTTGAAGGGCACTTGTTTTGACACCACCACTGCGTTCCGTGTGGGCACTGGCCCTGACGCTGTCCCTGGGCGCTGCGGTATCGCTGGGCATTACCCGCTTTGCCTACGGGCTGCTGCTGCCGGCCATGCGCGTGGACCTGGGCTGGAGCTACACGCTGGCCGGCGCCATGAACACGGCCAATGCGCTGGGCTACTTTCTGGGTGCGCTGCTGACGCCGAGGCTGCTCAAACGCGTGGGTGCCAGCACGCTGTTGTGGGGTGGCGCCTTTTTGGCCAGTGTTTTCATGGCCTTGAGCGGTTTTTTCACCGCCACCGAACCCCTGTTGGTGCAGCGCCTGCTGGCGGGTGTGGCCAGCGCCTTTGTTTTTATTGCCGGTGGGCTGCTGGCGGCCCGGCTCGGGGCGCAGTACCCGTCGCGCAGCGGCCTGTTGCTGGGCCTGTACTACGGCGGCACGGGTGTGGGCATTGTGTTGTCGGCCGTGCTGGTGCCGTGGGTGCTGGAGCAGGCAGGTGCACAAGCCCACCCCTGGCGCTGGGCCTGGTGGTTGCTGGCCTTGGCCTGTGTGCTGGCCAGTGTGGCCCTGCTGTGGCCGGCCCGGGTGATGGCTGAGGCCACCACGCCGTTGGCACCGAGCCCGGGTGCAACGCCGGTGCAGTTCCGCTGGCGGCTGTTTGGTTTTGCGCTGGGTGGTTACACGCTGTTTGGCATGGGTTACATCGGCTACATGACCTTTGTTGTGGCACTGCTGCGCGAGCAGGGCAGCAGCGCGCAGGCGGTGACGGTGTTTTATGGCCTGCTGGGAATGGCGGTGATGGCTTCGTCCCGCATTTGGGCGGGTCTGCTGGACCGGCACAAAAATGGCCGCGCCCTGGCGAAGCTCAATGCCCTGCTGGGCGTGGCGACGATTCTGCCGGCACTGACCCAATCCTGGCCCGTGGTGCTGGCCTCAGGCCTGCTGTTTGGCGCGGTGTTTTTGTCGGTGGTGGCGTCCACCACGGCCCTGGTGCGGCACAACCTGCCAGCCAGCGCCTGGGCAGCGGGCATCAGCGCATTCACCACGGTGTTTGCCGCGGGCCAGATCATCGGGCCCACGGTGGTCGGCTGGATTGCGGACGGCCCTGGTGGCCTGGCGCGGGGGCTGGTGGTGTCGGCGGTGGCGCTGTGGCTGGGGGCTGCGTTGGCGTGGCGGCAGAAGGCGCTCTGACGGTGTAGCGACTGGCGGTATGACCCGGAAATACCCGGTTTATCGGCCTTTATTTTCGGCATGCGCGGTTTCTGCGCTCACGATACTGGTGGCATCCACTGTTTCTGGGGGATGCGCCATGCAAATCGACCGCTACAACCACCTACTCTTTCCTCGAGACGCCACGCCTGGCGGCAATAGTCCGCCCGGCGTTGGCAAAGACGCGGCTTCAGCGTCCGGCAGCGCAGTACCAGGTGTATTGGTGAAACCGCAGACGGCGATGCCGGCCCAGGCTGTCGCACGCGCGGTGGGTCGCCTCGACGGCGTGGTGTTGAAGATCCAGTGGCCCGATGGCACGGGTGCCAAGCCGGTGGACGCTCCTTTGTACACACCGGGCCGCAGAATGCCGGCCGCGGCTACGGTGGACACCGGCGCCATGGCGCGCGAGCACCAGTTGGCCGTGGACCGCCAGGCCGGCGGCAGCGTCACACCCATTGCCGTCAGCAAGGACGGCGTGCTGGTCGCATCCAGGCCAGCCCAGGCCACGGAACACCAGCAGGATGCACAGCCCGACTTCGTGGCCCTGGCCGTGTCGGCAATGCGTGAATACCGGGATGACCCCGAACGCCAAAGGGCAAGCGCGCCGGTGCAGTCCCCCGTACCCGAGACACACTGGGGCGCCTTCAAAGGCCTGCAGCAGATCGCGGCCAAGCTCAACGTCTTCGCCTGATCTGCCGCTTTTGCCATGCCACCGGATGCGGTGGCGCTGCGAATTACTGCTTGATGCCTTCGGCCTGGACGATCAGGCGCACATTCTTGGGGAATCCCCAATCCACACCGTAGTTCATGCCAAAGGCCGTGCGGTCGATCGTGGTTTCAAAATCGCCACCGCACACTTCGCGCTTGAGCATGGGGCTCTGGTAGCAGTTGAACTGGTTGGCTTTCAGCGTGACGGGCTGGGTCTTGCCCAACAGCGTCAGGTTGCCGACGATTTCCGTGACCTTGTCGCCGTTGAAGACGAACTTGTCCGACACAAACTTGATGGTGGGGTGTTTGGCCGCGTCAAACAGGTCGGCGCTTTGCAGGTGCTTGTCAAACGCGGGTGTGCCGCTGTTGATGGAGGTGGTGTCAATCGTCACTTCCAGCTTGCCGGTTTTGCCCGCGCGATCCAACTGGACAGTGCCTTCCTTCTTGTCGAAACGGCCCTTGTTGGTGGAGGTGCCAAAGTGGCCAATCTCAAACGACGCAAACGTGTGGGTGGGGTCCAGTGTGTAGGTCGCAGATTGGGCCAGGGCCGCGGTGGACAGCAGGGAGGTGGCCAAAGTACCGGCAATAGCCAGGCCGAGAAGGGATTTACGCATGGTGAAAAAGCTCCGTTAAAAAACAGGGTTGAGAGAAAAAGGGAACGGGGAAACAAAAAATCAGAATTTGCCCATGCCGGACAACGCCAGCTTGAACTTGACCTGCACATCGTCGGCCACCATGGAGGTGTCGGCCCACTCGTTTTCGCCGATCTTGAAGGCCAGGCGTTTGATGCCCACCACGCCGGTGGCGGTGGTGGTGGCGCCGCTTTGGACCAGGGTCACGGGCACCACGGCATCGCGGGTATTGCCCTTGATGGCCAGCTTGCCGGTCACTTCAAACTTGCCGCCGCCCAGGCCTTTGATGCTGGTGGACTGGAAGGTGGCCTGGGGGAACTTTGCCGTATTGAACCAGGTGGCCTTGGGCAGCTCGGCATCGGGCTCGGGTGAGCCCATGGTTGCGCTGGCGATGTCGATGGTGAAGGCGATCTTGCCGGTCTCTGGCTTGGCCGGGTCCAGAGTGATCTGGGCGTCAAACTTCTTGAAGTGGCCTTCCACCGGAACGCCCATTTGTTTGATCACAAAACCCACGTTGCTTTGGGCGGGCAGCAGCTTTTGCTGGGCCTGTGCCGACAGGCTGGTCAGCCCAGCCAACAGGACAAGGCTGGTGGCACGGGCGATGGGAGAAAAAGAAAGCGTCATGGTGCGGATTCCGTAGTGATGGGGTTGTGCAAATGAAGGTGTTGTTGCTTTAGCGCTTGCTGGGCATCATGCGCAGCAGCAGACCGTCTTTATCGATGAAGTGGTGTTTGATCGCGGCTGCCACATGCAGCACGACCAAGGCGGCCAGCGAATAGGCTGTGATCTGGTGCCAGGGCTTGATCAGCTCGGCCAGGGGTTTGCTGGCAGACACAAAATCCGGCAGCGGCAACACACCAAACAACACGATGGGGAAACCGGCCGCAGAGCTATAGGCCCAGCCCACCAGTGGCACGATGAAAAACAGCGCATACATCAGCACGTGGGTAGCGTGGTAGGCCTTGAGCTGCCAACTGGGCATACCCAGGGTCACGGACTGGGGCAGTGCGGGCGGCTTGTGGGTCAGGCGCCAGGCCAGGCGCACGGCGGACAGGATCAGGATGGTGACACCCGCCCATTTGTGCCAGTTGTAGAGCTTGAGGCGTTGGGGCGAAAACGGCAGATCGGCCATGTACAAACCTACCGAAAAAATACCCACCAGGGACAGTGCCAGCAGCCAATGCAGGGCAATGGCAGTACTGGTGTATTTGCGAGGTGCAGTGGCAGTGTTCATGGTGGGCGGTGTGCAAAGGTTTTTGGCGAATCCGGCAGATCTTTGTCTGCCGTGGAAGAAAGTTTAGGAGGGGCACCGTGGAAAAAAGTTCAAATTACTTGTCGCAATGGTTCAACTAATTTGAAGTGACGGGCACAAAAAAACCCGGCCAAGGCCGGGTTTGTGGGGCGTTCCGCGTGCTGGAGTGGCTACCAGTTGGCCTCGCGCTCGGGTGATGCGCTGATGCGGTGGATGGACAGGTCGGCCCCGTCGTACTCTTCTTCCTGGCTCATGCGCAGGCCCATGGTGACCTTCAACAGGCCATAGACCACCGTCCCGCCCAGCAGGGCCCAGACCACACCCAAGACTGTGCCAATCAGCTGTGCACCCAGGCTCACGCCGCCCAGACCGCCAAACGCCGTGCTGCCAAAAATGCCGGCAGCCACACCACCCAGCGTGCCGCACAGTCCGTGCAGCGGCCATACGCCCAGCACGTCGTCGATCTTCCAGCGGTTTTGCGTCAGCGTGAACATCACGACGAACACCGTGCCCGCTGCGGCGCCGACCACCAGCGCGCCCAGCGGGTGCATCAGGTCGGAGCCGGCGCACACCGCCACCAGGCCAGCCAGGGGGCCGTTGTGCACAAACCCGGGATCGTTTTTGCCCACCACCAGCGCGGCCAGTGTGCCGCCCACCATGGCCATCAGTGAATTGACGGCGACCAGGCCCGAGATCTTGTCCAGCGTCTGGGCACTCATGACATTGAAGCCAAACCAGCCCACCGTCAAAATCCACGCACCTAGCGCCAGAAAGGGAATACTTGACGGCGGATGGGCGGAGATGGCGCCATCTTTACGGTAGCGGTTGCTGCGTGCACCGAGCAGGATGACGGCCGGCAAGGCAATCCAGCCGCCCACCGCATGCACCACTACGCTGCCTGCAAAGTCGTGGAACTCGGCGCCGGTCAATGACTTGATCCAGGCCTGCACACCAAACTGCTGGTTCCAGGCTATACCTTCGAAGAACGGGTAAATAAAGCCAACAATGACCGCTGTTGCGATTAGTTGGGGCCAGAAGCGTGCCCGTTCGGCAATGCCACCGGAGATGATGGCGGGTATGGCTGCCGCAAAGGTCAGCAAAAAGAAGAACTTGACCAGGTCATAACCGTTCCTGGCCGCCAGCACCTCGGCGCCCACAAAAAAGCTGGTGCCATAGGCCACGGCATAACCGACCATGAAGTACACCACGGTGGATACCGAGAAGTCCACCAGGATCTTGACCAGGGCATTCACCTGGTTTTTGCGGCGCACGGTGCCCAGTTCCAGAAAGGCAAAACCGGCATGCATGGCCAAGACCATGATGCCACCCAAGAGTATGAACAGGGCATCAGCGCCCTGTTTTAGTGCTTCCATACCAAACCTTTGGTGTAAATGACTGCAAATTGGTGCGTTTCAGAGGAAATCCCCAGAAGCGCACCAAATACATGCAAGAAATGCGCCAGATTGGGTCGAGCTTGGGCCGCGTGGGTGACTCTCTACAATGTTTGTGGGCCTGAACCCTCTGGCCGGAGACCCCTGTGGAAGCATTTTTGGTATCGACCGGCATCGTTGCGCTGGCCGAAATGGGTGACAAAACCCAGTTATTGGCCCTGCTGTTGGCGGCGCGTTTTCGCAAACCCTGGCCCATCGTTACGGGCATCTTTGTTGCCACCATTGCCAACCACGCGCTGGCTGGTGCAGTCGGCGCGTGGGTGAATACGGTGTTGGGCTCCGACGTGTTGCGTTGGGTGCTTGGCCTGTCTTTCATCGCCATGGCGGCGTGGATGCTGGTGCCCGACAAGGCCGACGACCTGGACAGTGGTGATGCGCCGCGTTTTGGTGTGTTCGGCACCACGGTGGTCGTCTTTTTCCTGGCCGAGATGGGTGACAAAACCCAAATCGCCACGGTCATGCTGGCCGCCCAATACAACCCCTATTGGGTGGTGGTGGGCAGCACGCTGGGCATGATGCTGGCCAATGCGCCCGTCGTCTGGTTTGGTGACGCCATCACCAAACGCGTGCCGATCCGCACGGTTCACGTCATCTCGGCGCTGGTCTTTGCAGCACTGGGAATAGCGGCCCTGTGGCCCCTATCTTGAGGTGTCCCAAACGGTCGTCCTTGTTATACTGCCCTCCAGCGCCAATTTGCCCAGCTTGCGGGCGCTTAATAAATACAGCTAAAGACGGACCGAGACACCACAACACCCGGCCTTGTTTTTAGCATTGCCGGGTTTTTTATTGGGGTTTTGGTTTGTCTTCTACGCCTTTGATCGCGACACCACAGTCGCAGCACTTTGCCGATGCCTTGCCGCTGAAAAGCGGTGCATCGCTGCGTGACTATGCACTCAGCTACGAGACCTATGGCACGCTGAACGCCACGCGCAGCAATGCGGTGCTGGTCTGCCATGCGCTGAACGCCTCGCACCATGTGGCCGGTAGTTATGCGGGCCAGGCCAACTCCGAAGGCTGGTGGGACAACATGATTGGCCCCGGCAAGCCGGTGGACACGGACCGCTTTTTTGTGATTGGCGTCAACAACCTGGGCTCATGCTTCGGGTCCACCGGCCCCATGCATGCCAACCCTGATGCACCGGCCGGCAGTGGCAAGGTCTATGGTGCGGACTTCCCTGTCGTGACGGTGGAAGACTGGGTCAACGCCCAGGCCCGCTTGCTGGATGTGTTGGGGATTCAAACCCTGGCCGCCGTCATGGGCGGCTCCTTGGGCGGCATGCAGGCCCTGAGCTGGACGCTGCAATACCCCGAGCGTGTGCGCCATGCCGTGGTGGTGGCCAGCGCGCCCAACTTGACGGCCGAGAACATCGCCTTCAACGAAGTGGCGCGCCGCGCCATCGTGACCGACCCCGATTTCCACGGCGGCCACTTCTACGAACACGACACCGTGCCCAAACGTGGCCTGCGTATCGCCCGCATGATCGGCCACATCACGTATTTGAGCGATGACGTGATGAACGAGAAGTTTGGCCGTCAACTCAAGGATGCCGTTCTGGGGACCGGCTCCTACAAGTACTCGACACAGGATGTCGAATTCCAGATCGAAAGTTATCTGCGCTACCAGGGCGACAAGTTCGCCGAATACTTTGACGCCAACACCTACTTGCTGATCACGCGCGCGCTGGACTACTTCGATCCCGCCAGTGCCTATGGCGGTGACCTGAGCAAGGCCCTGGCCAAGGCCACGTGCAAGTTCCTGCTGGTCAGCTTCACGACCGACTGGCGTTTCTCCCCCAAGCGCAGCCGCGAAATCGTCAAGGCCCTGCTGGACAACCAGCGCGACGTGAGTTACGCCGAGATCGACGCGCCCCATGGGCATGATGCTTTTTTGCTCGACGACCCCCGGTATATGGGTGTTGTTTGCTCCTATTTTGAGAGCATTGCCAAGGAGATATCAGCATGAGCGACCTGAATACCATGCACGCCCTGGCACAACTGGTGCCGCAAGGCTCGCGCGTACTCGACCTGGGGTGTGGCGACGGTGCAATGCTGGCCCATCTGCAGCAGACACGTGGCTGTACCGGCTACGGCGTGGAAATAGACGACGCCAATGTGCTGGCCTGCGTCAAGCGCGGCGTCAACGTCATTCAGCTGAACCTGGACGAAGGCCTGGCCCTGTTTGGCGATGCATCCTTTGATGTGGTGCTGCAGATCGACACGCTGCAGCACCTGCGCAATGCCGAGACCATGTTGCGCGAAACGGTGCGCGTGGGCCGCGTGGGCATCGTTGCCTTCCCCAACTTTGCGCATTGGCCGAACCGCCTGAGCATTCTGCAAGGCCGCATGCCGGTCACCAAACGTCTGCCCTACCAGTGGTATGACACACCCAACATCCGCGTGGGCACCCATGCCGACCTGGCCCAACTGGCTGCGCGCAACGGCTTGCAGGTGCAGGACAGTTTTGGCCTCCAAAACGGAAACACGGTGCGCCTGCTGCCCAATTTGCTGGCGGGTACATCGGTCTACAAACTTGCCAGAGGTGCTTGAGCCCGCTAGGGCGGGTTGTTGCTGATTCCACGACGCGATAAGTTCCCCACAATGCACTGACCACCGCCTTCGCGCGGAGCAACCGGTTCATGGGAGTGGAAAGTGATGCGGCCTGTCAGTATTGCCTTGAAGATCTGGATGCCAGCCATTCTGGTGAGTGTGGGGCTGGTGGCCATGTCCATAGGCTCGGCGGTGCGGACCATCAAGTCCCAGGCCGCCACGGCGGCCGAGCAGTCACAACAACAGAGCAAGCTGGAGCTGGCGGCCCGCTGGCGCGGGCTGGGGGAGGCCCAGGCGCTGCGCGGCATTGGTGTTGCGCTCAATGCCGATGCCGGTGCTGCAGCGCTACTGAAGGCGGGCCAGCCCGAAGCGCAGAACGAAATCGCCACCATCGAGAAAACCCTGGACGGGCTGATGACCGAGAGCCCGGAGAAGGCCGCGCTACAGGCCGTCCAGTCCAGGGCACAGGCACTGGCTGCATCGCTGGACAAGGTCCAGAAGCTGCAGGCTGCCGGTGATGCCACGGCCGTGCAAGCCCACATCAAATCCGACACCCAGCCGCAACTGGCGGCCTTTCTGGCGGCCCAGCAAGACCTGGTGCACCTAGCCGAAAAAGGTGCCACGGCACTGCGCGACAAGGCGGGTGCCGAGCGCCTGAAGACCGTCTGGACCGTGGCCGCCATCATGGCCTTTGTGGCCCTGCTGGTGTGCATCGGTACACGGGTGTTGCAGCGCAACGTGTGTGACCCGCTGGAGGAAATCGTGCGCCTGTCCCGCGCCATTGGGGACGGTGATCTGCGGGTGTCGATCCACACCGACCGCCAGGACGAAATGGGCGAGGTGATGCGCTCCCTGCAGCATATGACCCAGTCTCTGGCTACGTTGGTGGGGCAGGTGCAGCGCTCGGCCACCAGCATTGGTGGGGCCAGTGCTGAGATCGCACATGGCAACCAGGATTTGTCCAACCGTACCGAGCAGACCGCTGCCAACCTGCAGCGCGCCTCGGCCTCGCTGGAGCACCTGAGCGGAGCCGTCCACCAGTCCGCCAACGCGGCCGGCCAGGCTAACACGCTGGCTGGCTCCGCCTTTTCGGTGGCGCAAAGCGGTGGCCAGTCCGTGGCCCAGGTGGTGCAGACCATGCACCTGATCGATGGCTCGTCCAAGAAGATTGTGGACATCATTTCCGTCATCGACGGCATTGCCTTCCAGACCAATATCCTGGCGCTGAATGCCGCGGTGGAGGCGGCACGGGCCGGTGAACAGGGGCGCGGTTTTGCCGTGGTGGCGTCCGAGGTGCGCAGCCTGGCCGGGCGTTCGGCAGCGGCGGCCAAGGAAGTGAAGGACCTGATAGGCGCATCGGTTGCGAATGTCGAGGTTGGCACCAGGCTGGTGGACCAGGCCGGCCAGACCATGCAGGAGATCGTGACCTCGGTGCAGCGTGTGACCGGCATCATTGAGGAAATATCGGCCACCAGCGCCGAGCAAAGCGCAGACATGCAGCAGGTGTCGTCTGCTGTGGCCGAGCTGGAGCAGATGACCCAGCAGAACGCCGCGCTGGTGGAGCAAAGTGCCGCCGCAGCGGCCTCCATGAGTGAACAGGCTGCGGTGCTGGGCCAACTGGTTGGCAAGTTTGCGTTGCCAGAAGAGTCCGGAGGAACGCTAGCGCTGGCCCGCCTCCCGCGGCGCTAGGGTCTTCAGGTAGGCATACAGCGCCTGGGCGTCGGTGTCGTTCAGTTCACGCAGCGATTCAAACGGCATGACCTTGATGGTGCTGCCGTCGGGCCGCTTGCCCGAGCGCAGCATGGCAACAAAGACATTGGCGTCGGCATAAAGCGGCATGGCGCTGCCCTTGCCGGGGGTCAGGTTGGCGGCGGCGGGCCAGTCTGGTGGACCACCGGGAATGCGACCACCCGACAGGCCTGGCCCGTGGCAGCCAATACACATATTGCCCACATAGGCCCCGTGCTGCACGTTGACGGCAGCCACTACGGGCTGGGCCGGCGGCAGGCTGTGGTTGATCTTCTCGGCCGCGTCCTCGATGGCGCCCAGTCCGTACAGGGCCTTCACCAGCATGGGCAGTTCCACCACTGCGGAACCACCCGTGCGCGGTGCCAGTGTGCGCACGTGGCCGACCAGTGCGGCGACGTCGGCGTCGGTAAAGCGGTTGTAGTCTTCGCTGGGCATGATGAAGGCCGGCTGGCCATTGGGCTTGACGCCATGGCGCAGCACGCGCACCCAGTCCTGTGCCGTGTACTGGCCCACTGGCCCGCCGGAGGTGATGTTGGGGCCGCTGATGCGCATGCCCTTGCCATCGTTGACGAACTCGCGCCCACCGCCATCCACACCATGGCAATCGGTGCACCCGCGCGACCGGAACAGGTAATTGCCCCGTGCCAAGCCCTCGGCGTCCGTCGCCCAGGCTACCGGCTGTGCGGTCACGGCCACTTGCCGATGGCGTTTGCGTTCACCCTGCATGCTGCCGAAGACCAGTACGGCGGCTGCGAGCACCAGCAGCAATCCCAAGCCCAGAGCCAGGCGTTTGATCCAGACCGACATCACACATCTCCCAAAAAAAGAAAAAACAGGCACGATCTTAGAAAGGGATGGTGGCGCTGTCGAGCCACGGAGACTCCGGGTATTCCCGCGCACCGTGCTACAGTGCGTTCATCGGGGTTGCAGCTCCCCGGTGTCGGGCCAATCGGCTCCAAGATGGTGTCCCATCCAATTGCTGGTAACGCAACAGGAGTTATCCGTGGACACCCAAAATCCGTCTATTTTTTCTTCCTCTTCTTCCATTTCCCCTGAGGCATTTAATGCCCGTCTGGGCCGTGCCGACACGCCTTTGGTGCTTGACGTGCGCCGCCAGGCGCGTTTTGACGAGAGCCCGCGCCTGCTGGCCGGCGCGCAACGCTGCGCACCCGAGGACGTGGCCGCGCTGGCAGCAAACCGGCCCGCTGGCGAGGTGCTGGTCTACTGCGTCTATGGCCACAACGTCAGTGAAGAAGCCGTCACCCTACTGCAGGCCGCAGGCTGGCGCGCACACCGCATGGCCGGCGGCATAGAAGGAGGTCAGGACGGCGAGGACGATGCGCAGGCCATTGCCCAATGGCGCGCACATCCCCCACTGACATTCGCCAAGCGTGCCGACTGGGGCGTGACCGGCGAGCAGCCATCCCGCTGGATCACACGCGAGCGGCCCAAGATCGACCGCATTGCCTGCCCCTGGTTGATACGCCGCTTCATCGACACGCGGGCTGAATTTTTCTATGCACCCACGGCCCAGGTTTTGTCACAGGCCAAGACACTGAATGCCATGGCATTTGACATACCCGGCGCGCCGGTCTCACACGTGGGCGACCTGTGCAGCTTTGACGCCTTGCTGCAGGGCTTTGACATACATGACACGGCGCTGAACCTGCTGGCCACCATCGTCCGTGGTGCCGATACCGACCGTCTGGACCTGGCGCCGCAGTCGGCTGGGTTGTTGGCCATGTCGCTGGGCCTGTCGCGTTTACACGCCGCAGACGACCACTCCATGCTGGAGGCCGCCATGCCGCTGTACGACGCGCTGTATGCCTGGTGCCGTGACCGGGTCGCTGCGCAGGATGAAACCCACAACTGGAAACCCGCCAGCATGACAGACGCAACCATGGCCAGAGGTGCCGCATGAGCGCACCACAAACCCAGGTCTCCTTCGCCGAGGCTTTTCGTTTCTGGCTCAAGCTGGGCTTCATCAGCTTCGGCGGACCGGCGGGGCAGATTGCCATCATGCACCGCGAGCTGGTGGAGCAAAGGCGCTGGATCTCTGAATCGCGCTTTCTACACGCGCTGAACTACTGCATGCTGCTGCCCGGCCCCGAGGCGCAACAGCTGGCGACCTACATCGGTTGGCTGATGCACCGCACCTGGGGCGGTGTGGTGGCGGGTGCGCTGTTTGTGCTGCCGTCGCTGTTTATCCTGATTGGCCTGAGCTGGGTGTACGTGGCCTTTGGCCATGTGACCTGGGTGGCGGGTCTGTTGTATGGCATCAAGCCGGCGGTCGCGGCCATTGTGCTGCAGGCGGTGCACCGCATCGGCAGCAAGACTTTGAAAAAACCGACGGTAGCCCCCGTGTTATGGGCGATTGCCACTATGAGTTTTATAGCAATCCATGCCTTCAACGTGCCGTTTCCATGGATTGTGCTGGGTGCTGCACTCATCGGCTGGCTGGGCGCACGCTGGGCACCGGCGCAGTTTGCCGCGGGCGGGGGTGGTCATGGTGCAGCCAAGGCCGTTGTGCTGGCGCCCGGCGAGCGGGACTGGCTGATAGGCGACACCACCCCCACGCCGGCCCATGCGCGCTTCAGGCCATCACGTCTGGCCACCGTGTTAGCCGTGGGCGCGGCGTTGTGGCTGCTGCCCATGGGCGCGCTGGTGGCCTGGCAGGGTTGGGATGGTGCTGTGGCCCAAATGGCCTGGTTTTTCACCAAGGCCGCACTGCTGACCTTTGGCGGCGCGTATGCTGTGTTGCCCTATGTCTACCAAGGCGCCGTCGAGCACTTTGGCTGGCTCACCGGCACACAAATGATCGACGGCCTGGCGCTGGGCGAGACCACGCCCGGGCCGCTCATCATGGTCGTGGCTTTTGTCGGTTTTGTCGGCGGCTGGACCAAGGAAGTGCTGGGGCCGGACGCGTTATTCCTGGGTGCTGCGCTGGCGGCCACGGTGGTGACCTGGTTCACGTTTTTGCCGTCCTTTATCTTCATCCTGGCCGGTGGCCCGTTGGTGGAATCCACCCACGGCAAGTTGCACCTGACCGCACCGCTGACCGCCATCACCGCGGCGGTGGTGGGTGTTATCGCCAGTCTTGCTCTGTTTTTCATAGCGCACATCGCAATATTGCCGGGGGCTGGTAGCACATTTGGCTCAAGGGTGGATGGCGTGGCTGTGGTGCTGACTGGCCTGGCGGCGGTGGCGCTGCTGCGCTACAAGCTGGGCGTAATACCGGTCATTGCGGCCTGTGCGTTGGCGGGGCTGGCGGCGAGGATGTTGGGTTGGGCGTAACGGGGTATTCACCATGCCGTGGCGCGGCCCACCCGCACTACACTAATCCGCAGTTTGTTGGACCCCGGCCCAGGCCGGGCAGGCGCAAAGGTTTCCTTGGCGCAATAAGAGATACCCTCTTTTTCCGGGCATTTGCAAGGTGCCCGGCACCACCCTTTCTCATCGGAACTATGAAAAACACGCGAGACTTGAAGCCCTACTGGACACTGAAACTGGCAGCCTGCCTGGTGGTGGGCTGCAGCCTGGGCCCGTTTGCCCAGGCTGCATCCAGTGCCCCGCCACCCCTTGAAGCATCTTCTGGCCCGGCCCACATGATTGACGCCAAACTGTCGCCGTCGGGCCGCTGGGTCGTCAGCCTGGTGGGCGGCGGCGGTATGCGTGACCGGTTGGTGCTGACCGATCTGGAAGACAAGGAGCCCGCCAAGATACTGGCCGTGCTGAAAACGGCCGACGTCAGTAGTTTCCGCTGGGTCAACGACGACTGGCTCACCTACAGTGTTACCAGCCCTGAGGAGGTCACCGACGAACGCAAAACCAACGGTCTGCTGGCCGTCAACCGCAAGGGGGACCGTACACGGCTGTTGATCAAGCGCAGCCACGACGCCAATGTGTCTGACCGGGTCGGCGCGCGGGTTCTGAAGCCGGACCACTTCTACCTGGCGCCCGGCGCACCCGGCACCAATGAAATCATCGTGGGCCATGCCAATTTTTACCGGAACGAGGTGGGTCACGTGACGCCACTCGCACTGGATGTCGAGAATGGGTCCACGCGCAAACTCGTGGACACCGACATTCCCAATGTCCACAGGTGGTTGTTTGACCAACAGGGCCGGCCCCGCCTAGCCGACAGCCGCGAAGACCCCCAGTTCAGCACGGTTTACTGGTCTGCGGCTGACGGCAAGGCGTGGACACGCATTGCCAAGTTTCCCATCGTGAAAGCCGACTGGGAGCCCGCCTACGTGAACGATGACACCCTGTTTGTCTACCGGGCCACCGGCCCCAACGGAGAGAACCAGCTCCACCGCTTCAACTTTGAGACCGGCAAAGCGGAGTCGCCCGCCCGGATTGCGGCGTCTGGTGTTGATGGGGAGGCCGCACCCCGTGTGATGCAAGACGTGCAGAAGAAGATCGACGCTGCGCTGCCAGGGCGTATCAATACCCTGAGCTGCGGTGCTTGTGCCACCCCCGGCAATGTGCTGGTGCATTCCTACTCCGACAAGGACCCGGGGGAGTATCTTGTCTACCAAGTCGCAGGCAACCAGTTGCAACGGCTGGGCGTGCAACGCCCGCAGAGTCAGTCCCAGCAGTCGTTGGGGGGGCAACCGCAAAAGGCTCCGGCAGGGGCTGTATTTGTGATGCCCGTATGGACCAACGGCGTACCCGATCCGGGCAAAAGCACCCGCCGCCAGTGAGGTCGAAGTCGCGTCAGCTTACAAGCAAGTTACTGACCTACATGCATGCTGAACCGCGCACCGTTGGACAGGGCGCAGCTGCCCGTGCGCAGCGTGGCGGAGTTCATCGCGTAATGGGGCGAAGGCCTGGCTGGCAACGCCCTGAAACCGATTACGACTTGTGGGGCCGTGTTGAAAAGTTTCTGGCCAAACAACCGAAGTAAACGAAACAACCCATGAAAAACTCCCCTACACCGCGTCGTCGCTGGAGCCGCGGCATACGCATGGCAGGTATGTGCGCGTCCGTGGTGCTGCTGACCGCCTGCGCCACCGGCATGGGCACCGACCCCGCGTCCGGTACCCAGGCCTTTCAGGTGCAGAACCGCCTGCTGCTGACACCGGCCAATGGGGGGCAGCGCATCTCCACTGCTGAGTTGCTGCCGGGGGACATCATCCTGTCGTCCACCAACGGCGTCACTTCCATGGGCATACGCCTGCTCACCGTTTCACCGGTTAGTCACGCGGCGCTGTACCTGGGCAACGACGACATTGCAGAAGCCGTGGGCGCCGGCATACGCACCCGCAAGATGGCGGACTTTATCGAAGACGAGTCCACCATTGTTGCGTTCCGCCATCCCGGTGTGCGGGCTGAGCATGCTGACACCATGCGTACTTTTGCCCAGGCCCATGCTGGCAAGAAATACAACGTGCTGGGTGTGGTGCTGCAGGCGCCCTTCACGCTGCAGCGCCAGTACTGCGAGTTGCCGTTGGTGCCCAGCCTGGTGCGCGATGCCTGTATCCGCGGGCTGGCCGCGATACAGCTGGGTGTGGCACGCAACGACCGATTCTTCTGCTCACAATTTGTGCTGGCGGCCTACCAGGAGGCCCGGTTGCCGCTGACCACGGCCGACCCCCTGCTGGTCAGCCCGGCTGACCTGCTGCACATGCGCGAGGGCGACGTGCCCTCGGTGCGCATCGCCCAGTCGCTGCAGTACGTGGGCCACCTGAAGTCTGGCCCCGCCACGACTGAGGTCGAGGTGGCTTCAGCTTCCAAGTAAGTTACTGACCTACATGCATGGTGAACCGTGCACCGTTGGACAGGGTGCAGCTACCCGTGCCCAGCGTGGCAGAGTTCATCGTGTACTGACAGTTGATATAACTGCCCCGGTTGCCCGCACCGTTGGCCAGCCCGTCGCGGGATGAACCGGCCTTGCGGGTGGCCTCGCCCATAAACGATTCCCCGCTGATGGTGGTGTTGAAGTTGCCGCGGCCATTCAGGTCATTCGTGACCACGGCGTTGACCATGCCATAACTGGTGGCCAGCTCGTTGGCCGGGTACAAACGAGCCGAGAACGTGACCGGCGCGGGCGGCGGCGCTGGCAGAACCACATGGCTTGTGGGCGGATAGTGCGCCGGGTGCTGGCCGATTGGCACCACATAACAAGCCGAGAGCGTCGCCACACCCGAGGCCAACACCAGAGCCAGTGCAACGCGGCGTGGTGCATGCACACCGGTTAACTTCATTCCCATACATTTCCTAAAGGCCCAAGCACATGCTTGTGGGCGCATTTTTGGTGTGTAGTGGTTTGGGTGGAATCGAATAATTGTGCTGGTATATGATTTTTGCCAACAAAGTATCACTATTTGATTCTTTATAGGCCCACTTCCGGGTGGGTATTTGCCCCCTGCTTTCTGTCCTCAAGTGCGCTGCGGTGCCAGCGTCTTGGTGTACAGCGCAGCACCGGCAAGGTCTTTCAGCGTCACCGTCATCGCCTTGGTCTTGGCGTCGATGTCCACCTGGCCGAAGAACTGCATGCCGTTGGTGGGCGGCGCATTCACTTCATTGGGCGCCCTCTGGTAGACCACCTGCATGCCGAAGGTGGAATCCACCTTGTTCGGGCCAAAGCCACCGGCGTTCAGCGGGCCGGAGACAAATTCCCAGAACGGCGCAAAGTCGCTGAACTGGGCCTTGCTGGGGTCAAAGTAGTGTGCGGCCGTGTAATGCACATCGGCCGTCAGCCACACCACATTCCGGATGTTGGCCTTTTTGATTGCGCGCAGCAGGTGGGCAATTTCGAGCTCGCGGCCCAGTGGTGCACCGTTGTCGCCGTTGGCGCTGGCCTCCCATTTGTCACGGCCATCGGCATCCTTGCCATCACCCACATGCAGGCTGATGGGCATGTCGGCGGCAATCACCTTCCACGTGGCCTTGGAGCGCTTCAGGCCATCCAGCAGCCAGGCGATTTGGGGCCGGCCCATGAAGGCACTCTCTGCGTTCTCCGCAGTCTGCAGGTTGTGGCTGTTGGCGCCGCGGTAGCTGCGCATGTCCACCACAAACAAGTCCAGCAGCGGGCCCTGGGGCAGGTGTCGGTAGATGCGTTCACTCTCCACATCGGGCGTGCGGCGCAGCGGCGCGTATTCCAGAAAGGCCTTGGTGGCGCGGGCGGTGAGCAGCGGGATGTTCTTCTCGGTATAGCGTTTGTCGGCGGCAAGGTCTTTGGCGTCGGACCAGTTGTTGGTGACCTCGTGGTCGTCCCACTGCCAGATCTGCGGCACCTCGGCGGCCATGCGGCGCACGTTGGCATCCATCAGGTTGTAGCGGTAGCGGCCGCGGAACTCGTTCAGCGTCTCGGCCACCTTGCTGACCTCTTCGGTGACGATGTTGTTCCACAGTGCACCATCGGCCAGTTTGACCTGGGCGGTGATGGGGCCGTCGGCATAAATGGTGTCGCCGCAGTGCAGAAAGAAGTCGGGGCGCACCTGGCGCATTTGTTCATAAATCTTCATGCCACCCCAGGCCTCGTTGATGCCCCAGCCCTGGCCAGCAGTGTCACCACTCCAGGTGAAGCGCACGTCGCGTGCGGGCTTGCCCAGCGCCGCCGCGGGCAGGCGCAAGTGGCCGGGCAGGGGTTCAGACAACACACGCTCGTTGTGCAGGTCCTGCAGCACTACGCGGTAGAAAATCTCTTGCCCGGCGGGCAGGCCGGTCAAATCCAGACGGCCGGTGTAGTCACTGTCTTCCAGCATGAAGGGCCCGCGCACACGGGTCGCATTGGCCATGCTGGCGGTGGTGGACCAGTCCAGCCACAGGCGCGCCGGGCGGTCGCTGCGGGTCCAGATGATGGCGCCGTCGGATTGCGGGTCACCACTTTGTATGCCGTGTGCCATCTGCGGGCGCATCGCGTCCGGTGTGATCAGCGGTGTGGCAGCAAATGCGGTGCTTGTGCCCAGCACGGTGGTTGTGGTGGTGGTGAGAAAGTCGCGACGGTCCATGGAAGGTCTCCGGTGGAGTTGTTGGTGAATGCAAAGCCGGATTTTTGAGACCGCAGATGTCAGGGGCGTGACGATCAGCATGACCGTGTCACGGAACTGTCAACGCATGGATTGACACTCCCATACATTGAACTATGGGCCACTCACTATCCTGGATTGCGTTCAAAGGCCCTCCTCTCGAAGCAGGCCTGGAAAGTCTTGGCCTTTCGAGGTCGGGTGTATTGGGCGAGTGGGGTCGCAAATCCCTGACCGGTCATGCCTTGCCGAACGCATGGCATCTGGTCATCGCCCCGCGCTGTAACCATCCCCTGGTGTCGGACGCAAACCTGGCTGTTTTGTCCACCGTGGCTGAGGTAATCGCCTGCTGTGTAGAAGAACATGTGATGTTCTCGTCTGCTCAGATGTGGAGCCATGGTCAAAGGGTGTGGCGTGTAGAACATGATGCACAACTCAGCAGGCGCCACTTGGTCGCGACAGGCCAGATGTCTGCGTCCTACACCCTGGCACTCCAGCAAGCGCAAGCGCAGCAGGACGCAGAAGACCGGGGGCCACAAGAAGTCGACTTCTACTTCGACGTGCCCCTGCAAGTGGCCCAAGACATAACCGGCTTCAAACACGACGAAGCAAACCTGGCGCTGGACGGCACGCCGTTTGAGGTTTACGCCCCTGTGGGCGGTGGAACACGCAGGTGGTGGGAGGTGTGGAAGTGAAGTGCCAGGCCCGTCAGGGGATATGCTGCGCATCCGCCGGCGGAACAACCCAGGCGTGCATGCGCTCTTCGTAGATGGAAACGCTGGGCGCCGCAAAGCCCGGATCGGCAAATGCCCCCACGGGTATCGCCAGATACTCCTCCATCCCCTCGGGTTCGTAGTAGACCGTGGCGCCACAGTGGGGGCAGAAGTGGAATCGGATGTGTGAGCCTTCATCACCGACCCGCACATACACGGTTGAGGCGCCCGACAGCGACACGTTCTCCCGGCGGAACCGGGCCTGCTGGCCGAAAACGCTTCCCGTCCTGCGCTGGCAGGCCAGGCAGTGGCAGATGGAGACACGCACGGGATCGCCTACGACCTGGGCCGTAAGCTGACCGCAACTGCAGGATGCGAGGCGTTGGGACATGGGGTGATAACCGGAAGGCGTAGGGAGTGGCGCTTGGCCGGATGATAGCGGCCGCCACAACCGCACCTTAGGCCGGTTCTGAAGTGCTGTGTGGTTTGTTGCGCTACTTGCAGCAATTGCTGTTTTTATAGCAATGAATGACAATTTGCCCCATGCAAACCTTTGACGACATCAGCATCCGCCGCCCCGCGCTGGCCGACTCGTACATCGCCTTGCTCAAGGCCCAGCCCGGCCGCCCGATTGCGCTGTTTGCGCCGCGGCGGGTCGGCAAGACCTATTTCCTGGATGGTGACCTGGCGCCCGCTGCCGAAAAAGCGGGCCTGCTGCCGGTGTATGCCGATCTGTGGCTCAAGCGTGCCGCGCCGCTGGACGCCATCAACCATGCGCTGGAAGAGGCGCTGGACGATGTCCAGGTACCCAAGTCATCGGCCTCCAGGCTGGCCAAAACAGCGGTCAAGAAAATTGGCGCGTTGGGCGCCAGCATCGAGCTGGGCGATGAGCCCGCCCGCCGCACCCTGCCCGACAAACCCGAGCTGCGCATGGACGCCCTCATCACGCGCCTGGCCAGCGCGTCGGGCAAGCAGATCCTGCTAATGCTCGACGAGATCCAGGTGCTGGGCCAATCCGCGCAGGGTGAGGCGGCGGTGGCCACGGTGCGTGCCGTACTGCAAAAGCACAACAAGAAGGTGGTTGCCGTGTTCACCGGCTCGTCACAGGAAGAGCTGGGCGAAATGATGATGGCCGCCGGTGGCCCCATGTACCAGTTTGCGCAGCTGCTGACCTTCCCCTTTCTGGACACCCATTACCTGCAACAACTGGCCGCCCACTACCACCGCGTGCACCCCACCAAGAGTCTGGACATTGCCGCATTGCAGGGGCTGTTCGCGCACATTGGCTACAAGCCGGCGTTGATGAAGGACATCGTCAAGGAGATGTCGGCCGAGGGCATTACCGATGTGGACCAGGCGCTGGCCCGTTTCATGGCCGATGACCGCAACGTGCCGGCCTGGCAGGGCGTGCTGGCCCACCTGCAGCCGCTGGAGCAGGCCCTGCTGGTGGTACTGGCCCACGGCCTGGCGCCGATGGGCAAGGACAGCCTGCAGGCGCTGGGGCGCATCACCGGCAAGGCAGTCACGCTGGCCAAGGTGCGCGTGGCGCTGGACCGTATGCGCAAGGCTGGCATTTTGTCCAAGCCGCCTTCGGTGGGTTACATGATTGAAGACCGGCTGTTCAAGGACTTTGTAGTCAAGGCCTATGTGTCCAGGTACCTGGCGGATGGCCGGTTGAAGAGCCTGTTGCCCTGACCGGTCTTCACAGCAAGATGGTGATTGCTATTAATTTAATAGCTATTAGTGCTTATTTGGCGGGGGCTGTGGCCCGATTTATCATACAGTGATGGTATAGAAAGCGACGCAGGCGTAGACTGGCCCTCTTTTGCAACACGAAACGTATCGGCTCTGGAGCGTGCATGACGATTGAACTGGGTTCGGGTGACAAGCTGGTGCTGCTGGCAGAGGGGCTGGACCAGCTCGACATCGGCCTCACCGTGTTTGACCGCGATCTGGTCATGGTGGTGGCCAACACCCGTTTCCAGCAGTTGCTGAACTTCCCCGATGCCCTGTGCCGCCCAGGCGCCACCATGCTCGATGCCCTGCGCCACAACGCCACCCAGGGCGAATATGGCCCAGGCGATGTGGAAGACCTGGTGCGCCCCCGGCTGGAGCTGGCACGCAAATTTTTGCCGCACCGCTTTGAGCGTGTGCGACCCGATGGCTCCATCATCGAGGTCAGCGGCCACCCGCTGCCCAGTGGTGGCATGGTCACCACCTACACCGACGTCAGCATTCCCCGCCAGCGTGAGCAGGCGCTGCGCGAGCTCAGCGCCGAGCTGGAGCAGCGGGTAGAGGCCCGCACCGCCGAGCTGCGCCACCGTGAGGCCGAACTGGCCCGCAAGGCAGCATTGCTGGAGTCGGTCATCAGCAATGTCAACCAAGGCATCAGCTACATCAATGCAGACCTGGTGATCGAGATGTGCAACACCAAGTTTGGCGAGTTGCTGGGCCTGCCGCCCGAGCTGTGCCGACCCGGTGTGTCCTTTGAGCAGCTGGCTTACTTTAATGCCGAACGGGGTGAATACGGCCCTGGTGATGTGGAGGAAAAGACCCGCTCGCGCATCGCCATGGCCCGGCAATTCCTGCCCCACCGCTTCGAACGCACCCGACCGACCGACGGCCGCACGCTGGAGATCATGGGTGTGCCCACGCCCGACGGGGGCATGGTGTCCACCTACCTGGACATCAGCGACCGCAAGGCCACCGAGCGGGCTCTGATGCTGGAGCGTGAGCGTCTGAGCAATATCCTCAAGGGCACCCATGCGGGCTCGTGGGAGGTGAATTTGCAGACCGGTGTGTTGCAGGTCAACGCCCGTTGGGCCGAGCTGACGGGGCACACGGTGGAAGAACTCTCCCCCTTTTCCATGGAAACCCTGCCCCGGCTGTTTCACCCCGACGAGTTTGCCCCCTCCCGCGCGGCCCTGATTCAGCACCTGAAAGACCAGACGCCCTATTTCCGTTATGAACACCGGCTCAGGCACAAGGATGGACACTGGGTCTGGGTGGCGGCCCACGGCCAGGTGTCGACCCGCACGCCGGACGGCCGCGCCGAGTGGATGGCCGGCGTCCACATGGATATTGCCGAACGCAAAGAGGCCGAGCAACGTATTCAGGAGCTCAACGAAACCCTGGAAGAGCGTGTGGCCGAACGTTCGGCCCAGTTGAACACTGCGATGCAGACCTTGCACCAGTCGCAGGAGGCGCTGGCCCGCAGCGCGGCCAAGGCGACGTTGGGAACACTGGTGGCCAGCGTCACGCATGAACTGGCCACGCCGCTGGGCAATAGCCTGATCACTGCCAGCACCTGCACCGATCTGGCCAAGCGCCTGCAATCCCAGGTGGACAGCGGCGCGCTCAAACGTTCGGACCTGGCCACGTTTTTGCAGGAGGTGCAAGAAGGCAGTGCCCTGATCGAACGCAACCTGCACCGCGCGGTGGCCTTGATGCAAAACTTCAAGCAGGTGGCGGCCGACCAGGCCAGCGAGCAGCGCCGCAGCTTTGACCTGGCTGACGTGGTGAAAGAAGTGCTGGATACGCTGAATCCCAGTCTCAGGCGCCATGCGCACCGGGTACTGGTCGATGTGCCGAAGGGGATCGTGGCCGACAGTTTTCCCGGTGCGCTGGGCCAGGTGCTGATCAACCTGGTCAACAACGCCTACCTGCACGCCTTTGAGGGCCGTACCGACGGCACGGTGCGTATCACGGCGCAGGCCCAGTCCGGCTGGGTGGAATTGCAGGTGTCGGACGATGGCATTGGCATGTCTCAGGAACTGCTGGAGAAGTTCTTCCAGCCCTTTTTCAGCACCAAGATAGGTCGTGGTGGCACGGGCCTTGGCATGACGATTGTGGAAAACCTGGTCAAGAAGACTTTGGGCGGCTCTTTGGCTGTGGAATCCACGTTGGGCCAGGGCAGCACATTCCTGATTCGCATCCCCCTGCGGGCGCCCCAGGACGAAGATAGGGGCTTTGATGCGCAGATTTGAGGCCCCCACTCTCCGCCGCTGCGCGGGTCGCTGCCCCCCAAGGGGGCGGGTTTGCCTTGGGGCGGCCCGGCGGCAAACCTGTTTTAGCCTGTTTTTTAGGCGGCGCTCCTAAACAAGTTGTAACCATTTCGTCATAGACTGTGAAGCGTTGGAACATCCGCATCACAGGAGTCTCGAAAAAATGCACCGTCGCCGCCCCGTCGTCCGCCACGCCCATGTGGGTGCGCCCCATGTGCTGAGCTCGCTGCTGGAAGGCCGTGGTCTGCTGGAAATGGCCCTGTTGCCCGCCTCCCTGCCCCTGCTGATGGAAGCCCCCCACGGCGACGGCCACCCGGTTTTGCTGGTGCCGGGCTTCATGGCCAGCGAATCTTCGCTGATCGGCCTGAAGCTGATGCTGCAAAAAAAGGGCTACGACGTGCACACCTGGGGCCTGGGCCGCAACATGGGCTTTCGCAGCAAACACGCCAATGCCCTGCCGCAAAAAATCCGCCACCTGCACTACACCACCGGCAAAAAGGTCAGCCTGGTCGGCTGGAGCCTGGGTGGTGTGTTCTCCATGTACGGGGCCCAGAATTCGCTGGAGTGTGTGCGCTCCATCATCACGTTGGGCAGCCCGGTCAGCGTGGACGCCGCTGGCAGCCAGTCGCCCACTGCCGTCAAGGCCCTGTACCGGCTGGTGTCGCATCGCCTGGGCGCGGGCGCCCATGTAATGCAGCCCAAGGTCAAGGTCATGCGCGAGCGCCGCCGCCTGGCCATCCCCACCAGTTGCCTGTATTCCCTGTCCGATGGCGTGGTGCCGCCGCAAGAGGCCACCATAGACGGTGACCCGGCGCTGCACGAAAACATCCAGGTGCCGGGCAGCCACATTGGCCTGGGCTTCAACGGCATTGTGTTGTCCATCGTGGCCGACCGCCTGGCCCAGCCCGAGAACCAGTGGAAGCCGTTTGTGGCCCAGGGCCTGCTGGCCCGTGTATTGAATGCCACCGGCGCCAAGCCGGCCGAAGCCGCTGTCAGCCCGACCTGAACCTAAAGAGAGCTTTTGCATGCGCCAATTGAGCGAACACGACGCGGCCTATATTTATTCCGACAGCGCCCACGCCAATTCCAACCTCACGCTGCTGCACATCTACGACCAATCCACCGCACCCGGTGGTGTGGTGCGCTTCAAGCAGATCCTGGCCCACGTGGAGAGCCGGCTCGACAAGCTGCCCAACTTCCGCGAAAAAATCCTGCGTGTGCCGTTGGACCTGGACTACCCGTATTGGGTAGAGGACGAGAACTTCAATATCGAATACCACGTGCGCCACATCGCACTGCCCAAGCCGGGCGACTGGCGCCAGTTCTGCATTCAGTCCTCGCGCATCCATGCGCGCCCGCTGGACCTGCAGCGCCCGTTGTGGGAGATGTATGTGATTGAAGGGCTGGACAGTTTTCTGGACCTGCCCGCGGGCAGTTTTGCCGTGCTGCTGAAGATTCACCATGCGGCGATCGATGTCACGCACGGCAACGAGATCACCAGCCTGCTGCACGACCTGTCACCGATTGCAACAATACCCGCACCAGCGGCGCCCTGGTTCCCTGAAACGGCACCGGGCAATCTGCAGTTGTTGTGGCTGGCGGGTTTGAACATGGCAACCCTGCCCCTGCGCCTGGCGCAGCCTCTGGGCAACAGCTGGACCGCCATCAAGGCAACAGTCAAGACCTTTGCCGGCGAGTTTTTGGGGAAGCCCCACGCCTTTCCCACCACGCGTTTTAATACCGAAGTCTCACCGCACCGCGTGTTTGAAACCCGCCGTTTTGCGTTGGCCGATTTCAAGGCGATACGCGCGCTGGTGCCCGGTGCATCGGTCAATGACGTGGTACTGGCAGTCTGTGCCGGCGGCCTGCGCAACTACCTTTACAAGCAGGACGAGCTGCCGCTGCAAAGCCTGGTCGCGGCCGCACCCATCGCCGTGCACGGCGACACGGACGGTGATGTGCCAAGTGACGCTACGGGCAACTACTCCTGGGTGCGGGTGGGCTTGGGTACTGACATTGCTGATCCGGTGCAGCGCCTGGCCACGATCCAGCAGGCCAGTTCGTCATCCGAAGCGATGGCCCAGGCTCTGAGTGCACGCGAGCTGACGCTGCTGGCCGAGCAGGCTCCGTCGCTGGCCATTGTGGCTACCAGCAAGATGTTGCGCTCGGCCTCCGCCCTGCTGGGTGACTGGGCGCCCTTGGCCAATTGCGCCATCACCAATGTGCCGGGCTCGCGCGAACCCCTGTACTTGCTGGGCGCACGGCTCAGTTATCTGTCGGCCATCATGCCCATCTCCGACGGCATGGGGTTGGTGTTCTCGGTCACGGGTTACAACAACACCATCGTGGTGTCTTTCACATCCTGCTACGAACAGTTGTCTGATCCTGAAGTGCTGGCGCAGTGCCTGCGGGACAGCTTCCAGGAGTACCTGGCCCTGGCGCAACAACCCGCAGCGCCGCGCAAGCCACGCGCCGTGGCCCGCAAACGAACCCGGCCTACTGCGGCACAAACCCTGTAGATTTGATGATGCGCGCCCAGGTCTGGCTATAGGCCTGTTCACGGCTGGTCAGCTGCTGCGGCGTCATGTAGGCCACGGTCAGGCCCATGCCGGTCAGGCGTTCGTTCACGTCCGGCATTGCAACCACCTTGGCCAATGCGGCGGAGATCTTGTCGATGGTGGCCTGGGGGGTGCCTGCGGGCGCAAAAATGCCGTAGTAGGGCAGGTCTTCAAACCCGGACAGCCCCAGTTCGGCAAAGGTCGGTACATCGGGCAATGTGGCCTGGCGTGCGCTGCCCATCACGGCCACCACACGGATCTTGCCGGCCTTGTGGTTCTCGATAAAGTCGGGCACCGAGCCCGTGCCGGCCGCAATCTGGTTGCCCAGCATGTCACCCATCATGGGCGCGCTGCCGCGGTAGGGGGCGGACTGCAAATCCAGCTTGTATTTCTGGCCGATCATCTTGACCAGAAACTCGGGCACCGAGGCCGGTGCGGGCACCCCCACCGTACCCTTGCCGCTGCCCTGCTTTTGCACCCAGGCCACGTATTCGCCCACTGATTTTGCGGGCGTGCCACCCGATACGGCCAGCGCATTCACAAAGGTGGCAAAACCGCCCACGGCGACAAAATCTCGCGCGGGCTCAAAGCCAGGGTTCTTGACCACCAGCGGCAGGATGGACACCGTGTGGTCGTGCGACAAAAACAGCGTGGTGCCGTCGGGTGCCGCGGCCTTGAGTGCCTGGGCTGCAATCTGCCCACCGGCACCGGCCTTGTTCTCCACCACCACGGTGCTGCCCAATGTGTCCTTGAGCTTGTCGGCCAGTACGCGGGCTATGGCGTCGGTACCGCCACCGGGCGGAAAACCCACCAGCAGCTTGACGGTGCTGCTTTGGGCCTGTGCCAAACCGCTGCCCAGCAGGCACAGGGCACTGACTGCCAATGTGACTGCCAATCGGCGGGTGGGTTGTGCGGTTGCAGTTGTTGGGGTGCGTGGGGAGGACGCGAAAACCATGGTGGACTCCGTTGGTAATAGTCAGACTACTGTAGCAAGCTTTTCCCGTGGCATGATGGCGGTTTACCGCCGAAACATGGTGGTTCAAAGGAGATATTGCATGAACGCCCGTATACCCCCCACCGTGCTGGATGCTGCCCATACCCTGAGCCAGGTCAGCGCGTTGTGGGATGCCGAAATCGTCCCCCAACTGCAGGACTACATACGCATCCCCGCCAAATCCCCCATGTTCGACGCCGCATGGGAGGCCAATGGTTACCTCGACACCGTGGTGCGCAACACCGCCACCTGGATCGAAGCGCAAAAAGTCAGCGGCCTGGTGCTGGAAGTCATTCGCCTGCCCGGCCGCACACCGGTGCTGTACTTTGAAGTGCCGGCCACCAAGGTTGGCTCCACCCAGACCGTGTTGATGTACGGCCATCTGGACAAACAACCCGAGTTCTCCGGCTGGCGCAACGACCTGGGCCCGTGGACACCCAAGATCGACGACGGCAAGTTGTATGGCCGCGGTGGTGCCGACGATGGTTATGCCGCCTACGCCGCCATTGCCGCCATCCAGACCCTCAAGACCCAGAACGCACCCCACCCCCGCATCGTCGGCCTGATCGAAAGCTGCGAAGAAAGTGGCTCTTACGATTTGCTGCCCTACATCGACGCACTGAAGCCCCGCCTGGGTGATGTCGGCCTGGTGGTCTGCCTGGATTCGGGTGCCGGCAATTACGACCAGTTGTGGCTGACCAGCAGCCTGCGCGGCATGGCCAGCGGTGTGTTGAAGGTCGAAATTTTGACCGAGGGTGTGCACTCGGGCGATGCCAGCGGCCTGGTGCCATCGAGCTTCCGCATCATGCGCCAGGTGCTGGACCGTCTGGAAGACAGCGCCACCGGCCGCCTGCTGCCCGCCAGCTTCCACTGCGAAGTGCCGCACGACCGCCTCAACCAGGCCAAGGCCACAGCCGCCATCCTGGGCGACGAAATCTACAAACGTTTCCCGTGGGCGCACTACGACTGCGGTGGCTCCACCCAGTTTGCATTGCCCACCACCACCGACCCGCTGCAAGCCTTGCTGAACCGCACCTGGTTGCCCACGCTGAGCGTGACCGGCGCGGATGGTTTCCCTGAAATGAAAAATGCCGGCAATGTGCTGCGCCCCTACACCGCCTTCAAACTCTCGCTGCGCTTGCCGCCGCTGGTGGAAGCTGCGGCGGCCGTGCAGGAGCTGAAGGCCCTGCTGGAAGACAACGCGCCCTACCAGGCCAAGGTCACGTTTGAAGGCTTGTCCAGCGCCACCGGCTGGAACGCACCCAGCACCGCACCGTGGTTTGAGACCGCGTTGAACGCCGCCTCACAAACCCACTTCGGCGCGCCTTGCGGCTACATCGGCCAGGGCGGCACCATCCCGCTGATGAACATGTTGTCCGAAGGTTTCCCCGCGGCGCAGATGATGGTGTGCGGCGTGCTGGGCCCCAAGAGCAATGCGCACGGCCCCAACGAGTTTCTGCATATTCCATATGCCAAGAAACTGACCGCGGCCGTGGCCCAGGTCATCGCTCAGTTTCCTTAAGCCCATAGCCCACACGCCGCAAAGCCCCCGCATGACCACGGAATCCACACTCTCTACATTCACCGCCACGGACGGCAACAACGTCATGGTGCAAGACTGGCTGCTGGACCCCAGCGCAAAACTGCGAGGCGTGGTCGTCGTGGTCCATGGACTGGGCGAACATGCCGGTCGTTACGACCATGTGGCGCGGCAGCTCAATGCGTGGGGCTTTGCGGTGCGCGGGTATGACCAATGCGGCCACGGCGAATCCCATGGCGCACGTGGCAGCTTGCCCACCGACACCCGGCTGCTTGACGACCTGGCCGACATTGTGGACAGCACCCGCGCCCGCACGCCGAAGAACACGCCGTTGATTTTGTTGGGCCACAGCATGGGTGGCCTGGTGGTGGGGCGTTTTGTGTCGCTGGGCCTGCGCAAGGTCGATGGCCTGGTGATGTCTTCGCCCGCGCTGGACGCGGGCATGAACGCCTTCCAGAAGTTTTTGGTCTCCGTGCTGCCCAAGATCGCGCCCGATCTGCGGGTGGGCAATGGCGTCAAACCGCAATTCATCTCGCACGACCCGGCCGTGGTCGCCGCCTACAAGGCCGACCCGCTGGTGCACGACCGCATCTCGGCGCGACTGGCGCGTTTCATCGCCGAGGCCGGCCCCCAGACCCTGGCGCTGGCACCGCAGTGGAAGGTACCGACATTGTTGATGTATGCCGGTGACGACCGCCTGCTCAATGCCGATGGCAGCCGTACCTTTGCCAAGCTGGCGCCAAAGGATGTGGTCACCACGCAGTGTTTTGATGCGCTGTACCACGAGATATTCAACGAGCTGGATGCCAAGCCGGTGTTTGATGCACTGAAGCAGTGGTTGGACAAACGGTTCTAAGGGATATTGGCCTGTAGCCCCCGTGAAATATAGATAGTTCGCTATTGTTTTTGATGGTTGTGCCGCTGTGTTGGCGGCAGAGTGTGGGGCAGTAGCCGCCGCCTCATAGTGTCAAATGCCCACAAATCGGAGGCGGCCACTGCCTCACACTCTGCGAAAGTGATGGTGTGGATGGCGGAGCGCAGAAGCCCGAGTTGGGGCGGAAGCGGGCATTCGTCGAGCGCCTCCAATTTGAGGGTTTTGCAGGGTTTGTCGTCATTTTATTTTGGGTCACGATTGGACCTTTTAGCAATTCAGTTATAAATCAACGACTTATATATGCTCGGAGTGAAATCATGGTTCAAGACGGCTCTGTTGTTAAGACAGCTTTCACTGAGATAACACGTTAGGCAGCAAGCATGAGCGACCGATTTGCATCAGCGCCGAGAGCCGAGGACGTGGCCTCGCTGCCCTACTTCGACCTAGTAGAACATCTTCGCCTTAGCAAGGTCAATCCGGGGCACTACCTGGAAGTCACGCCTGTCTTAGATCGCGAAATTGCTGCTCGTTCACCGATCGCCAACTACAAGTGCGTGAAGTGCGGTCACGGCGAGTTCGAGCTTCAAGAGAGTCGAACAGCCCGAAGCTTGCTCGGCTCCGTTTTCGGCGTTGAGAGTGCTAAGTACACTGCTGTTGTCTGTCGGCGTTGCAGCTACACAGAGTTCTATTCCGGTCGCGTCTCCCCTGAGGAGCAAGCGCTCGACTTTTTGGTAGGGAGGTGACCTTGCTGCCAAACAGTTTGTTCGACACGGACGCACACGTGCTTCTTTTCGCCTTGAGCACTCGCCTCATGTGCGCCGGTCAACGCCGACGTTAAACCGCCTGTGAACACGACGCTTGCTTTCATATTGGGTACGGCCGGAACGGCCGCAGGCATCTACTACTCATTTCTCGGCCTCGTCGCGCTGAAGCATCTGCCGAGATTGACGGAGACAGATCGAACGGTTGGTTGGAGTCTTTGGTGGTGGCTGGAGTCAGCCCGCTACGATGCTGAGGGCAAACGGCTTTGCCGCAGGGGCGCGTGGGTATTCGTCTTTGGCGCTTTGTGTTGGCTTCTGGCAATGTATTTTTCGAGCGGAAAGGGCTTTGTATGACGCGCTGGCAGTCCACGTCTACTCGGTTTAACTGGTCGGCCAAGAGCGGATCGCCTTCGGCTCCCGCTTGCCTCCAACGTTAAATCGCATGGACAAACTTACCGAGCTCCACAGTCAGCTGCGGCTGGCCGCGGGTGTCCTGGATGGCGCAGCCAGCTTGGTACGCGATGCGCACCTTGAGCCGACAGGCGTCCACATCTACAAGCTTGGCGAGATGCTGGCATCCATATTTGAAATCCAGCGAGCCATCGAAGAGTTGCGCCCGGAACTCGCCACGATCTACGAGCCTGCCTCCGAGGAGACTAGCGCCGCCAATCGTCGTCTCGGCCCCGTGTTGCTGGCGGCATATGACTTCGAAAGTCAGGCCCAGTCGGACGAGGCGATAAGAATGCTTGAAGACTTTGCGCAGCGGGAATCCTCTGAGCTGCATCGAGGCATTGCGCTTCGGGAACTGGAACGCCTAAGGGACAGCGATGCGACTTAACACGTTGATCGATTGGACCACCAACGGCAGCCTAAGCTCTTGCCATTCCTCGGCCAGCAGTGCGCCGTTGTCGTCCAATCATCGCCAACGTTAAAACAGCAAATCAGGTTATTTGAACGACTGCTTTCTGGAAATATGTACGTCAGCTAAGTGTCTAGAACAGACTTCCTTGTCCGTCTGAAGTGCCAGCTGGGAAAGCCGCTATTTACTAACAATGGCTGTGCGTGATTTGCTGGCCAGCCAAACCAACGCCACTGCAGTCAACACCACCGGCACCAGTGATCCCCAATTCAACAGCGCCCAGCCTTGTGTGGTCACCAATACGCCAGACGCCAACGAGGTGATGGCCAACACCGCAAACACGCAAAAATTGATGGCCGCTTGTGCCCGGTCTTTCTCTTCGGTTTGGTAGGCACCCAATGCCAGCGTAGTGCTGCCGGTAAAAATGAAGTTCCAGCCCACGCCCAGCAAAAACAAGGCGATGGTGAACTGGTGCAGTTCCACGCCCGACAGCGCGATGGCGATACACGCCAGGTTCAGCGCCACACCTACGCCCATGATAGGCAGGGTGCCAAAACGCTTGATCCAGCCGCCGGTAAAAAAGCCTGGCGCAAACATGCCGATCACATGCCATTCCAGTACAAAGGCCGCATCGTCGAAAGATAGGCCGCATTGCTGCATGGCCAGCGGCGTGGCGGCCATCAGCAGGTTCATGACGCCATAACCCAAAGCGGCACTGGCGCAGGCAACGATAAACACCGGCTGGCGCATGATGACCGACAGGGGCCGGCCGCCACTCTTCCCGCTGGCTGCAGCAACATGTGTGGGAAAGTGTATGAAGGCCATCAGCACCATGGCCAGCAATGCCACGGCCGCCAGCACCACATAGGCGCCGGCAAAGGGTACGTCCAGCAGCGTGCGGCTGCGTGCCGCCAGGTTGGGGCCGGCAATGGCGCCGATGAGCCCGCCGGCCAGTACCAGGGAAACGGCCCTTTCGCGCTGTGGTGCGGGCACCAGTTCCGCAGCGGCAAAGCGGTACAGCTGGCCGTTGGCGCTGTAGTAGCCAGCGACCACGGTGGCGGCTACCAGGGCCCAGAAGT
>JAZKDY010000052.1:0-73086 GCA_040387325.1 Pseudomonadota bacterium | reverse complement strand
GCAATGTGCGCCGCTTCTTCATCGCCGAGCACTCGCACGAGTACCCGTTCTGCTCGCAACTGGCGGCTGGCTGGGACAAGCCCTGGCTGCTGTCCATTGCCGCCATCTTCCACGACATCGCCAAGGGCCGCGGCGGTGACCATTCCGACCTGGGCGGTGCCGAGGTGCGGCGCTTCTGCCGGCAGCATGGCTTCCCCAGCGAAGACGCACAACTGATCGAATTTGTCGTGCGTGAACACCTGACCATGAGCCGCATCGCGCAAAAGGCCGATTTGAGCGACCCCCAGGTGATAGCCGACTTTGCCAAACGCGTGGGCAACGAGCGCCAGCTGACCGCGCTGTACCTGTTGACTGTGGCCGACATCCGCGGCACATCACCCAAGGTGTGGAACGCCTGGAAGGGCAAGCTGCTGGAAGACCTGTACCGCTACACCAGCCGTGCACTGGGCGGCCACGCGCCCGACCCCGATGCCGAGGTGGAGGCCCGCAAGCGCGAGGCCCTGGTCATCGTCAACATGCACTCCTTGCCCTTTGAGGCGCACAAACCGCTGTGGGACACGCTGGACGTGGGTTATTTCATGCGCCACGACGCGGCCGATATTGCCTGGCACACCCGCCACCTGTCCCGCCTGGTTGGCTCCAGCAAGGCCGTGGTGCGGGCACGTCGCTCGCCCGCGGGCGAGGGCCTGCAGGTGATGGTCTACACGCCCGATCAGAGCGACCTGTTTGCCCGCATCTGCGGCTACTTTGAACAACGGGGCTTCAGCATTCTGGATGCGCGTGTGCACACGGCCAGGAATGGCTACGCACTGGACACCTTCCAGTTGGTCACGACGGCAGGCCCCGAGGAATACCGCGAAATCACCAGCATGATCGAGAACGGTTTGACCAAGGTCATCACCGATGCGGGACCGCTGCCCAAACCCAGCCGCGGCCGGGTGTCACGCCGGGTCAAAAGTTTCCCCATTGCACCCCGTGTGACGTTGACGCCGGACGAGAAAGGCCAGCGCTGGCTGCTCAATGTGTCCGCCAGCGACCGCGTGGGTCTGCTGTACAGCCTGGCCCTGGTGCTGGCACGCCACCAGGTCAACGTGCAACTGGCCAAGATCGCGACCTTGGGCGAGCGGGTGGAAGATACGTTTTTGATCGACGGGCCCGAGCTGCAGCACAACAAGAAGCAGATCGAGATCGAGACGGAGTTGCTGGAAGCCCTGGCGGCCCAGTAAAAACGCTACTGTATTTATAGCAATACAGCCATATTTCTCGGGGGCTAGAGGCCAATTTGGCCAGTAGCAACTCTAGATCTTGGAGAAGACCTGGGCCTCTTCAAACAGCGGTGTCAGGTCACCCAGCCGCTCGATAACCTCTTCCATCGTGCCGCCCAGGCGTTTGGCGATATGGGGTGGAAAGGCCTCCACCAGGTGGTTGCCCGCAAAGCCAAATTTGAGGTGTTTGCTGATCTGGTTGGCCCCAAAGACGCAGGCAATCATGTCGGAATCTGCCAGCTCGGGGCCGTACTGGTGGCGAATGGTCTCCACCAGCTTGGGTGCAAAACGCCATTTTTCGACCAGCATGGCACCCACCACGGCGTGGTCCACCTCGATGACTTCACGCAGCGCCAAATGCAGGGATGTGCCCTGCTGTTTGCTCATGTCCAGGGCCACACGGAACTCGTTGGGCATGAACTGGGCCAGCACCACCTTGCCAAAGTCGTGCAACAGGCCGGCGATGAAACAGTCCATCGGATCTGCATCGTCCACCTTCATCGCCAGTTGCTTGGCGATGGCCGCCGTGGCCAGGGAGTGCAGCAAATACTGCTGACCGTCAAAACCCGCTTCATTGGTCTTGGGCAACATGCCGATGGCGGCAATGCTCAGGGCCAGGTTCTTGATGGTGTTGAAACCCAGGTAGACCACCGAGTGACCGACCGACGTAATCTGCTTGGGCAAGCTGTAGTAGGCCGAATTGACGACCTTCAGGATCTTGACCGTCAGCACCGGGTCTTTGTCTATGACCTCAACCAGGTCCTTGGGTGTGCTGTTGACATCACGCGTCAACTCCAGGACCCGCTGCACGCTCTTGGGGAAGGCTGGCATGCCATCCACCGCAGCGGCAAGCTTTTTGGTCAGTTCTGGGCTCATAGGCGTCAACCAAGTTCAGGAAACAGAACTTCAGTGTAGCCAAATTGGCTGAAATCGCGAACCCGCATCGGGTACAGCTTGCCCCACAGGTGGTCACATTCGTGCTGCACCACGCGGGCGTGGAAGCCGTCCACCGTGCGGTCTATGGGGTCGCCATACTGGTCAAAGCCGGTGTAGCGGATATGAGACCAACGTGGCACCAGACCGCGCAGACCGGGGACGGAGAGGCAGCCTTCCCAGTCGTCTTCCTGCGGCGTCTCGCCGGTGGCGCTGCCATCTGCTGACAAAGGTGTAATCACCGGATTGACGAGCACCGTGGGCGGCACGATGGGCCTGTCGGGGTAACGCGGATTCTTGTCGCGGCTGCCGAAGATGACGACTTGCAAATCCACACCAATCTGCGGCGCGGCCAGGCCGGCGCCGTTGGCGGCCCGCATGGTGTCCAGCAGGTCGCTGATCAGCAAGTGCAGTGCATCGGAGTCGAAGTCGCGCTCGGGCACGGTCTGCGCCATACGCAGCAGGCGGGGGTCACCCATTTTGAGGATTTCTCGAACGGTCATGCTTGGGGGAATAGAGAGGTTTGAGCGGATGCAATGGTTCAGACATGCACCGCATCCTTCAGCACATAGGGTCGCAACTCCGGGCGCAATGCCTTCTCGGTCACCAGATCGACCGAGCAGCCCAGCACATCTTCCAGATAAAACTGCACCCCAAAAAACTGCGCCGACGTGGCCGGACCGACAAAGCTGATCAGCAAATCCACGTCGCTTCCAGGCGTTGCTGCATCACGGGCAGTGGAGCCAAACAGGGCCAGGGAGGCAACGCCAAAGCGCTGCACGATCTGCGCTTTGTGCTCAGAGAGGGTTTGGAGTGCGGTAGCACGGTTCATGATTGCAGTTTAAGGCAATGCGAGGAGGCATAACGTCTGTTCACCCGGCACAATCCGGGGCATGTCTGCGCAACCCAGTCTACCGCCTGCATCCAACCCCGCAAAGCCCTTGCCGCACGGGCTGCAATGGCTGCTGCGCGCTCTGGCGGTGCTCAGCCTGGCGCTGGGTTTCCTGGGCCTGTTTCTACCGGTGCTGCCCACCACCCCGTTCATTTTGCTGGCCGCCTGGGCCGCCGCACGCAGCTCACCCCGTCTGCTGGCCTGGCTGGAGCAGCACCGCCTGTTTGGCAAGATGCTGCGGGACTGGCGCCAAGGGGGCGTGGTCAGCCGCAAGGCCAAATGGGGCGCCACCACCGCCATGTCGGTCAGCGCGGTGTTTTTGCTGTTTACGGTGCCCAAGCTCTGGGCAGCCGGTGTTGCCATTGCCTGCATGGGCAGCGTGCTGGTCTGGTTGTGGCGCAGGCCAGAAAGCGCCATCCCGCACCCCTGACCGCGCGGGTCTGGGTGGATCACTGTGGTGGCGCCTGCAGCAAGGCCAGCATCGCCGCCTCGTCGATCACGGCCACACCCAAAGTTTGCGCTTTTTCCAGCTTGCTGCCCGCCTCGGCGCCGGCCACCACATAGTCGGTCTTCTTGCTGACCGAGCCCGACACCTTGGCGCCGGCGGCTTCGAGCAAATCCTTGGCTTCGTCGCGGCCGAGTGTCGGGAAGGTTCCGGTCAGCACAAAGGTCTTGCCAGCCAGGGGCTTGGGCGCCTGCACCGCGGGTTCGCCCTCCTCCCACGCCAGGCCGCAGCCACGCAACTGCTCTACCACCTCGCGGTTGTGGGCCTGCGCAAAGAAGGTATGGATACTTTCGGCGACGATGGGCCCCACGTCCGCCACTTCGAGCAACTGCTCCACCGTGGCGTCCATGATGGCGTCGAGCTTGCCGAAATGCCGGGCCAACGCCTTGGCCGTGGACTCGCCCACATGGCGAATGCCCAGGCCAAACAGGAAGCGTGGCAGGGTTGTTTGTTTGGATTTCTCCAGCGCGTCAACAATATTCTGCGCGGATTTCTCGGCCATGCGGTCCAGTGCCGCCAATGCAGTGAAGCCCAAACGGTACAAATCCGGCAATGTCTTGACGATGCCTGCGTCCACCATTTGTTCGACCAGCTTGTCGCCCAGGCCTTCGACCTCGACCGCGCGGCGATGCGCAAAATGCAGGATGGCCTGCTTGCGCTGGGCGCTGCAAAAGAGACCACCGGTGCAGCGGTAATCGGCCTCGCCCTCTTCGCGCACGGCAGCAGATCCACACACCGGGCAGATGCGTGGCATCGTGAATTCCGCACCCCGTTCCACTGCCTCGACGGGCAGCACCACACCGACCACTTCGGGAATGACATCCCCAGCGCGGCGCACCACCACGGTATCGCCAATACGCACGTCCTTTCGGCGAGCCTCGTCTTCGTTGTGCAGCGTGGCATTGGTGACGGTAACGCCGCCCACAAACACCGGCGCCAGCTTGGCCACGGGTGTCAGCTTGCCGGTGCGGCCGACTTGTATGTCTATGCCCAGCACGGTGGTCATCTGCTCCTGCGCCGGGTATTTGTGGGCCACGGCCCAACGCGGTTCGCGGCTGACAAAACCCAGGCGCTGCTGCAAGGCCAGGCCGTTGACCTTGTAGACCACACCGTCGATATCAAACGGAAGCTGGTCCCGTGTCTGGCCGATGCGCTGGTGATACGCTATTAATTCAGGAGCGCCATTCGCAGTGGCGACGAGGGCTGCAACCGGAAAACCCCAATGCTTCAAGGTCTGCAGCATGTCGTAGTGGGTACCAAAGCTTGGACCGCCCTGCTCCGCCGACGTGACCTCGCCCAGGCCGTAGGCAAAGAAGCTCAAGGGACGCTGGGCAGCTATGCCGGGGTCCAGCTGGCGCACGGCACCGGCTGCGGCATTGCGCGGGTTGACAAAGGTTTTTTCGCCTTTTTCACCAGTGGCGATGCGAGCGCGTTGGCGCTCATTCAGGGCTTCAAAATCGTCGCGGCGCATATAGACCTCGCCACGGACTTCGAGCACGGGCGGCGCTTCAGAAGACAGGCGAAGAGGAATCTGCTTGATCGTGCGGATGTTTTGCGTCACGTCCTCACCGGTCTCACCATCGCCGCGTGTAGCGGCCTGCACCAGCACGCCGTGTTCATAGCGCAGGTTCATCGCCAGGCCATCGAACTTGAGTTCTGCTACGTACTCCACGGCCGGATCGGGTTCAGCCAGGCCCAGTTCCTTGCGGACACGGGCATCAAAATTCTGTGCGCCGCTGGCCTCGGTGTCGGTCTCGGTACGGATGCTGAGCATGGGCACGGCGTGGCGCACGGACGTAAACTGGTCCAGTGGCTTGCCACCGACGCGCTGGGTTGGCGAATCGGGCGTTACCCACTCGGGGTGGGAGGCCTCCAGGGCCTGCAGCTCCTGGAACAGCCGGTCGTACTCGGCATCGGGCACCGTGGGTTCGTCCAGCACGTAGTACTGGTGGGCGTAGCGGTGCAGGGTCTCGTGCAGAGCCTGAACACGTGCACGGTCGGGGTGGTTGGCCATGGCCCTAACCTCTCTCAGCAATTCAGGCAAACAAACGGCGCGCCAACAAGGAGCCGGCGGCAAGGTCGCGCTGCTCCAGGGTGTCGTACAGGCTTTCCAGTTCGGAGCCGATGACGTCCATGGTCTCAGCGGTCAGCAACTGGCCGTTGTCGTCGGTCACGACACCATCCATGGTCTGGGCCAGAGCAGCGGCGACTTCGCGCATGCGCACAAAGGGCTGTTCGCTGCGGTCCACCTGGGCCACGTCCAGGTGCAAGGCCACGTCGCGGATGGCGGATTGCGCCGGGTCTTCCGCTAGCGCGGCTTGCGGATCAAAGCTCAAGACCAGTACCGGTGCGAGGCCTTCGGTGCTGGCCGGCAGCACCATGCGCCCGGGTATGACACCGGCCACAAAGCCCAGGTGGGCGGCGTTCTGCTGCACATAGCCGGGGCTCCAGGAGGCGTCCCGCGCGCGTATCGTGAAGCCCAGTTGCGCGTCGTGCGCGCTGGCGAACTGGTCCAGCTCACGGGCGCGTGCCACTTCGTCCAGCATTTCCGGGAACTCGGGCGTGGCGTTGATGGCGTCGGCAAAGGCCTGGGTCTTGACCACGTATTCCGAGTATTCGATCTCGTTCAGCGCGCCGGAGCGGTTGGCCAGCTGCACGCCGGCCTGGAAGCCGCCATAACGCTGACCGGGCGCCGGCACCTCCCAATTCAGTGTGGTCAGGTTGTAGCCTTCAATGGCATACGGCTTGGTGCCCGCACGGCGCGTGGAAGGCATGGCGGCAATGGCCGCTTCGCCGGACACGACCATGCTGGGCCCATCCAGTGCGATGGTGGCGATGACATCGATCAGCGAATCCATGGCAGAACGCCGCGCAACAGGCGGCAAGGACATGGGTTGTGTGTCGCCTTCGATATCGCCGTCCAGCGCAGGTTCGCGCGGGGAGTTTTGTGACGCAGTGCCCTCGGGCTCTGGTTTGGCCTGGCGCGGGGCATTGCGGCGCGAATTCCAGGCGCCGTGGGCCACCACGGCGGCCAGAATCACGCCACCCGCAATCGCCAAACCGATTTGTAAATTGCTCATGGTTGTACTTTGGGCATCAAGCCAGCTCTGCCAAGGTAAGGGCGGACTCCATGTCGACCGCAACAATGCGCGACACGCCCTGTTCCTGCATGGTCACGCCAATCAGTTGTTCGGCCATTTCCATCGCAATCTTGTTGTGGCTGATGAAAAGGAATTGGGTTTCTTTGCTCATGCTGCGCACGAGTTTGGCATAACGCTCGGTGTTGGCGTCGTCCAAGGGGGCATCCACCTCGTCAAGCAAGCAGAAAGGCGCCGGGTTGAGCTGGAAGATAGCAAACACCAGCGCAATCGCGGTCAGCGCTTTTTCGCCACCCGACAACAAATGGATGGTCTGGTTCTTCTTGCCGGGGGGCTGTGCAATCACCTGCACACCCGAGTCCAGGATTTCGTCACCGGTAATGACCAGACGCGCATTGCCACCGCCAAACAGCTCGGGGAACATGCGGCCAAAGTGCTGGTTGACCTGTTCAAACGTGCCCGACAGCATCTCGCGTGTCTCTGCGTCGATCTTGCGGATGGCGTCTTCCAGCGTTTGCATGGCCTGGGCCAAGTCGGCGTTTTGGGAGTCCAGAAACTGCTTGCGCTCGCGGGCCACGGCCAGCTCGTCCAGCGCGGCCAGGTTGACGGCACCCAGTGCGGCGATTTCGCGGTGCAGGCGGTCGATCTCGCTCTGCATGCCGGTCAGGCGCACATTGCCTTCCTTGATCGACAGCTCCACGGCCTCCAGATCGGCCTGTGCGTCCAGCAACTGCTGTTCATACTGCTCAAAGCCCAGACGTGCGGCCTGCTCCTTGAGCTGGAATTCGGTGATGCGCTGGCGCAGCGGGTCCAGCTCGCGCTCCAGTTGCAGGCGGCGTTCATCGCTGGCGCGTAACTTGGCGGTCAGGTCGTCGTATTCGCTCCGTTTGGCGCCCAGCGCCTGTTCGCGCTCCAGCTTCAACGCCAAGGCACTCTGCAAGCCGGCCTGTGCCGCAGCATCGCTGAGGCGGGCCAGCTCTTCGCGGGCGCGCTGCGCCTCGGAATGGACGGACTCTGTTTGCTGCGTGGCGGTGTCAATCGTCCGTGCCAATTCGGCATTACGCGCCTGCAGGCTGCGCTGCGCAAACTGGGCCTCCTGCGCCTGGCGTTCCAGACTGCGTTGCTGCTCGCGGCATTGGGTCAACTTGCGCTGCACTTCAATGACACGTTCGTCCAGCTGGGCGTGGCGTTCCTGGCTGTCGGCCAGTTGCATGTCCAGTGACTCAAAGCGGCCTTCGGCGGTCGCCCTGCGCTCTTGCAGGTCGTCCAGTTGGGCTTGCACTTCGGCAATATCGGCATCGATTTGTGCGCTGCGGGTGCGGGCCTGTTCTGCCAGCTGCGACAGGCGCAAAGTCTCGACCTGCAGGCCGTGGGCCTGGCTTTGTGCCTCGGTGGCCTCGCGCCGCACGCTGACCAGGCGCTGCGAGCTTTCGGCATACGCCGCTTCGGCACGGACCAGCGCGGTACGGGCTTCCTCGGCAATCATGGCCTGGGCGCGCAACTCTTTTTCCAGGTTTTCAATTTCCTGGGCGCGGGCGAGCAGACCGGCCTGCTCGGAATCCTGCGCATAAAAGCTGACGCTGTGCGCGGTGACCACATGGCCGGACTTGAGGTAAATGCTTTCACCGGGCTGCAGCTTCTCGCGCTGGGCCAGGGCATCTTCAAAACTACTGGCGGTGTAACAACCGTGCAGCCACTCGCTGAACACGGCCTTTTGGCCCGCATCGTTGATGCGCAGCAAGTCAGACAGGCGGGGCAAATTGGAAGTTGCCTCTGGCACAGCGGCCAAAGGTGGGCTGAAAAACGCCAGCTTGGCCGGTGGTGCATCGTTGGCAAAGGCTTTGACCAGTTCCAGGCGCGAGACTTCCAGCGCGGCCAGCCGCTCGCGGAGAGCACCTTCCAGCGCGTTTTCCCAACCCTGTTCGATATGGATGCGGGTCCACAGACCCTGCAAATGGTCCAGGCCGTGTTTGGCCAGCCAGGGTTGCAGCTTGCCGTCGGTCTTGACCTTTTCCTGAAGGGTTTTCAGTGCCTCCAACCGGGCCGACAAGTCGGCCTGGCGTGCGGATTCATCGTTGACGGTTTGCTGCTGGATGCGTCGGGCTTCGTCGCGCTGGGGCAGCATGTCTTGCAGCTCCTGCAGGCGCGCGTCGGCCACGGCGGCGGCCTCTTGGGCTTCGTCCAACTGGGCCTGCAGCTCTTGCAGCTTGGCCTCGTCAGGTGGGGCCAGTGCGTTGCGGTCCACGGCCAGGCGCTCGCGCCGGGTCGTGACCTGGCGGAATTGTTCTTCAATACCGCGCTGTTCTGCCGCCAGCACCTGGATCTGCTGTTGCACCTGCATGACGCTGCCACGCTGGTCATTGGCGGCCGATTGCGCGGCGGTTAATGCGTCTTCCAGATCGGGCAGTTGCTGGGCCTGCTCTTCTACTTGCGCAGAGAGCAACTCGGTCTGCTCATCACCCAACAGCGCCAGTTCGGCCAGGCGCTCGATCTCGGCGGCGGCGTCTTCCTTGCGGGCGGCCCATTGGCCGATCTGCTCCTGCAGGGTGGCCAGGCGCTGCTCGGCGCGCTGGCGGCCTTCGACGACAAAACGGATCTCGGCTTCCAGCCGGCCCACATCGGTGCTGGCTTCATACAACAGGCCTTGGGCCTGGTTGACCTGGTCACCTGCCGCGTAGTGGGCCTGGCGCACGGTTTCAAGATCGGATTCGATGCGGCGCAGGTCGGCCATGCGGCTTTCCAGCGCATTGATGGCGCCTTCTGCGTCGGCTTTGACCTTGGACTGGTCACCCAGCGCCTCGGCACGCTTCAAAAACCACTGCTGGTGCTGCTTGAGCGTGACGTCGGATTGCAGCGCGTTGTACTTTTGCGCCACCTCGGCCTGCTTTTCCAGCTTTTCCAGGTTGGTGTTGAGCTCGCGCAGGATGTCTTCGACCCGGGTCAGGTTCTCGCGCGTGTCGGAGAGGCGGTTTTCGGTCTCGCGGCGGCGTTCTTTGTATTTTGAGACGCCAGCGGCCTCTTCCAGGAACAGGCGCAGCTCTTCGGGTTTGGATTCGATGATGCGGCTGATCGTGCCCTGGCCAATGATGGCGTAGGCGCGAGGCCCGAGGCCCGTGCCCAAAAACACGTCTTGCACGTCGCGGCGGCGCACCGGCTGGTTGTTGATGAAGTAGCTGGAGGTGCCGTCACGGGTCAGCACACGCTTGACGGCGATCTCGGCAAACTGGCCCCACTGGCCGCCGGCGCGGTGGTCGGCATTGTCAAAAATCAGTTCGACGCTGGAGCGGCTGGCCGGCTTGCGGGTCGTGGTGCCGTTGAAGATGACGTCCTGCATGGACTCGCCACGCAACTCGCTGGCTTTGCTCTCCCCCAGAACCCAGCGCACCGCGTCCATGATGTTCGACTTGCCGCAGCCATTGGGCCCGACCACGCCCACCAATTGCCCTGGCAACAGGAAGTTGGTGGGTTCGGCAAAGGATTTGAATCCGGACAGCTTGATGGAATTGAGGCGCACAGGAGAGGAAAACTGAAGCTAAGTGATTGATTTTCAACGGCCCGCAATGATACCGTGTGGGTACCCCCTGAACGCCATGCGGGTTCAGTCGCGCAGGGCAGCTTCGATTTTGGCAGTCAGGGCACTGAGCGATGGGGGTTTGACCAGGTAACCCGCCACACCCAGCGGCAGGGCTTCACCCACGGTGGCCGGACTGGAATCCGCGCTCAGGAAAATGACCTTGGTGTTGCTGACCTTGGCGCTGCCCATAGCACGGAGCTGCCGGACAAATTCAATGCCCCCCATCGGCTGCATATGAACGTCGGTCAGTATCAGATCCGGCATCAAGCGGACAACCTCCCGCAAGGCACTGCTGCCATCCTTGAACGCATGCAAATCCCGGATGCCGATACGGAACAGACTGTTCATGATGAAGGTGCTCATCACGCTTTCGTCTTCCACCACCAGAATGCGTGCTTTCTTGATATCCACGTCAAAACTCCATCTTGTTATCAGGACTGCGCAAGGTACCGCGCAATTTCCAACTGCAGCCCCCCCAACTGGGGGCTTACCGCGGCAAAGGCCTCCCCCACAGCGGGACCCTCCCCTGTCTTGCTCATGTGTTCGACTTCGGCCAGTTGTTCACACAGGGCCGGCGCACAAAAAATGGGCAAAACCCCCTTGAGTGCATGCAACAAGGGGCTGGCCGCACCCACATCCTGGTCCGCCAGGGACTGCGTGATCTGCGGGACGTTGCGCTCCAGCAACTCCTGCAACATGGGCAACATGGTGCGCAGGGCTTCATCGTCGCCGGTCTGCTCCAGCGCCCGCGCGACATCCAGATAGACCCAGCTTGGTGCTGCCGGTGAAGTCGATGGCATCGATTGCTCCTAAAACTTGCCGTGAAATGCCAGAAAGCCTTGGCATTTTGAAACAGTGTAGCGAGTGCTCGGGGATAATGGCGGCCCATGAATCCGAATTTGCCCCGCCTGCAGGCCTATCCCTTTGAACGCCTGAAGCAGTTGTTTGCCACGGTCACCCCCAATCCGGACTACCCGCCCATCAGCCTGGGCATTGGTGAACCGCGCCACGCGACGCCGCAGCTGATCAAACAGGCCTATTGCGACGCCATCATGGACCCCAATGGCGGGTTGTCGGTCTACCCCGCAACCGGCGGCGTGCAGGCCTTGCGCCAGTCCATAGTCCGCTGGATGCAGCGCCGTTATGGGCTGGAACTGGATACCAACACGCAGCTCCTGCCGGTCAACGGATCACGAGAGGCCCTGTTTGCCTTTGCCCAGACCGTCATCAACCCGGCCGTGCCCTACGCCAATGGCGAGTCGGCACTGGTAGTCTGCCCCAATCCGTTCTACCAAATCTACGAAGGCGCAGCCTTTTTGTCGGGTGTGCAACCGTATTACGTGCCGTCGGACCCCGCGCGCAATTTTGCGCAGGACTGGGACAGCGTGCCCGAATCCGTTTGGGCCCGCACCCAGCTGCTGTTTGTATGCTCGCCCGGCAACCCCACGGGCGCCGTGATGCCGCTGGACGAATGGCAGAAGCTGTTTGCCTTGAGCGATCGCTACGGCTTCGTTATCGCTTCCGACGAGTGTTACAGCGAAATCTACTTCCGCGAAGAGCCCCCGCTGGGCGGCCTGGAGGCCGCGGCCAAGCTTGGCCGCAGCGATTTCAAGAACCTCATCGCCTTCACCAGCCTGTCCAAACGCAGCAATGTGCCCGGCATGCGCAGCGGTTTTGTGGCGGGTGATGCAGCGCTTATCAAGCAATTTTTGCTGTACCGCACCTACCACGGCAGCGCCATGAGCACCGTGGTGCAGGCTGCCAGCATTGCCGCCTGGGATGATGAGGACCATGTGCGCGACAACCGCGAACAATACCGGGCCAAGTTTGCCCAGGTAACGCCCATATTGGCCGAAGTGCTGGATGTGGCCCTGCCCGATGCCGGCTTCTACCTGTGGGCCAAGGTCAAGGGCAGTGATACGGACTTCGCCCGCGACCTGCTCGCTACTTACAATGTGACGGTCTTGCCCGGCAGCTACCTGGCCCGCGAGGCGCAGGGCTTCAACCCCGGCGCCAACCGTATCCGCATGGCGCTGGTGGCCGAAACCGCTGAATGCGTAGAAGCCGCCCAACGTATCGTTCAATTTGTGAAATCCCGAAGTTAAGACCTTGCGGGACAGACCTCTCCAGTTATTGATCCATTAGAAAGACTTCCATGAGCCAACAACTCCAGCAAATCATCGACGCCGCGTGGGAAGACCGCGCCAATATCTCCGTGAACTCCTGGACCGCCGAAGTGCGCGATGCCGTGGAAACCGTGATCCACGAACTGGACCATGGCCGCTTGCGCGTGGCCAGCCGCGAGGCTGTGGGCCAGTGGACCGTCCACCAGTGGATCAAGAAGGCCGTGCTGCTGAGCTTCCGCCTGCGCGACAACGAAATCATCCAGGCCGGCCAACTGGGCTTTTATGACAAGGTACAGACCAAGTTCGCGGGCCTGTCCGCCGAAGAAATGCGTACCAGCGGCACCCGCGTGGTGCCACCAGCCGTGGCCCGCCGCGGTAGTTATATTGGCAAGGGCACCATCCTGATGCCCAGTTTTGTGAACATCGGCGCCTACGTGGACGACGGCACCATGGTCGACACCTGGGCTGCCGTCGGCTCCTGCGCCCAGATCGGCAAAAACGTGCACCTGTCCGGTGGCGTCGGCATTGGAGGCGTGCTGGAACCCATGCAGGCCAACCCCACCATCATTGAAGACAACTGCTTCATCGGAGCCCGCTCCGAAGTGGTCGAGGGCGTCATCGTTGAAGAAAACTCCGTGTTGTCCATGGGTGTCTACATTGGCCAGAGCACGCCGATTTATGACCGCTCCACCGGTGAAATCAGCTACGGCCGCGTCCCCAGCGGTTCCGTCGTGATCAGTGGCACACTGCCGAAAGACGGTGGAAAATACAGCATGTACGCAGCCATCATCGTCAAACGAGTGGATGCCCAGACCCGCGCAAAGACATCGCTGAACGATCTGCTGCGCGACTGAACCTGCAAGCAAGTAAGTTAGTTGATCACCAACCGAGGCTGAACCATGGCAACGACGACAACACCACCCGCTTCCGGAACCATGGAGCGCATCCTGCGCTTGATGAGTGAAAAGAAAGCGTCGGACGTTTATCTGTCGGCCAATTCGCCCGCGTTGATCAAGATCAATGGCCAGTGTGTGCCCATCAACAACCAGTCACTGCCCAACGACGCCACCCGTAACCTGCTAGCCGAAATCTTGCCGGCGGACCGTATGGCTGAGCTGGATGCCGAGGGCGAGCTGAACATGGGTTTCCCCATTGCCGGCGTCGGGCGCTTCCGGGTCAGCGCCATGCGCCAGCGCGGCAGCATTGCTGCGGTGATTCGTTACATCTCGGTCGACGTGCCGCCGCTGGCAGACCTGTTTCTGCCACCCGTGCTGGGTGACCTGATCATGGAAAAACGTGGCCTGGTGCTGATGGTCGGTGCCACCGGCGCCGGCAAGAGCACCACGCTGGCATCCATGATCGACTACCGCAACGGCATGGTGTCCGGCCACATTTTGACCATTGAAGACCCGGTGGAGTTTTTGTTCAAGAACAAGAAATCCGTCATCAACCAGCGTGAGATTGGCTCCGACACCAAATCCCTGCAGGTTGCCCTGAAAAACGCGCTGCGCCAGGCGCCGGATGTGATTTTGATCGGCGAAATCCGCGACCGCGAAACCATGTCGGCCGCCATTGCCTATGCCCAGTCCGGCCACCTGTGCCTGGCCACCATGCACGCCAATAACAGCTACCAGGCGCTGAACCGTATCCTGAGCTTCTACCCGGTGGAAGTGCGCCCCACCATGCTGGGCGACCTGGCCGCTGCGCTCAAGGCCGTGGTCTCGCAGCGCCTGCTGCGCAACACGGCTGGCAGCCGCGTACCCGCCATCGAGGTGCTGCTCAACACCAAGCTGATTGCCGAGCTGATCGAAAAAGGCGACTTCTCCGGCGTCAAGGAGGCGATGGAGCAATCCATGGCCGACGGCTCCCAGTCGTTCGAGCACGACATTGCCCGCCTGATTGTCGAAGGTGTTGTCGATCGCAAGGAAGGCCTGGCCAATGCCGACTCGCCCACGAATCTGATGTGGCGCATGCAAAACGACTTCAGCAAGTCGCAAGCACCGGCAGCAGCAGCCGAGGAGCACGAAGATGCCTCGTTCACTGAAATTACCCTGGACGTCACGCATTGATGCATGCAGAAAAAAATAGTGCAACTTTGCACTTGGCGGAGCAGCTGATTGCGCGCCCTTCTGTCACTCCACTCGATAGCGGATGCCAGGAACTGATCGCCCAACGCCTGAACGTTCTGGGCTTTGTTTGCGAGACCATCACCAGCGGCCCAGCCGACTTCCTGGTGACAAACCTTTGGGCAAAACGGGCTGCAGCCCCCGCCAAACCTGATACATCCGCTACTGATTCAATAGCAATCGGCAACCCGGCCAAAACCCTGGTTAAAACGCTGGTCTTTGCCGGACATACCGATGTGGTGCCCACCGGCCCGCTGGGCGAGTGGCACAGCGCGCCCTTCACGCCCATGCACCGCGACGGCAAGCTGTTTGGCCGTGGTGCCAGCGACATGAAGGTGTCCCTGGCAGCGTTTGTCGTGGCCATTGAGGAATTCATCGCCGCCAACCCCAACCCCCAGCTCAACATCGCCCTGATGCTGACCAGCGACGAGGAAGGCCCGGCCAACGACGGTACGGTGGTCGTCTGCAAGGCGCTGACCGCGCGCGGCGAGACCATTGACTACTGCATCGTCGGTGAACCCACCTCGGTGGAGCGCACGGGCGACATGATCAAGAATGGCCGGCGCGGCACGATGAGCGGCAAGCTTACGGTCAAAGGCATCCAGGGTCACATCGCCTACCCACACCTGGCCAAGAACCCCATCCACCTGGTCGCGCCCGCGCTGGCGGAACTGGTGGGCGTGGAGTGGGACAAGGGCAATGCCTTCTTCCCACCCACCACCTGGCAAATCAGCAACATCCACGGCGGCACTGGCGCCAGCAATGTGATCCCGGGGCATGTGGTTATTGACTTCAATTTCCGGTTCTCGACCGAATCCACGCCCGAGTCACTGCAATCACGCCTGACCCGTGTGCTGGAAAAATACGAGCTGGAATACGACCTGACCTGGACCGTGGGCGGCCTGCCCTTTTTGACCACACCCGGCACATTGGTTGGCGCGGTGCAAGAGGCCATCCTGGCAGAGACCGGCATCCACACCGAGCTCTCCACCACCGGTGGCACCAGCGACGGGCGCTTCATCGCCCAGATCTGCCCCCAGGTGATCGAGATGGGTCCACCCAACGCCACCATCCACAAGATCAACGAATACGTCGCCGTGGCCGACATCGAGCCGCTGAAGAACATCTACCGCCGGGTGCTGGAAAACCTGGACCGTCAGGCCCGCGCATGACGATGACGCTGCTGGAACTGATTGAGACTTCCGCCAAGCAATTGGAGGACGCCAAGGTCTCGTTTGGCCATGGCACGACCAACGCCAAGGACGAAGCCGCGTGGCTGGTGCTGTGGAGCCTGGGCTTGCCGCTGGACACCCCGCTGGACGGCGAAGACTCCAAGGCAAATCAGGCTGTAGCCCCCGCGGATGCTGAACGTGTCGCTAGCATTTTGGAAGCACGCATCGATACCCGCAAACCTGCCGCTTACCTGACGCAAGAGGCCTGGCTGCAAGGCGTGGCGTTTTATGTGGACGAACGCGCCATCGTGCCCCGTTCGCTGATCGCGGAGTTGATCGTCGATGGCAGCATCGACTACTGGCTGAAGGAAACCACGCACACCGTGCTGGACCTGTGCACCGGCAACGGCAGCCTGGCGGTGATTGCTGCGCTGACCTACCCCGACGTGGTGGTCACCGGCTCGGACCTGTCTGCAGACGCGCTGGCCGTGGCCCGTATCAATGTGGACAAGCACCAGTTGCAAGACCGCATCGCCCTGCTCGCATCCGACGGCCTGGCAGCCGCAGACCTGGCAGCCCGCGGACCTTTCGACCTGATCCTGTGCAACCCGCCGTATGTGAACGCACAAAGCATGGCCGACCTGCCCGCCGAATACAAAGCCGAGCCAGCCATGGCGCTGAGCGGCAACCAGGCTGGCGGCAGCGATGGCATGGACTTTATCCGCACGCTGCTGAAGGATGCTCCGCGGCATATGAGCGAAGACGGCGTGCTGGTGCTGGAGATCGGCAACGAACGCGAACACTTTGAAGCCGCATTTCCGCAACTGGAAGTGGTGTGGCTGGAAACCAGCGCTGGAGAAGACCAGGTATTGCTGGTAACTAAAGAGGCCTTGTTGCTTTAGCCCCTCTGCTGAGCCGTAGTAACACCGCCGCACGGCAGGAGGGCGGGGTGTTGCGAAGCGTAGGTCAAGGAGGAGCCCGGAACGGGCGGGGGACACGGAGCTTCGCAGCACCCCGTCCTCCTGCCTACCACCGCCAGCCTCCGCAATGAATTTCATAATTAGCTACAAACACCATGATTACCTTAAAAAATATCACCCTGCGCCGCGGCGCCAAGGTAGTACTGGACAGCACATCTGTCACCCTGAACCCCGGCGAAAAAGTCGGCCTGGTCGGCCGCAATGGCGCCGGCAAGTCCTCGCTGTTTGCGCTGCTCAACGGCTCTTTGCATGAAGACGCCGGTGAGTACTACATTCCCACCCAATGGCGCATGGGCCAGGTCGCGCAGGACATGCCGGAAACGAACCAGTCCGCTACCGACTTTGTAGTTGAAGGCGACACCGTGCTGCTGGCAGCCCAGCAAGAAGTGACGGCGTCGGAAGCCACCGAAGACTATGACCGCATGGCCCACGCCTACATGGCACTGCAAGATGCAGGCGCCCACGACGCGCCGGCCCGCGCACAGGCGCTGATCCTGGGCTTGGGTTTCAAGACCACGGAGCTGACCAATCCGGTGGACAGCTTCTCCGGCGGCTGGCGCATGCGCCTGCAACTGGCCCGCGCGCTGATGTGTCCGTCTGACCTGCTGCTGCTGGACGAACCCACCAACCACTTGGACCTGGACGCCCTGGTCTGGCTGGAAGCCTGGCTCAAGAAGTACGAAGGCACCATGGTGGTCATCAGCCATGACCGCGAATTTTTGGATGCCGTGACCAATGTCACGCTGCACATCGACGCGGGCAAACTCGTGCGTTACGGTGGCAACTACAGCAAGTTTGAAGACCTGCGCGCCGAACAGATGGCGCTGCAGCAAACCGCTTTCTCCAAACAGCAGGACAAGATCGCCCACCTGCAGAAATTTATTGCCCGCTTCAAGGCCAAGGCCAGCAAGGCCAAACAGGCGCAAAGCCGGGTCAAGGCGCTGGACCGCATGGAGAAGATTGCACCGCTGCTCAGCGAGGCCGATTTCACGTTCGAATTCAAGGAACCCGCCAACCTGCCCAACCCCATGCTGTCCATGAGCGGTGTGAGCTTTGGCTACCCACCGCCCGAAGAGGCGCCCGAGGGCACACCGCACACCATCATCGTGCGCAACGTCAGCAAGTCGGTGCTGGCGGGCCAGCGCATCGGCATTCTGGGTGCCAACGGCCAGGGTAAATCCACACTGGTGAAAACTGTCGCGCGTGATCTGGCCGCCATTGGCGGCGAGATCACCGAAGGCAAGGGCCTGAACATCGGTTACTTTGCCCAGCAGGAGCTGGACGTGCTGCGCCCCGCCGACAACCCGCTGGAGCACATGATCCGCCTCGTCAAGGAAATGACGGTAGCCGGCAAGATCGGCGGCCAGCAAACGCGCGAGCAAGACCTGCGCAGCTTCCTGGGTACCTTCAACTTTGGGGGCGACATGGTCAAACAAGCCGTGGGCAGCATGAGCGGCGGCGAAAAAGCCCGGCTGGTGTTGTGCATGATCGTCTGGCAGCGCCCCAACCTCTTGCTGCTGGATGAGCCAACCAATCACCTGGATCTGGCAACCCGCGAAGCACTGTCCATGGCACTCAATGAATTCGAAGGCACCGTGATGCTGGTCAGCCACGACCGCGCTTTGCTGCGTGCCGTGTGCGACGAGTTCTGGATGGTGTCACGCGGCGGTGTGGAACCGTTTGATGGTGACCTGGACGACTACCAGCGCTACCTGCTGGACGAAGCCAAACGCCAGCGCGAAGAAGCCAAGGAGGCGGCCAAGGCACCTGCGAAAGCTGCCGTACAAGCGGTTGCAGCTGCCGCAGCAAAGCCCAAGGCAAAAGGCGACACCTCGCCCAAAGCCAAGAAGGAATTGCAGGACGTGGAAGCACGCATGGAAACGCTGAACACCCAAGGAGCTTCGCTGGAAAGCCGGCTGTCCACCAACCCGCATCCGACCGAAATCGCCGAGATTGGTCGCAACCTGAAGCTGGTCAATGACGAGCTGGCGCAGCTCGAAGACAAATGGCTGGAGCTGTCCAGCCGCGTGGAAGCTTGAAAAGGTAGTGGACATGCTATTCAATAGATAGCAGGTTCATCATATTCCACGGGGACTAAGCGTTAAAAGCCTATATAGGATTGGCACCCAAGAAAAAAGGACTTAGTCTTGCGACTAAGTCCTTTTTCAATTGGTGGGATCTGAGAGATTCGAACTCTCGACCTACGGATTAAGAGTCCGCTGCTCTACCAGCTGAGCTAAGATCCCTGGTAATCTTTGGTGGGACCAGCGGGGGTCGAACCCACGACAAACGGATTAAAAGTCCGCTGCTCTACCAACTGAGCTATGGTCCCGACAGAAAGTAATTAGTTGCCTAGTACTTCCTGCGAAGCTTTCAATTATAACGTTTTTTACTTGGCCGATTTCGGGGTTTCGGAAATTTTATCGAGCACCCAACCTGCAGCACACATGCCAAAGGTCGCAGTCACCGACACCGCCGAGCCATAGCCGTGGCAATTGAGTGAGTTGTCGCCCTGCTCTATCTGGCAGGATGCGTCGGCTGCCTTGACAGCCTCCCGGCTGAAAACGCAGGTGACACCGATACGCTTTCCCTCTTTGGGCGCGTTGTGCGCCTTGCGCAAGCGGTAGCGCAGTTGTGCCAGCAACGGGTCGTGTGTGGTTTCGCTGAGGTCTGCTATGTCGACCTTGTGGGCATGGCGTTTGCCACCGGCTGCGCCTACGGAAATGAAAGTGGTTTTGCTGCGCCGGGCCCAATCGGCCATGGCCGTTTTGGCTTTGATCTGGTCACAGGCGTCAACGACGGCATCCACATCACCTGGCAATACAGCGGGCCAGTTATCGGGTTCAACAAAGGCATCCACACAGACAACGGTGCAGACGGGATTGATCAGCGCAATGCGCTCCTGCATGGCGATGATCTTTGCCATGCCCACCGTGGTACTGAGTGCGTGCACCTGGCGGTTGATATTGGATTCGGCCACGTGGTCCAGGTCAATCAGCGTCAGGCGGCCAACGCCACTGCGCGCAAGTGCTTCGGCAACCCACGAGCCTACGCCGCCGATGCCGACTACCGCCACATGCGATTCACGGATAACACGGGCGGGCTCCACACCATAGAGGCGCTCCATGCCGGAAAAGCGCCGCCCCACGTCGGCATCATCGCCTTCGGCAAGAGCCATAACCACGGATAGCAGGACTAGCGCAAACGCGCCAGACGGTCTTTGGCAGCTTGTGCGGCCTCGGAGGACGGGTAGTTGGCGACCAGGTCGTCCAATGTCTTGCGGGCGCCCTTGTTGTCCTTCAACTCCAGCTGGCAGTTGGCGATGGCCAATATGGCCTCCGGGACACGCATGTGGTCGCCACCCATGGCGACCAGGGCACGAAAGCTAGCCAAGGCATTTTTATAGTCCTTGGTGGCGTACTGGGCGTTGCCCAACCAGAACAGCGCGGAAGGCCGGAAGCCCGTCTTTGGGTAACGGTTGAGGAAGTCAACAAACACCACTTGTGCTGCGGCAAATTCACCTTTGCGGAAGGTGGCCATGGCTGCATCGTAGTCGAGCTTCTCGGTGGGATCGGCCAGGAACTCGCGGCCATCCACGGTCAGACGAGCGGGCTCAAACTTGCGCAGGCGCTCATCCACGTTTTGAACTGCGTCTTTTTGCTGGCGCTGCAACTCGGCCACGTCACGGGCCATTTGCTCATCCTGGCCACGCATCTTGGCCAGCTCGGTGCGCAACACATCCAACTGGCTTTGCAAGTCAATCAGGCTGCGCTGAAGCTGGGCCGACTCTTCGGACGCACGCCGCGTCTCTTCGGCCAGCTTCTGCTCGTTCAGCTGTACTTTTTGCCGAAGGTCCAGGATGGCCTTGCGAGCCTCGTCGTCATCAAAAAGCCCCGCAGAGGCATTGCCCATGCAGGCCACCATCACAGCAGCAGCGGCCGCGACGCGGCTCAACTGCACGACAGAGGACCATGCAAGGGTTTTCATCGGTACGAGATTTCAGCGCGACGGTTCTTTGCCATGGCGTCTTCGGTAGAGCCCATCGCAGCAGGCTTCTCCTTGCCAAAGCTCACCGCTTCCAATTGGCCCTCCGGCACGCCCAACAGACCCATGGCGCGGCGAACTGCTTCGGCGCGTTTTTGACCCAAGGCCAGGTTGTACTCACGGCCACCGCGCTCGTCGGTGTGGCCTTCAATGGCAATCTTCTTGGACTTGTCTGCCCGGACCAACTTGGCATTGGTCTCTATCAGCGCCTGGAATTCCGGACGAATGGCGTAGCTGTCATAGTCAAAATAGACCACACGGTTGGCGACATCAGGTACTTTGCTCTTGTCCAGGGCCACTGGGGTGACAGTGCGCTCGCCTGCCGTACCGGTGCCGGCACCACCGGGCAATGCAACGCTGGTTCCGGATTTGTCTTCAACTGGCGCATTGTCCAATTTTGTAGAACTGCAAGCGCTCAAGAAAATAGCAACCGCTGCCACCAATACCAATTGTTTCATCTCGTACTCCTTTTAAATTGAAATTACTTCTGCATCGGGCCCCAATCGGGCTCCCGAATATCACCATTTTGGCCAGCCAGACGGGCCTTGATCTTTCCATCCACAGTGGTTGTCATCAGCGCTTCGCGCCCCTGTTGCTGGGTGGCGTAAATGATGAGGCGTCCATTGGGGGAAAAACTGGGATTCTCGTCGGCCGTCGTGTCCGTGATGGCATTGGTGGCGCCCGTTGCCAGGTCCATGACGTGTAATTTGAATACGCCGCTGACCCGCGAAATATATGCCAGCCATTTGCCGTCCGGACTCAAGGACGGTGAAATATTGTAAGTGCCAGTAAACGTCACACGCTCTGCATTGCCGCCTGTGGAAGGCATGCGGTAAATTTGTGGAGCGCCACCGCGGTCACTGACAAAGTAAATGGATTTACCATTTGTCGTGAAGGTGGGTTCGGTGTCGATGGAGCTGTTTTGGGCCAGGCGCCTGGGCTCGCCACCGGTGGCGTCCATAAGGTACAACTGAGAACCACCATCGCGGGTCAAGGTTGCTGCAAGGGTTTTGCCATCCGGCGACCAAGCGGGCGCACTGTTGGATCCCCTGAAATTGGCGACCAGTCGCCGCTTACCCGTCGCAACATCGTGCACAAAAATGACGGGCTTGCGCGATTCAAACGAGACATAAGCCAGTTGTTGACCATTCGGTGCCCACGATGGCGAGATGATGGGCTCAGCACTGTTAAGGGCACTTTGCGCGCTTTCACCATCGGCATCGGCCACCCAAAGGTTATACGTTTGGCCAACCTTGGTCACATAGGCGATGCGGGTTGAGAATATACCCTTGTCACCGGTCAATTTTTCATACACAAAGTCAGCCACGCGGTGCGCCACCAGGCGCAAATCGCCTGCAACCACGGCGTAGCTTTGACCACCCAGATCCGTGCCACGCACCACATCCCACAGGCGCATGCGCACATCAAAACGGCCATCGGCCAAACGGGTGATGCTGCCAGTGACTAGCGCATCGGCTCCTTTTTGCCGCCAGGTGGACACTTCGGGCCGGGAGCCTTCGTCCATGGCGGCACCACTGCTGTCCACAGCGCGAAATTGCCCGCTGCGTTCCAGATCGGCCTGCACGATGCTGCCTATTTTTTGGGGTGCGGATTCTTCTCCGCGAAAAGTGGCGATTGCAATAGGGACCTGGGTCAAACCGACTCCGGACACTTCAACGCGGAACTGCGCAAAGGCAGAGCCGCAAACCAGACTTGCAATCAATATAAACAGGTGACGCTTCAACATCTTTGCATTATCCCAGTCTTGTGATGAGCACATCATCATTGATACGCTCTTGTGTGTAACCCAGTGTTGGCTGGGTTACCGTAGTAGATGCACGGGCTTTCACAACCGCAGCATTGTGCGACTCCTGGTTGCGGGCAGCCTCCTTGTGCCACAGGTGAAACACCTCCGTCGCGCAAAACCCGTTTTTTCGGGTGACACCACTGTTATGCAGCCGTAAAACAAAGTCCGCATCCTCATGCCCCCATCCCACAAATGACTCATCAAATCCGTTTACCCGCTCAAAGTCTGTGCGCCAGCATCCAAAGTTGCAACTCCGTATGCCTTTCCAGGAAAACGCTTTGCTATTGCGCAGGCGGAAATCGGGAAGGCGCACCAAGCCAGTTAGTTTACTGGCATGCCCGCGCATCCTCTGACAGACCCAGTACCAGATCGATCGCCCACAGATTAGTTCCGTGTCGGTCAGGACCTGGCTCGTAAATCCAGCAGACAACAACACGCGGCTACCGTTGACGAAAAACCCCGGACTGGCGAGCAGTTTGTGCCTGGCAATGAAGTCCACTTCGGGAACACAATCCCCGTCGAGAAACACGATGTATTCACCGCGTGAGGCTGCTACGCCGCGGTTGCGAACACGCGACGCCGTGAAACCAACATCCGGGTGCCACACGTGCGTCACCCGCAAGGCCTGCGCCACTGGGGCCTGCAGGAGAGCCGATCGGTGTTCGTCACGTGAGCCGTCGTCTGCTACGACCACCTCAAAATGGCGGTCTGTCTGGCATGCCAAACCAGCCAGAACCGCCAGCAAGGCATCGCTGCGGTTATAGGTCGTGATGACCACGGAAACAAGTTGGGAGGCATTCATTTTGAACTAGACTACGCGGCTGGCAACCGCCTGCAGCGCGCCAAGTGGCCGAATACTACCACCCCCGATGAGCAAAATTTCCGTCTATATCATCGCCTTCAACGAAGCCGAAAAAGTTGCTGCCACCATAGAAAGTGTGCAGTGGGCTGATGAAGTGGTGCTGGTGGACTCCTGGAGCACCGATGGCACACCCGAGATTGCCACACGCATGGGTGCGAAGGTTGTTCAGGTCGACTTCAAAGGCTTTGGTGCACTGCGCAACAGCGCGCTCGCGGCCTGCACGCACGAATGGATTTTCAGCCTGGATGCGGACGAACGCTGCACCCCGGAAGCCGAACAGGAGATCCGCGCGATTACCAATGACCCGAATGCTGCCGACGTGTACTGGATGCCGCGCCGCAACTACTTCATGGGCCGCTGGATCAAGCATTCGGGCTGGTATCCCAACTACCGTCAACCCCAGCTGTTCCGCAATGGTGCGATGGAGTACGACCTGAAGCCGGTACACGAAGGTTATGTGCTGAAGACCGACAAACCCATAAGCCATCTGCAGAATCCGATCTGGCAGTTCCCGTTCAAGAACATGGCCGAGGTCATGCACAAGTCCAACCGTTACTCCACGTTGGGCGCGGAAAAGATCAAACACAAAAAGATCAGTATGGGCAGCGCGCTGGGCCACGGCATATGGTCCTTCACCAAGCACTATGTCTTCAAACTCGGCTTCCTTGACGGTTGGGCCGGTTTTGTCATTGCACTGGGCAATTTTGAAGGCACCTTCTACCGCTACGCGAAAGCCGTGGAAATTCAAAAAGGCGCCGCCTGGCAAGCGCCCAAGCACCCCTCCAGCAATGGTTGACGCAACCACCAAGTGGAATGTTCGCCTGTTCGTGGTCTGCCTGGCAGCACTGTCCGTCAGCCTGCCCATAGCGTGGATCAGTCTGGCCAAGATCCTGTTGTTTGTTCTGGGGCTGTTTTACCTTATCACTAACCACTGGACACGGCGCAGCGATTCTAGTTTGCAGCGGCTCTGGACGACCTATGCCATTTTGGGCGTTCTGGTGGTGTTTGCATTCAGTTTGCTTTGGACAGAGGCGGACATGGAATCTGCCCTGTACAGCTATGTGAAACACGCCAAGCTGATGGGCATCCTGCTGATGGTGAGTTTCATCCGCACGCTGCGCGAAGCGCGTATCGGCCTGCTGTTCTACGCAGGCGGCCAGGTTTTTCTGCTGCTGAGCTCATGGCTGATGTTCCTGGGTGTCCCCATACCCTGGGTCGGAGACGTCGCAACCAAGTATGTGGTTTTTTCTACCTACCTGGACCAGTCCATCATGTTTGCCGCCGCAGCGGCAGTGTTCTGGCACATGCGCCACGAAGGTCTGTGGCCGAAATGGCTGGGCACCATTGCGGCACTCCTGGCATTGGCCAATGCATTGTTGCTCCTGGAGGGGCGAACCGGCTATGTGGTGGCTTTGACCACGCTGACGCTGGGTTTGATGTGGGCGATGCCAAAGCGTTTTCGTATCGCAACCATGGTTGTGACACCCTTGGCCGTATTGTTGGGGCTGTCTTTTGTCTCCGCACAAGTACACGAGCGTGTTACCAAGATCATCAGCGAGAGTGTGAATTACTCGAAGAGCCAGCAAGTGGCCGCAGCAGATTCGTCGGGTTGGCGGTTGAATGCCTGGTACCGCTCCGTACAGGCTATGGAAGCCAAACCCCTTCAGGGTCACGGCGTTGGTGCATGGACGCCAGCCGTCAAGCGGTTTGAAGACACCAAAACTGGAACCCAACTATTTGGCGAAGGCAACCACAGCAACCCCCACCAGGAGTATTTGTTATGGGGCGTTGAACTGGGTGTGGGCGGTTTGCTTGCATTTCTGGCTTTGATTGCGTGTATGGTGCGCGACGCCCTTCGCTTCCCCGACAGCGTCCAACGCGCCACTTTGTCTGTGGTGGCGGCCATGGCTGTGGCGTGTCTGTTCAACTCGACTTTGTACGACGACTGGATTGGTGACTTTTTCTGCATAAGCCTGGGGATTCTGCTGGCACTGGGCGCGCGAAGCATACCCACAGCTCCAGCGTCAACCGCTCAACCAGCCACCCTCAGCAAGGCATAGCCATGACGCCAGAAACTCCAATTGCCGACGCGTCTGAAAATGTGTTGCCTCAACCCAGGGGGCTCATTCAACGCATACGGCCTTTGTGGCCCTACTTCGGAAAATCCCCTGGTACCTGGCTCATGGTTGCTTTGGGGGCGATTGTCGGCGCCGCGACGGAACCCCTGATTCCCGCCATGTTTGATATCTTGCTGGAACGCGGGTTTGGCAAACGCGACCTGGAACTGTGGACGGTACCCGTCGTGTTGTTGTCGATTTTTGCCGTGCGGGGATTGGCCGGTTACGTTGCACAGATTGGGCTCGCCAGCATCACCAACAATGGCCTGACCAGCCTGCGCGGCGCCATGTTCGAAAAGGTATTGCAGGCGCACTTGCAGCTGTTTTCTGCGCAGAGCTCAAGCTCGCTGTCCAATTCCATCGTCTACGAGACCCAAACCGGCGCGTCCATGCTGGTCAACTCACTACTGAGCCTGACACGCAACGCGCTGACACTGATTGCGTTGATGGGTTACCTGTTGTATCTCAATTGGCAGCTCACGCTGATCGTGATCGCAGTGTTTCCTGCCGTCGCATGGGTCATGCGCAAGCTCACCTCGCGCCTGCACAAACTCACCAAGGCCAACCAGGAAGCTACCGACAGCCTGGCCTACGTGGTCGAAGAGAACGTACTGGCCCATAAAGACGTGCGACTGTACTCGGGCCAAGCTTCGCAGGCAGCGCGTTTCGAGAAGTTGGCCGGAGCTCTGCGCCATCTGGCCATGAAGTCGACCGTGGCGGGTGCAGCCATGACACCCATGACACAAATGCTGGCGGCAGTAGCACTCTCTGCTGTCATTTCAGTGGCACTTGCGCAGAGCGCCACCAGTGGCACATCGGTGGGCGGTTTTGTGGCCTTTGTCACCGCCATGTTGATGATCATCGCGCCGATACGGCAGTTGTCGGAAGTATCCAGCCCCATTACCCGAGGCCTGGTGGCCCTGGAGCGCGGTCTGGCACTGATCAACGCAACACCGAGCGAAACAGAAGGTACGTTTGCCAAGTCACGGGCCACGGGTGATATCCAGTTTCGCCAGGTCAGTGTGCAATATGCGTCGGGGGCAACCCCCGTGATCAACCAGCTGGATTTGTCCGTGTCTGCCGGCGAAACCATTGCCATTGTGGGTGCGTCGGGTGCCGGCAAATCCACGCTAGTCAACTTGCTGCCACGTTTTGTCGATACCAGCGCCGGCATAATCTTGCTGGATGGCCACGCAATTCAGGACTGGAATTTGCAGTCCCTGCGCTCACAGTTTGCCTTTGTCAGCCAGCACGTCATCATGCTCAATGACAGCATCGCCGCCAACGTGGCGCTGGGTATGGACCTGAACCGCAGCAAGGTGACGGAATGTTTGCGTGCTGCCAATCTGGGCGGGTTGATCAACGATCTGCCACAGGGCATAGACACCGTTGTAGGGCACAACGCCATGCAACTGTCAGGTGGTCAGCGCCAGCGCCTGGCGATTGCACGTGCACTGTACAAGGATGCGCCGATTCTGATTCTGGATGAAGCCACGTCGGCGCTGGACACCGAATCGGAGCGTGCCGTGCAAGAAGCCTTGCAAGGCCTGATGCGCAACCGCACCACGCTGGTGATTGCACACCGGCTGTCCACCGTCATGCATGCGGACCGGATCGTTGCCATGGATGCGGGGAGCATTGTCGAATCGGGAAACCACCAGGAGCTGATGGAAAAAGGCGGTCACTATGCAAGGCTGTTCCAGATGGGACTGGAGTCCTTTGTCGCCAAGGACACGCCAGACCTAATCGGCTGACGCCACCGCCTGGTAAATTGCTTCCTGCAGACACGCCTGCGTCGACCACAAATGCTGGTGGGCAAAATGCAGACCGTTGGCACCTAATGTGTGCGCCAGCGCTGCGTCCGTCAACACGCGCAGCAATGCACCAGCCAGCTCTCTGTCGTCACGCGGCTGCGTCACAATCAAGGCATTGGTCTCGTGTGTCAACAAACCCGAGATGCCACAAAATTCGACACTGCTGACAACTACCGGCAAGCCATGCGCCATGGCCTCCAACACCACCATCGCAAACGTGTCTTCCAGTGTGGGGTGGGCCAGGCAATCAGCAGCGCGGTAGGCTTCGTCCACCGCACGCAACGCGCCCAGAAAGAACACACGGCCTCGGTTACTGCTGGCGTCCACATCTGCCTTGAACAAGGCAATTTGTGCTGCATTGCCCACCACGGCGACAAAACAATCCTTTGGCAATGTGGGCAATGCAGCCAGTAGGGCGTCCAGACCTTTCTTGCGGTAATCATTGCCCACAAACAGTATGCAACGCCCCTCCACCGGCAACCCCAGTCTGGTCCGCGCCGCAATCTTGTGCTCTGCACCAGTGACCCCGGGCACACTGGCAACGCCGGGTGTAACCACCCGCAAAGCATGCACCGCACCGGGGTAACTCTGCGCCATCACAGGCTTCAAACTGTCGGATGCCAGCACCACACAACGGTCTGCGCGGGGTTTGTAGCGAAAGTACTCCAGGCCCAAGTAGGCTATCAGGCGTGGACTGGTAGCGATCTTGATCCAGCGCAGAGCCATCCGCCACCCCGTGCGCCCTTGCAACAGACTGTGCTTGACTGGCACCACATGCACGGTTTGCACCTGACCATGCCAGGTATTCTCATGGGAATGCACTACGTCATATCCACGCCGTGTATGCCACCAAGTCGCCAGTGCAAACCACAGCTGGTTGATCCAGCGTGGTTTGTCAAAGGGCCAAGTAACCGGGTGATAGGTGACACCGGGCCACTGGTGGTCAATCTGTTGGGCGAACACATGGATGTCGTGGCGTGCCGCTAGTTGCTCAACCAGCGCTATGGAATACCGCTCGGCACCGCCTCCGGTTGGCCGAAAAATCCGGTTCAGAACTGCGATGCGAAGCCGTTTGGGCGGGGCGGCCACCACCGTCAGTCCCGCCGACGGTCTTCGTACCGTGACACCAGCTTCCACCACAGCAGCATGCGGTGGGTTCTGCGCAATACTGGTACACGGGGCAACTCCAACATGCCGTCACCCGCGTAGCTGCGGCCGCGCCGGGTGGTTGTGGCCGTCATGTAATTGGCCTGACGGACCATCTCCACATGCTCGGCTCTGAACTCGCCATAGGGATAACAAAAGTGGCTGACCGCTGTGCCGGTAATGTGTTCCAGCTCTTCCTTGCACAATGCAATTTCTGCGTCGCATGCCACAGCATCCAGAGCGAGCAAGCGCACATGGTTGCGGGTATGTGCACCCACCTCTTGCCGGCCGGCAACCCACTGCCGCAAATGGGCTGCGGACATCAATTCAGATGAAGGTACACCCATGGCAGCATCCCAGCTATTGGTCTGGCCCAACATGCCACTCACCACGTAACAAGTGGAAGAAAAACCGTACCATTGCAACACGGGCAACGCATGGGTCAGGTTGTTCAGGTAACCGTCATCAAAGGTGATACCAAAGACTTTGCCCTGGCGCTCACCGCGCAGGTAGGGCTGCAGCGCCGTCATGGACAGGCCGTGGTAACCCATGCCATGCAGTAACGCCATTTGCCGCTGAAAGTCGGCTGGTGCAACGCTCAGGCTACGAAAACCCGCGCCTTTGGGAGACGCTTCCGCAATCTGGTGGTAGGTCAGTATGGGTACCGGTGAGCGGCTTTTGACTTTGGAGTGCACGGTGGACGATGCGGTGAGCAAAAAACGAAAAGACTACAGCAGGACGATATCGTACTGGTCCTGACCCATAGCAGCCTCGCTCTGCAGCGACACAGGCTTTCCTATGAATTCACTCAGACCTGCGAGATGCTGACTTTCTTCATCCAGAAACAGCTCGATGACCTTGGGAGATGCCACCACACGAAATTCGCGCGGGTTGAACTGCCGTGCCTCGCGCAAGATCTCGCGAAAAATGTCATAGGCCACGCTGCGCGCGGTTTTGACAATGCCTTTGCCCTGGCAAGCCGCACAGGGTTCACACAACATGTGGGCCAATGATTCGCGTGTGCGTTTGCGTGTCATCTCCACCAAGCCGAGCTGGGAGAAGCCGCCGGCCATGGTCTTGACACGGTCGCGCGACAACTGTTTGCGGAACTCGGCCAATACCGCGTCCCGGTGGTCTTCGCGCACCATGTCGATGAAATCCACAATGATGATGCCGCCCAGGTTGCGCAGTCGCAATTGGCGCGCGATGGCCTGCCCCGCTTCCAGATTCGTCTTGAAGATCGTGTCGTCAAAGTTGCGGGCACCGACAAACCCGCCGGTGTTGACATCTATCGTGGTCAACGCTTCAGTCTGGTCCACGATGAGGTAACCACCCGACTTGAGGTCTACCCGGCGGCCCAGCGCTTTTTCGATTTCTTCGTCTATCGAGAAGAGGTCAAAGATCGGGCGTTCACCCTTGTAGTGCTGCAATTTTTCGGCTGCCATGGGCATGAACTCGGCGCCAAAGGCTTTCAGGGCCTCAAACTGTTCACGTGAATCCACGCGAATGGTCTGGGTGGCCTCGCCCACCATGTCGCGCAGCACGCGCTGCAAAAGACTCAAATCCTGGTGCAGCAGTGATTGCGGTGGCAGGCGGGTGGATGCTTCCTTGACACGCGCCCAGGCTTTGCGCAAATAACCAATATCGTCGGCCAGCTCGGCATCAGAGGCGTCTTCGCCATTGGTCCTCAGGATAAAGCCGCCACCCTGTGTTCCGGCCAGGTGCTGCATACGCGCGCGCAATTCATCGCGCTGGTTGCTGGGTATCTTTTGCGACACACCAATGTGGTCATCCTGCGGCAGAAATACCAGCAGGCGACCGGCAATGCTGATCTGTGTAGACAAGCGTGCACCCTTGGTGCCGATGGGCTCCTTGATGACTTGCACCATCAAGGCCTGGCCTTCGAAAATCTGCTTCTCGATCGGGACAACCGGTGCGGCACCCTTGGCTATAAAAGGCGCCTCGCCTTCGGGCTGGCGGTGCCATACATCTGCAACATGCAAGAAGGCGGCGCGCTCCAGCCCTATGTCTATGAATGCCGACTGCATGCCGGGCAATACACGGGCCACCTTGCCCAAATAAACATTTCCGACCAGGCCACGCTCCAGTGTGCGCTCTACATGCAGTTCCTGCAAAGCTCCGTTTTCCAGGATGGCAACACGCGCCTCCTGGGGGGACCAATTGATCAAAATGTCATTGTTTTGCATCACAGGTATCCGGTTTGATCGATTCAGGGCGTGAACCCCAGAGACCGCAGCGCCTGCGCGGTCTCATAGAGTGGCAGGCCCATGATGCCAGAGTAGGAGCCGCTCATGTGGGCGATATGCGCAGCCGCCCTTCCCTGCACCGCATAGGCGCCGGCCTTTCCCATAGGCTCACCAGAGGCCACATAAGCTTCGATATCGGACTCGCTCAACTCTGCAAATGTGACCCAGGATTCGCTACAGGCGGCGGCATATTGGTCATCCACGCCGATGGCGATTGCCGTCAGCACCCGGTGCGGCCGATTGGACAGCGCACGCAGCATACGCTTGGCGTCTTCGGCATCTTCAGGTTTTCCAAAAATGGTTTGCCCCATGGCCACGGTTGTATCGGCGCAGAGAATGGGAGCGGGCTGCAGGTTACGGCGCACCAGACGCTGTTGGGCTGCCTGCAGCTTGAGCGCAGTAACACGTTGCACATAGGTCTTGGGGGCCTCGTTGCGATGCACGACCTCCAGGGCTTCGGAGTCTTCTTCTGCATCCGGCAGCAACAGCGCGTGGCGCACGCCGAGCTGCTCCAGCAATTGGCTGCGGCGCGGACTCTGCGACGCCAGATAGATGAAGTCGGGAACAGAGGGAGCCATATTACTCACGATGGTAGGGGTGGTTGGCATTGACTGACCATGCGCGGTACAGCTGTTCGATCAGCAACACACGCACCATGGCGTGCGGCAAGGTCAAGTCAGAAAGGCGGATGCGCTCATGCGCGGCTTGGCGAAAGGCCGGGTCCAGCCCATCCGGTCCACCAATGACCAAGGCCACGTCGGAGCCACCCAACTGCCAGTCCTTGAGCTTGGAGGCCAATGCCATCGTGGTCACTGTAGTGCCCCGCTCGTCCAGCGCCACAATACGCGTGCCCTTGGGAATGGCGGCCTCTATGCGCGCGCGTTCAGCGGCAAACAGGGTTTCCAGTGTTTTGGAGCTCCGCGGCTCGGTCTTGACGGCCTTGAGCTCCACTTTGAGCTCATGCGGGAAGCGCTTTGCGTAGTCATCCCAGGCCGTTTGCGCCCAATCGGGCACCCGCTGACCGACGGCGACGATGATCAGCCGCACGAACGGGATCAGGCTTTACGGGGGGCGGTTTTCTTGGTGGCAGGTTTCTTGGCCGCGGGTTTGGCAACTGGTTTGCCAACAACCGTGCGCTTGGCGGAAACCGGCACCTTTTTCGCAGCCACTTTCTTGGCGGGAGCGGCGGTGCCAGTTGCACCTGCAGATTTAGCCGCAGGCTTTGCTGCAGCGGTCTTGCGGGCCGGTGCCTTGGTCTTGGCCGCCTTGTCGGCATCCTTCTTCAACTGCGCCTTGGAAGGGAAGGCTTCGGCCACACCCTTCTTGGCCGCGTTGGAACGCTTCAGGGTCGGCTCTACCTTGGGAGCAGCCTTGACTGCAGGCTTGGCGCTTTCGGCCATGGCCGGTTTGGCCGAGCCGAGCTTGAGCCGTACCGGCTTTTCGCCCCACAGCTCTTCCAGGTTGTAGTACGTACGGAACGTGGGCTGCATGATGTGGACCACAGCCTGCCCACAATCCACAATGATCCACTCTCCGTTTTCTTCACCCTCTATCCGTGGCTTGGCAAAACCCGCTTCGCGCACGGCATCGCGCACGCTGGCGGCCAGGCCTTTGGTTTGCCGGTTGGAAGTACCTGACGCCACGATGACCCGTTCGAACAATGAGGACAAATGCTCCGTGTCAAACACCTGGATATCCTGGGCTTTGACGTCTTCCAGACCATCGACGATGGCGCGCTGGAGCTTGGTAATGTCTTTTTTGGCAACGGTGGATGTATTCATCAGGCAGTTCGGTAAAGGTGGTGTTGGGCAATATAACGCGCAACGGGATCAAAAACCAGTGGGGTAGCGCTTTGGCCGCGGGCCAAACGCATGCGAATATCAGTCGCACTGACCTCCATGGGAGGCATTTCCAGCTGTCGCAAGCCTGAAATTCCGGCGGGCAATGCATTAAATATGCCCTCAGCCCTCGTGAAATCGGCGCGTTCAGCTACACATATTGTAGCGATACCGGGAATCTCACTGATTCGGTGCCAGGAAGCCAGTGCCTGGGCCTGGTCTTCACCCAGAACCAGATACAGCTGGGCCAGCGGGAATTCGGTGCGCAATTCCAACAAAGTGTCCACGGTATAGCTGGGGCCGGTACGCAGGGTCTCACGCGGGTCCACCACTACGCAGTCCAGTTCTGCGAAGGCCAGATGCGCCATTTCCAGCCGGTGCGCGGCCGATGTCAGCGTCCGGCTCTTGTGCCAGGCCTCACCGGTGGGTATGACAAACAGCACATCCAGCCGCAACTGCTCTATGGCTGCCCGCGCCAATGCCACATGGGCAATATGGGGTGGATCAAAGGCCCCACCAAATATGCCGATGCGCCGCGGCAATGCTGCTGCCACGATCAGACCACCCAGTCTCGCCGGGGCAAGAAGTGTGTATACAGCGCTGCCTCCGGCGATCCGGCTTCCGGCACCGCCTGGTAGGCCCAACTGGCCAAAGGCGGCATGGAGAGCAGGATGGATTCGGTGCGACCACCGGATTGCAATCCAAAGTGTGTGCCCCGGTCCCACACCAGGTTGAATTCCACATAACGGCCACGGCGGTACAGCTGGAAGGCGCGTTCGCGCTCGCCATAGGCCGTGTCCTTGCGGCGTTCGACGACAGGCAAATAGGCCTTCAGGAATGCATCCCCCACGGCCTGCATCAGTGCAAAACCATTGTCAAAACCGCCCTCGGCAAAGTCGTCGTAAAAGATGCCGCCAATGCCGCGCTGCTCGTCGCGGTGCTTCAGGTAGAAATATTCATCGCACCACTTTTTGAAGTGCGGGTACTTTTCGGTGCCAAAAGGCTGAACCGCATCCCGACACGTCGCGTGGAAATGGCGCGCATCTTCCTCGAAGCCGTAGAAAGGCGTCAGATCCATGCCACCGCCAAACCAGCACACGGCCTCTTGCTCCGGGTGGCCTGCGGAAATCATGCGCACATTCATGTGCACGGTGGGCACGTAGGGGTTGCGGGGGTGGAAAACCAGGGACACCCCCATGGCTTCAAAGGGTGCACCTGCCAGTTCCGGCCGGTGCTGGGTGGCCGACGGGGGCAGCTTGGGACCGCGCACGTGGGAGAAACCACAACCGGCGCGCTCAAACACCGCACCGCCTTCCAGAATGCGGGTGATGCCATTGCCTTGCAGTGGTTCGTCAGGTGCCTTTTCCCAGGCATCCGACACAAAATTCTGCGTATCGTCCAGCGCGGCCACGGCCCCCGTGATGCGTTCCTGCAAGCCTGTCAGGTAGGCCCGCACCTGCGCCACACGCACGTCACTCACCGGCCGGCCTTGCCGTCTGCGGCAGTTTTCATGGCCCTGTGGCCAATGTCCTGGCGAAACTGCATGCCGTCGAAACGGATACCCGGAATGGCTTCATAGGCCACCTGGCGAGCGGCCTTGGCGTTCTCGGCCAAAGCCGTCACGCACAACACGCGCCCACCGCTGGTCAGCGTGGCACCATCACGGGCCTCGGTCCCTGCGTGGAAGACCATGCAGGTTTCCTGTGCGGCAGGAAGGCCCTTGATCACATCACCCTTGCGCGGCGTGCTGGGGTAACCAAACGCCGCCAACACCACACCCAAGGCGGTACGGCGGTCCCAGTCCAGCTCCAGATTGGCCAACCCTCCGTGTTCGGTGGCGGCCATCAGTACGTCCACAAAATCCGTCTTCAGGCGCATCAGAATGGGCTGTGTCTCCGGGTCACCCATGCGGCAGTTGAATTCCAGCGTCTTGACCTGGCCCTGGGGGTCGATCATCAAGCCGGCGTACAAAAAGCCGGTATACGGGATGCCGTCCTGCTCCATGCCCTTGAGCGTGGGCAAAATGATCTCGCGCATGGCGCGTGCATGCACCTGGGGTGTGACCACGGGTGCGGGCGAGTAGGCACCCATGCCGCCCGTGTTGGGGCCCTGGTCGTCGTCCAGCAGGCGCTTGTGGTCCTGGCTGGTGGCCAATGCCACCACGTCCTTGCCGTCACACAGCACCATGAAGCTGGCTTCTTCGCCTTCCAGAAACTCTTCAATGACCACGCGCGGCACAGCCTGGCCACCCTCACCCGCGTTGTGCACCACGCCCAGCTTGTTGTCCAGCAGCATGAAGTCGACGGCGGCATGGGCTTCATCCAGCGTCATCGCCACGACTACGCCCTTGCCAGCCGCCAAACCATCGGCCTTGACAACGATGGGCGCACCCATGCGCTGCACATAGGCGTGGGCGGCTACCGGGTCAGTAAAGGCTTCGTAGGCTGCCGTGGGGATGTTGTGCCGCTGCATGAAGGCTTTGGAGAAGGCCTTGGAGCTTTCCAACTGCGCGGCGGCCTGGGTGGGCCCAAAGATGCGCAGGCCGTGGGCACGAAACTCATCGACCACACCGGCTGCCAGCGGGCCTTCCGGTCCCACTACAGTCAAACCAATCTTGTTCTCTTGCGCCCATTCACGCAGCGCCACCACATCGGTGATGGGCACGTTTTTCAGCCGGCTGTCCAGCGCGGTGCCGCCATTGCCTGGCGCCACGTAGACCATTTGGACCTTGTCGGACTCTGCCAACTTCCAGGCCATGGCGTGCTCGCGGCCGCCTCCCCCGATCACCAGAACATTCATGTAGGACTCCGACGCGCCATATGGCGATTGCAAAAAATGGGGTGGTTTGTCATAGCGCAGCGTTGTGGAAAATTTCTTGCGTGTCGTCCAGGTCTTCCAGCACGTCCAGCAGCTTTTGCATGCGCACGGCGTCGTCGCCGCTCAGCTCAATCGTGTTTTCGGCGCGCATGGTGACGCCGGAAATCTCCGCAACCAGCCCTGCGGCTTCCAGCGCCTGTTTCACAGCTTCATATTCTGCATAAGCGGTCAACACCTCGATGGCACCGTCGTCATCGGTGACCACGTCTTCGGCGCCGGCCTCCAGTGCCACTTCCATGATCTTGTCTTCGCTGGTGCCTGGGGCAAAAATCAGTTGCCCGCAGTGTTTGAACTGGAATACGACTGAGCCTTCTGTGCCCATGTTGCCGCCGTGTTTGCTGAAGGCGTGGCGCACTTCAGCCACCGTACGCACCTTGTTGTCGGTCATGGTGTCCACAATGATGGCCGCACCGCCGATGCCGTAACCCTCATAACGAATTTCGTCGTAAACAATGCCCTCCAGCGTGCCGGTGGCCTTGGCAATGCCGTATTTCACGTTTTCGGCCGGCATATTGGCGGCCTTGCCCTTTTCAATGGCCAGACGCAGGCGCGGATTACTGCTGAGGTCACCCCCGCCCAAACGCGCGGCGACCATGATTTCACGCATCACCCGGGTCCAGATGCGCTGTCGCTTCTCATCCTGGCGCCCCTTGCGGTGCTGAATATTGGCCCATTTGCTATGTCCTGCCACGTGAAATCCTTAGAAAAATCGTTACGCTACAGGCTCAATTGTACTTTTTGAGAATACCGCCATGGCCGCTCTTGACGACACCAGCATCCTGATTGCACAGCATGGAGACACCCAGTGCTGTCTGCTACCGAACAAAGCCAACCGCCACGGGTTGATCACCGGCGCCACCGGTACCGGCAAGACCATCACGCTGCAGACCATGGCCGAAGGTTTTTCACGCCTGGGCGTGCCAGTGTTCATGGCCGACATCAAGGGCGACTTGACCGGTATCTCGCAAGCCGGCAGCCCCAGCCCCAAGCTCGCCAAGATCATCGAAGAACGCAAACTGCCAACACCGGCCTACCAGGCCTTCCCTACCACGCTGTGGGATGTGTTTGGCGAGCAAGGCCACCCGGTGCGCGCCACCGTCAGCGACCTGGGGCCCCTTTTGCTGGCCCGCATGCTGAACCTGAACGAGACCCAGGCCGGTGTGCTGCAACTGGTGTTCAAGATTGCCGATGACAACGGCCTGCTGCTGTTGGACATGAAAGACCTGCGCGCCATGTGCCAGGACGTGGGTGACAACGCCAGCCAGTACACCACCGAATACGGCAACATCAGCGCCGCCAGCATAGGGGCCATTCAGCGCGGGCTGATGCAGATCGAAAGCCAGGGCGGTGAGAAGTTCTTTGGCGAGCCCATGCTCAATATCGCCGACTTCATGCAGACCGATGCCAAGGGCCAAGGCATGGTCAACATATTGGCTGCGGACAAACTGATGAACGCACCCCGTCTGTACGCCACCTTTTTGTTGTGGATGCTGAGCGAGCTGTTCGAGACCTTGCCCGAGGTGGGCGACCTGGACAAGCCCAAGATGGTGTTTTTCTTCGACGAGGCCCATTTGTTATTCAACGACGCACCCAAGGTGCTGCTGGAGCGTATCGAACTGGTGGTACGCCTGGTGCGCAGCAAAGGCGTGGGGGTGTACTTTGTGACGCAGAACCCGCTGGACATACCCGACACCGTGCTGGCCCAGTTAGGCAACCGCGTGCAACACGCGCTGCGCGCCTTCACGCCACGTGACCAGAAGGCCGTCAAATCGGCAGCCGATACCATGCGTGCCAAGCCGGGGCTGGACATTGGTACGGCCATCACGGAGCTGGCTGTGGGTGAAGCACTGGTCAGTTTTCTGGACGACAAGGGCCGGCCCTCCATCACCGAACGTGTATTTGTACTGCCTCCGTGCAGCCAGATCGGCCCTATCACGCCCGAGCAACGCAAAACGCTGCTGGCCGAATCGCTGGTCGCCGGCGTATACGAAAAAGAAGTGGACCGGGAGTCGGCGTTTGAAGCCATCAAAGGCCGCACCCAAGCCCGCCAGCCTGCCGGCACAGTAGCGCCAGCACCCAATGGTTTGCCCTCGCCCACCACCCGTGCACCAGCAGGTGCACCCGATGCGCCTGCAGTACCCGAGAAGGGCATCTTTGATTCGATAGGCGACATGTTGGGCGGCGGCACCCGCCGCACCCGCACCAGCGTGGGTGAACAGCTGGCCCGCAGCGCCGCCAGCTCCATCGGGCGCGAGGTGGGGCGCCAGATCATCCGCGGGGTGCTGGGTGGTATTTTTGGTGGCTCAAAGCGCTGAGGCTCAAAAAAATGCACCACAGGTGCCTCAGCCGGATAGTCATATATCAAATTCAGCTGTAGCCCCCGTGGAATATAGTTGTATCGCTCCTATTGTTATAGCAATTTGTCTCCATGGGCTTCATCATCCAGATCTTCGACCGGATTACCGCCACTGACGTGCGCGGCGCCTTGACGGCCTGCAACCGTGATCAGCCCGTCTCGCCCCGGGTGGCGGCCATGTTCGACCAATTTCTGCGCGAGGTGCAGTGTTATTACCCGCTGGCCGCCAATGCCAATGGCGTCGACCAAGCCCTGATCTGGACCGAAGGCCTGCCGGTTGGCCCGGTGGACAGCTCGCCGCTCAACCTCGGCGTGGATCTGAACGCCATCGACGCCACCGTGATCTCCACCCTGGGCCACGTGGCGGCCGATGCTGGGCTGCAGTTGCTGGAGCCCCAGGGCGGCGCGCTGTATCGGCTGGACCGCCAGGTGGTGTATGACGACGGCAACACCGAGCCTTTCGCGGACCGGGCGCCGCGGGCGGAGCCAGGCCCCGCACCAACGGCCGGAGCATTCGACCCCACCAGGACGCCGTATTCACTGGATGTGCTGTGCGGTGCGCTGATGGAGAAACTGGCCCCTCTGGGCTTTGAGGTCAAGCCCCATCCGCTGTGGGAGCACACACGGCTGGTACAGCGCAGCTATGGGCCAACGGTACAGGCCTTTTCCCTGCAATTGCAGCCCGAGCACGACCGCCAGGTTGTGCACTTCTCGGTGCGCTGGTGGCTGCCAACGGTCAGCGAGGCCTGGTTGCAACGTCTGGATGAAATCGGCGGACCGCAACTGCGTGACCGCATCCGGCCTGCGTTCATGCCCGAGCACGAGCGCATGTTCATCCACTTCCACGGCAAGCGCGACCCGCGGTTGGCGCAAAACGCGCTTCGCAGCGAAGAGGACCTGCAGGCCTATGCCCAGGCGCTGGCCGCCTGGTGCGCTGAAACAGGCATGTACTTCCAGAATGCTCCCAAGGACATGGCCGCACTCGGAAGGCACATGTTATCGGTGGACCAGCTCAGCACCGTGCTCAAGGACGGCGAAGATGGCGTGCACGGCTCGTTCTACCTGCCCGAGCAAATGGCATTGCTGGTGCTGGCGCTGACCTGCAAGACGCCGCTTCACGACGTGTGGCTGGCGACGCTGCGCCACCGCCAGCGGGTCACCCAACACGTGCAATGGAAGCACGTGACCGGTGACGACGGCAACGCCATGTTTGAACGCATCCTGGAAAGCCTGCGCGACCGCCCGCCCGTTTTGGGGGCCTGACGGCCCGCAACTTGCGTTAGAGTTTGGCAAGCCTAAACTCCACCCATTCCAATCCATACCGATCGATAGACAGCCATGACACCCATCAACCCCGCAGCCCGCGCCAATGTCCACCTGATAGACCACCCTCTGGTCCAGCACAAGCTGAGCCTGATGCGCAACAAAGAGGCCAGCACCAACAGCTTTCGCCGGCTGCTCAATGAACTCTCCAGCCTGATGGCTTATGAGGTCACGCGCGACATGGCCACGCAGGACATCGAGATCGAAACCCCGCTGGAGAAGATGACCGCCAAGGTCATCGACGGCAAGAAGCTGGTGTTTGTGTCCATATTGCGCGCTGGTAACGGCATTCTGGACGGTGTGTTGTCCGTGGTGCCCGGTGCGCGCGTGGGCCATATCGGCCTGTACCGCGACCCCAAGACGCTGCAGCCGGTGGAGTATTACTTCAAGATGCCCAAATCCATGGAAGAGCGCGACATCATCGTCGTGGACCCCATGCTGGCCACCGGCAATTCGGCCGCGGCCTGCATCACCCGCCTGAAGGTCTGCAAACCCAAGTCCATCAAGTTTTTGTGCCTGCTGACCTGCCCTGAGGGCATCAATACGCTGTACAAAGAACACCCTGATGTAGAAATCTACACCGCCGCCATCGACCGCGAGTTGAACGACCACGGATACATCCTGCCGGGTCTGGGTGATGCGGGTGACCGAATCTTCGGAACCCAGTAAGCGTTTAAGCCAAATCGGCCTGTAGCCCCCGTCCACATTGAATGGGGTGTTATATATTTGATAGCAACCCTGACGGAGCCCGCTTATGCTGGATTTGCTGGTCCACAACGCCACCCTGCCCGACGGCCGCACCAATATGTCTGTGGCCGTGCAAGCCGGCCGCATCACTGACGTAGCACCTGGCCTGATGGCGCCCGCCACGGAAACGGTTGACGCCCAAGGCCTGCTGCTGAGCCCGCCTTTCGTCGACGCCCATTTCCACATGGACGCCACGCTGAGCTACGGCCTGCCGCGCGTCAATGCCAGCGGTACGCTGCTGGAAGGCATAGCGCTGTGGGGCGAACTGAAACCCCACCTGACGCAAGAGGCGCTGGTGGAACGCGCCCTCGCCTACTGCGACTGGGCCGTGGCCAAGGGCCTGCTGGCCGTCCGAAGCCATGTGGACATCTGCGATCCGCGTCTGCTGGCGGTAGAGGCGCTCTTGGAGGTCAAACGCCGCGTTGCACCGTACCTGGATCTGCAACTGGTCGCCTTCCCCCAAGACGGCGTGCTGCGTGACCCGCAGGCCATGGACAAGCTGCAACGCGCGCTGGCCATGGGTGTGGACGTGGTCGGCGGTATCCCCCACTTCGAGCGCACCATGGCCGATGGCGCACTGAGCGTCAAGCTGCTGTGCGAACTGGCCGCCGCCCAGGGCAAGCTGGTGGACATGCACTGCGACGAGTCGGACGACCCGCTGTCGCGCCACATCGAAACGCTGGCGTTTGAGACGCAACGCCTGGGGCTGAACGGTCGCGTCACCGGCTCCCATTGCACGTCCATGCACAGCATGGACAACTACTACGTGAGCAAGCTGCTGCCGCTGATCGCCGAGGCAGGGGTCAGCATCATCAGCAACCCGCTGATCAACATCACGCTGCAAGGCCGCCACGACAGCTACCCCAAGCGCCGCGGCATGACACGTGTGCCCGAGTTGCTGGCCCACGGCGTGACTGTCGCCTTCGGCCACGACTGCGTGATGGACCCCTGGTATTCGCTGGGCAGCGCCGACATGCTGGAAGTAGCCAGCATGGGCCTGCACGTGGCCCAGATGACCAGCCAGGCTGCCATGCGCCAGTGTTTTGAGGCGGTGACCACCAGCGCAGCGAAGATCCTGCATCTGGAGGGGTACGGGATTGCGGAGGGCTGCAACGCGGACTTTGTACTGCTGCAGGCGCAGGATCCGATTGAGGCGATACGGCTGCGGGCGACTCGGCTGCAGGTGTTCCGGCGTGGGAAGCGGGTGGCGCAAACGCCGGCGGCTACCGCTTCGCTGAGTTTGCCGGGGCGGCCGCAAGCGACTTCGTTGATGCATTCTGGGCGTTAGCCCACGCGAATGCTACGAAGTTCACTATTGAATACATAGCAGGCTGACATCTCAAGCGCCTTACGCTACGTCGTTTGACACAGTCCGAATATGGATCGAAGAACCCACTGCAAATCTCTCGCGGCACTTTTGGGTTCCACCACATCAGTGCTTGGTGGTTGTCAGAAAAACCCAGACCTGCCCGCCGTCCCACTGCCAGCGTTTTCCCCGACACGCTTGCACACATCGCTGGAATCGCTGCGTCAGGCGTACCACGCGAAGGGGCATAACGTATCCAAAACCTTGCTACTGCCACTTGGCGAAGACACGCTGCGAAACCAATGCGCCTGGTTTCCCGCTCCATTGCCCCCCGAAATCGTCGCGCTTTATGGGTGGCGAAATGGTCAGGCAAAAGGAGCATGGGAGGAGGAAAGCCCATTCTGGTTCAGGGATTGTGCTTTTCTCAATATTCATCTTGCGGAGCAAGAGTACAAAAGCATGATGAGTAGCTATGGGAAGCCCGAATTCGCAGTCCCCCAAATTGACTTGGCCACTTGCTTCCCGTTTGCGGGTTTCAATGGCGGTTGGTATGTTTTTCCCTGCAAAGGGCAAAGCTACGACAAGCGGTTTTTGTTTCCGATAGTGTCTGTTTTTCAAGGTGTAGACATCTTCTACTACTCGCTGGAGTCAATGGTAGACACCTGCACCGATTGGGTAACGCAACCCTACTATCCACAGGAATCCAGGGACAACGAGATAAAAAACATGGCAATCTGGAGAAAGCACAACCCGGGCATATTCCCCCAATCGGGAAACTAGCCTAGTCCGGGCTCCGATGCGAAGCTGGCAGAGGATGCCCTAGGTGCAAGACAGGATGCGCCGGTGGTTCAATAACACCCGAATGCTGCTTGGCTCCATGCCACGCTTTACCGCAAAGCCCGTTCGCAGGGTATCTCGCCGCAGTGGCTGCATCAACATGCCGCCATCCTTGCGCCGCATACTGGCAACAATGGGTGTGTGCGCCTTGGCGCCACGCACGATGACCACGGCAGACTCGCCATTTGCCAGCTCCACAAACGTACCTGGCGGGTACAGTCCAACAACCCGCAACAGGGTTGCTCCTATGCTGTCGGGATTGCCGTTGGCGTCCAGGCAGGCATCCCGCGCCGCCATCGCAGGCGTAACCGACTTGCGCGAACCGCGTCGACTGAGTTTTGCAGTGTAAATATCCACCCGCCGCAATAGTTCGGCAAGGCGAAAGGCAACGTCTGATTCCTGGATCGCGTCTGCCGCTGCGACCAGGTGGTGGTGCCGCACCACATGCAGCCACAATTGATCGACGACACCCGCTCCCGCCAGCTTATCCGCACTCGATGCAGCATGCGTGGCCACCAATTGCCGCTGGCCGTCCGACAGCGAACCGCTCTGCTTGGCCAGGGAATCCTGCAAAGCCGTGATGCTGAGGTTCATGCTCATCGCGGCCAACGCCAGCACCCGCCTTTCCTCTTGTGGCCACTCCATCCACTCTGCGGCCAATTCCGCAATCACCATGCATGTCATGGCATGTTGTGAGCTGTAGTGACCAACGTTGCTGCCGTTGGCCTCAATTAACACATACAAAGCCAAATCGGGGTCACGTGCCGCCAACTGGCGCACGGCAGTGGTCAGGTCGGTGAGTCGCGCGATCCATTCGGCACCGATGGTTTCTTCAATCAACAGGCGATAAACCCGCACCATCATCTGGTCCCAGGCATCCAGAGCCTGGGGAACAGACAAAGGCTTGCTCGCGGTTTCGGAAGACACCGGCGATGGAGCCACTTCCTGTTCCACTGGGGGCACGGGCGCCTGCTCCTCAGGGTTTTGTTGCATGTGACTCCATCTCCGGTCAGCGGATGTCGATTGACCTTGTGATGCTAAACCCTACTCCTGCGGTACATGTAGCGCTATTCATTGAATAGCAAATCTACATGCGCCCAACCCATCAATGGTGGTGGCCGTGCTCACCATGCACATGCTTGTGCGCTATCTCTTCCGCCGACGCAGCACGCACTTCCACCACCTTGATGCCGAACGTCAGCGTCTGGCCGGCCAGTGAATGGTTGCCGTCCAGGTGCACGGTGTCGCCCTTGATCTTGGTGACGGTGAACACGTGCTCCTGGCCGTCTTCGCCACGGCCTTGCAGGTGGCCGCCGACCTTGACGCCGGGCGGGAAGTCCTTCTTGGCGATGGTGGTGATCAGTTGCGGGTTGTGCTGGCCGAAAGAGTCTTCGGGAGCCAGTGTCAGCGTGACTTCGTAGCCAGCTTCGTGGCCTTCCAGCGCTTCTTCGACCTTGGCGAAGATGTTGTCGTAGCCACCGTGCAGGTAGACCATGGGCTCGTTGCCCTTGTCGATGACCTTGCCTGCGGCGTCGGTTACGGAGAAACGCAGGGTGACGGCGGTGTCTTTGTCGATTTTCATGGGGTTTCAGGAAATAGTTGAAATTAAGAGATGGGCGCTATTTTCGCCGCAGTTCAGTCCCCTTCATTTTCGATGGGGTGCGATGGACTCGGCGTAATCGTACAGGGCGCCCAAAATGGCCTCGCCGCGCTCGTCAGCACTCTCGGACAACTGGTCGATTTCATCAAACAACTGCTCCACGGTGCGTGCGCCATGCACCCCATCGAACAGGCGCTCCGCCCGGTGGGCGTCCCAACGCGCAGCCTCGTCGTCGGTCAACAATTCAGGGAAATTGCGCGCCCGGTATCGGAACAACAACTCGGGCAGTCGTGCGTCGTCAAACGCCGGATGGGCGCTGGACAGCTGTTGCGGCGACATGGCGCGCAAGTCGTTCAGGCGCCGCCGGTCCGCGTTGCCGACAAAACCGCCATACAGGTCTTCGTCCACATCCAGCCGCGCAGCCTCGGGCCGCTCAAACACCTCGGGCCAGATCGCGCTCATGTCGGGCTGGTCACGCGCCCACTCCGCGTGCTTGAGTTGGCCCTCCACATCGATGCCCCAGCACTGGGCCATGGCGGGCGACAGCACCTTGAGGTTGGCCATCACCATGGGTGACTTGTTCAGGTGAATGGTTTTGACGGGCAAGCGGGTCACGCCCTCGGGCAGGTCGGCAGTCTTGCTGAACAGGCGCAAGCGCAAGTCCGCGGGCTTCAGCGACTCCAGCTCGCGCGGGTCGAATGCCAAGTCCCACGCAATCAGCTCGTTTTTGTTCTTGGGGTGCATGGCCAGCGGCCACATCAGGGCCAGGCAGCCGCGCTCAGCGGGGAACATGCCCGATATGTGCCAGAACGGACGCGCATGCTGGGGCGCAGTGGGCAAGCCCAGCTCGGCTGCTACCCGGTCTTTCTTGTGCAGGCCCAGGCAGAAGTCAAACAAACGGGGCTGCGCGGTCTTGATCAGCCGTGCCAGTGCAATGGTGGCCCGCACGTCGCTCAGCGCATCGTGCGCGGCTTCGTGCAAGAGGCCGTTGGCGGCGCTGAGGTCAGTGAGCTTAAAACTGGCGCCGCCCTCGGGTTTGGTCGGCCATTGGATTCCCTCGGGCCGCAAGGCATAGGCGGTCCGCACCACATCCAACAAATCCCAGCGACCGCACAGGTTTTGCCACTCGCGGGCATAGGGGTCGATCAGGTTGCGCCAGAACATGAAGCGCGTGATCTCGTCGTCAAACCGGATCGTGTTGTAGCCCACACCTATGGTGCCGGGCAGGCTGAATGCCTGCTCGATAGCTGCGGCAAACTGGTGCTCGGGCACACCTTGCTCCAGGCACTGCTGGGGGGTGATGCCGGTGATCAGGCAGGACTGCGGGTCGGGTAAAAAATCAGGCGCTGGCTGGCAGAACAGCATGATGGGCTCGCCCAGCTCATTCAAATCTGCATCGGTGCGGATGGCGGCAAACTGCGCGGGTCGGTCCCGCCGGGGTACCGCGCCGAAGGTTTCGTAGTCGTGCCAGAGAAAGGTATGGCTGCCGTTGTTGTCCATGGTGCGGACTAATAGGGTGGGCTACCGCGCCTCAGAAGGTTTCCCAGTCGTCGTTCGCACCGCGGGCTGCGGGCTTGGGCGCAGCAATGGTCCTGGGTTTGGGTGCTGCCAGTTTTTGTACAGGTCGGGCGGCAGGTTTGCTGACCGGTTTGGTGACGGGCTTGGCGAGGGCCTTGGGTGCCGGTACCCGGTTGTGTGCCACGGCAGCAGGTCTTGCGGGCCTGGCGGGCGGTGCTGCGTGGGCACCCATGCCGAGGGTATTGCCTGGCAGCTTGAACTCGCCCACCAGGCTGTGCAGCTTGGCAGCCTGGTGCTTCAGGCTCTCGGCGGCGGCAGTTTCCTGCTCTACCAGCGCGGCGTTTTGTTGCATGGCCACGTCCAGATGTTCCAGCGTGGTGGATATCTCGTGCAGACCCCGCGTCTGCTGTTGCGACTTGCCACTGGCCTCTACGATCAGGCCCGATACCGCTTCAATCGCCTTGACCACCTCGCCCATCTTCACGCCGGCGTCATTGACCAGGCTGGCGCCCTTCTCCACCTGATCGACCGAGGCCGTGATCAGGCTCTTGATCTCCTTGGCCGCTTCGGCCGAGCGGCCGGCCAGTGAACGCACTTCGCTGGCAACCACAGCAAAGCCGCGGCCCTGCTCGCCTGCGCGTGCGGCCTCAACCGCTGCGTTCAGGGCCAGGATATTGGTCTGGAAGGCGATACCGTCGATGACAGAAATGATGTCGGCAATCCTGCGGGACGAGTTGTTGATCTCACCCATGGCGGCCACGGCCTGGTTGACCACATCGCCGCTGGTGTGCACCAGTGCACTGGTGCCCTGGCTCAGGCTGGTGGCCTTTTGCATGGCTTCCGAGCTTTGGGCAGCAGCGTCTGTCATTTCCTTCATGGCGCTGGTTGCAGACTGCAGTTCGGAGCTGCCTTGTTCAGTACGGCGGCTCAAATCCTGGTTGCCAGCGGCGATCTCGCTGGACGCATTGCTGACCTGCCACGCCCCTTCGTTCAACGCGCCCAGCATGGAGCGGATGCGTGCCTGCAGCGCCTGCATGGTGCCCAGGCCTTCGCGCAGGGTCGGGTTGCCAAAGCTGGTGGACACATCCTTGGTCAAATCACCATGGCCCATGCGGTCGGCGCCAGAGATCAGTTCATCGACGAACTGTTTGCTGGCCAGGGCACTGTCCAGGTACAGCCACAGCATGAACAGGCCCACACCCAGGCTGCTGAGGATCAGCGTCGTCTTGCTCCAGTCCATCAACACACCGGTGACTACCACCACCTGCAAAGTGACATTGAGCACCAACTGGATGACCACGCGTTGCTTGAGGGTGAGCTGATTGAACATGTGGCATGTCTCCTGGGGTTATGGAGCTAATTTAGCAGACTGTGCCAAGACACAGCATAGGAATTGCGCTATCGGTATTGCAGGCGCGCCCTGGTTTGCTGGGTGAACAACCCTCTCAGCCCGAGTGCACGCTTCTCCAGCAGGTGCCAGGAGAGCACCGCCATGAACAGGGTACCTGCGGTGGAATACAGCACCATGGCCAGTACCGATACGCCAGGTATCAGAGCAGCCACCGTTTGCTGGATGGGAAACGCGTAGATGTACATGCCATATGAATAGTCCCCCAGGCGGTTGTACTGCCTGACAACACCCGCTGGTACATAGACCAGATAAAACAGGACGTATGCAAGCGTCAGCACGTAGACGGCAAAGAACAGCTGTCGGTCAATCTGGGAGGATGCCACCAGGGCCAGCACACAGATCCAGAACGCAACGCGAGAGAGTTGGATCCGCTCCCGCATCACATAGAAACCCGCGCCGCTGAAAAACATGAAGAAAAGCTTGATGAACCAGCTCTCTATCTCAATGCCCCACGCCAGGTGCCCCAGCAGCAGCAGTACCCCCGATGCAGCCATGGCAGTCACAACGGCGAGTTTGAACACCTGAGTGCGTTGAGCAACCCGCACCCGCAGGACCAACCAGGCACCCAGCACGATGCCATACATGTACAGCTCGTAGGGCATGGTCCACAGTGATCCATTGACCGCGTCTTTCATCGGGTTGGAATGGAAGACACCCGGCAGCGTCCAGCTGACACCGGTGACCAGGGTGGCGCACTTCAGAAAATAGACATAGGTCTTGGGCGTAGTCAGGTACGACAGTACGGGGAGCGAGGTAAAAAGAATCCCCAACACGAAAACCAACAGCACCAGCATGGCGATCAATGCGGGGTAGATACGCAGCACGCGCGCCCAGAAAAAGGCGATGGCACTTTGCGTTTTCAGCAAACTCCCGGTCACCAGGAATCCGCTGACGATGAAGAAGATGTCCACCGACACGGACCCCAGTGTCATGCCCAGGCTGAGCCGAAACGGCTCGGCGTCCGCACTGCCGGTGGACAGCGCAAAGCTGTGCGTGACCAACACCGCAAAGGCGGCAAGGATGCGCACCAGGTGAAAGTTGTTGTCAGTTCCGCCCGCGTAGCTTGCCAGTTTCATCGTACCCGTTCAGCGCCTGCGCGCCGCCCGCACCCCATTGAGGTCCGCCACAATACCCAGCACCCGGTTGAGCCGACCCGAGTCGCTGACCTCTACGGTGAACGTCATCCACGCAATGCCGCGTATCGACTGGGTCTGCACACCGATCACGTTCATCTTTTCCTTGGCAAACACCTCGGAGATATCGCGCAGCAGGCCCTGGCGGTCATTGGCTTCCACGGCCACATCCACCGGGTAGACCGAGCCGTCGCCGCCGGTCTTGCCGCCCCACTCCACGTCAATGACGCGGTCCCCGCTGCGGGTGACCATGTTGCGCAGATTGGAGCAGTCGGCACGGTGCACACTCACGCCCTTGCCGCGTGTCACAAAACCGCAGATGGCGTCGGGTGGCGCGGGTTTGCAGCATTTGGCCAGCTGCGTCATCAGCGAATCAACCCCCACCACCAGCACACCACCCTTGCCGCCCGTGGCGCGCGGCTTTTTTAGCGGCAAATAGTCGTCCTGCTCGGCTACCGGCTCGGGTGGGCGCAACAGCAGTTCGATGTTGCGCAGCGAAAATTCGTCTTTACCCACCACCTCGAACAGATCGTCGGCCGAGTTAAAGCCCAGTTGTGATGCCAGGTCATCCAGCTTGACGGCCGTTTTGCCTTCGCGTTGCAACAGTTTTTCCACCGCCTCACGGCCCTTGGCCACCGTCTCGCCCATGGCCAGCGCATTGAACCAGGCCCGAACCTTGGCGCGCGCCCGGTGGCTGACCAGGAAACCCAGCTCAGGGTTGAGCCAGTCGCGTGACGGACCGCCTTCTTTGACGGTCGTCACTTCCACCGTCTGGCCATTTTTGAGTGGCGTGTTCAGCGGCACCATGGCGCCATCGATACGTGCGCCGCGGCAGCGGTGGCCCAGCGTGGTGTGCACGCTGTAGGCAAAGTCGACCGCCGTGGCACCCTGGGGCAGCTCCACGATGGCGGCATTGGGCGTCAGCACATAGATGCGGTCGTCGAAACTGACCTCGCCTTTGTGGCCCTCGTGTGCGCCAGACAGATCACGCTCCCAGGCCAGCAACTGGCGCAGCACGGCGATCTTGGCATCGTATTCACCACTGGCACTGACCCCGGCATAACCCTTGGCACCCGCCTCCTTGTAGGCCCAATGGGCGGCCACACCGGTCTCGGCATGGTCGTGCATGGCCTGGGTACGCACCTGCACTTCGATGGGCTGGCCAGTGGCATCGCGCACGACGGTGTGCAGGGACTGGTAACCATTGGCCTTGGGCCGGGCAATGTAGTCGTCAAACTCATCCGCCACCGGTGTGAAATGGTTGTGTACCCAGCCCAGCGCCGCATAACAATCCGGCACATTGGGCACCACGATGCGCAGCGCGCGGATGTCGTACACCTGCTCGAAACCCAGCGACTTGCCGCGCATCTTTTTGACAATGCTGTAGATGTGTTTGGGCCGGCCCTGCACGGTGGCATGTATGCCCTGCTGGCCTAAATCTTCGGCCAGTTGTTGCCGCAATTTTTCGACATGGGTTTCGCGCTCCACACGTTTCTCGTCCAGCAGCTTGGCCACCTGGCGGTAGGTGTCGGGCTCCAGGAAGCGGAAGGACAGGTCTTCTATCTCCCACTTGATTTCCCAGATGCCCAGGCGGTTGGCCAGCGGTGCAAACACCTGCAACGATTCACTGGCCAGACCGGGTGGTACCGGCATCTTGGTCGCCGCAAAGTGGCGCAGCGTCTGCAAACGGGACGCCAGACGCAGCATGACAACGCGCAGGTCGCGCGAGAAGGCCAGCAGCATTTTGCGCACACTCTCGGTTTGCGCGGCTGCGGTCTGCGCCATCGGGATGGGCGTTGCCGTATGGCTGGCCGACTGCTGGGCGATACGTGCCATGCGCTGCACACGCACCAGCTTGGTGGTCTCTATCGCCAGGTCGGCGAAATTGCTGCCAAAGGCTTTGGCAATGATCTCGTGCGGCTTGTTCAGGTGGTCGCAGGCATAGACCAGGTAGCTGGCAGCCTGCATGGCCTGTGATCCGCCAATGCTGTGCAGGATGCGCGCCACGGCATCGGCGTGGGCCAGCACGTTTTCACCCGTATCCAGCTCCGCGCTACTGAGCAGCGGCTCGGCAAACGCACGGGCACGCACCAGCGCATCAGCCTGCTCGGGCAGGCTGGCAGCCGTGGCGGCAATGACCGGCGCCGTGGGGCCGTGCTCAGACGACAGACTTTTCATACTCGCAGCAATGGCATGGATTCAACCCAGCACAAAGCTGGTAACTGCCTCCACTTGGTCCGGCGCAATCAGAGTGGGTGCATGGCCCACGCCGTCAAACTCCACCAAACGGGCTTTGGGACCGCGCTCGGTCATCATTTTGGCCGTCTGAGGTGACAACAGATCAGACTGGGCGCCACGCAGCAGCAGGGTTTGTGCCTGCAGGCCGTCGTACAAGGACCACAACAATGCCTCTCCCTGGGTGGCAGCCTCTTGCGTGACAGCGGTAAATGGCACGGCTATGGCGGGGTCGTAATGCAGGGTGACCGCCGTGCCCGAACCCGGCACGGGCTTGACCATGTGGCGGGACAGCTCCAGCCATTGCTCGGGCGTGTGGGGGCCAAAGCTGGTGGAAATGGACCACATGGCGTCGGCCGCCTGCTGCAGCGAATCAAACTTGACCGCACGCCCCAGGTAGGCGCCAATGCGGGCCAGCGCCTCCCACTGGATGCTGGGGCCGACATCGTTGAGCACCAGGCGGCGCACCTGCAGCGGCAGTGGAAACTGCTTCTGCCCGAACACCGCCATGCCGATCAGCCCACCCATGCTGGTACCAATCCAGTCCAGCGTCTGGGTGCTGGGCTTCAAGTGCATCAGCAAGGCCATCATGTCACCTGCATAGGCCGGGATCTGGTAGCCCTGCGGGTCGGCCAGCCAGTCGCTTTTGCCACGGCCCACCACGTCTGGGCAAATGACACGCAGTGCCCCCCCGGCTTTGGCCACCAGGGCCTGGGCCAGCACGTCAAAGTCACGCCCCTGGCGGGACAGGCCATGCACACAGACCACCACGTGGGACGCTTGCGGGTCGCCCCACTCCCAGAACGCCATGCGGTGGCCGGAACCGGTATCGGGGCACGGTAAGTAGTTCAGCTTAGGGTCAGACATGGTGAAATGGGCGGTTTGATAATGTTGTATGGCGCATGGCATCGAACTTGCACGCAAGGGTTTTGCAAGTTCAGTGCCATACGTGGATCGTAAATGATTAAAAAGGATGACCATGCTCAAAGGTAAAACAGCTCTCGTGACCGGATCCACCAGCGGCATTGGCCTGGGCATTGCCAAGGCATTGGCGGCCCAGGGTGCCAATATCGTGCTCAATGGTTTTGGTGACGTCGATGGCCCCAAGGCCGAAATCGCCGCCCTGGGCGTGCAGGTGGCCTACCACGGCGCCGACATGAGCAAGCCGACTGAGATCGAAGACATGGTCGCTTTCGCCACCAAGACCTTTGGCAGCCTGGACATTCTGGTCAACAACGCCGGCATCCAGCACGTGGCGCGCATTGAAAACTTCCCGATCGAAAAATGGGACGCCATCATCGCCATCAACATGAGCAGCGCCTTCCACGCCACACGACTGGCACTGCCCGCCATGCAGGCCAAGAACTGGGGCCGCATCATCAACGTGGCATCTGTCCACGGCCTGGTGGGCTCGGCTGAAAAGTCGGCCTATGTGGCGGCCAAACACGGCGTCGTGGGCCTGACCAAGGTCACCGCACTGGAAAACGCCACCACCGGCGTGACCTGCAACGCCATTTGCCCCGGCTGGGTGCTGACACCGCTGGTGCAAAAGCAGGTGGATGCCAAGGCTACGGCCCAAGGCATCAGCAACGCCGACGCCACCAAGCAGCTGCTGGGCGAGAAAGAACCCTCGCTGCAGTTCACCACGCCGGAAGAGCTGGGCGCGCTGGCCGTGTTCTTCTGCTCCCCTGCGGGCAACAATGTGCGCGGTGTCGCCTGGAACATGGACGGCGGCTGGGCGGCTCAATAAGTGTCTTACACGTTTTAGGGCCCTAGCCCCCGTGCAGCGGTCTTATACCGCTATTGATTCGATAGCACACGGGAGACACTCGCATCGGCAAACGACAAGCGCAGCCGCACCTCCAGGCCACCAGATGCGCGGTTGCTAAGGCTCAGGCTGGCGTCCAGTGCCCCCGCCAGCTCCTGCGCAATGGCCAGACCCAGGCCCGTGCCACCGGACGCACGGTTGCGTGAGGATTCGATGCGGTAGAAGGGCTGCAGCACCGCCTGCAACTCTGCCTCCGGAATGCCGGGGCCGTTGTCACGCACCACAATATCCAGCGCGTCAAGCTCCAGTGGCTCAATCACCAGTTCCGCACCGCCAGCGAACTTGACGGCGTTGTCCAGCAGATTGGTCACCAGGCGTTTCAAGGCCAAGGGCCGCACCTGCAAGGGCACAGGTGCCACGCCCACCAGCTGCACGACATGGCCGGCGTCCACATAATCACAGACCAGGCCGTCGAGCAAGGCGTTCAGGTCGGTCGCACGCGGCGCTTCGCCATTGGCCTGGGCGCTGCGGGCGTAGGCCACCCCCTCTTCCACCAGGGCCTGCAGGTCGGTCAGATCCTGGTTGAGCTTGTCGCGCGCCGGGCCCAGGGCCAGTATCTCTACCCGCAGGCGCATGCGGGTGATGGGTGTCTGCAGGTCGTGGGACACGGCGGCCAGTATGCGCATGCGTTCGGCCAGATGCCCTGCAATCCGCTGGCGCATGGCGTTGAAGGCGCGCGCTGCGCGGGCCACCTCGGCAGGCCCGGTTTCAGCCAACGGGCTGGCCGTGCGGTTAAGGTCCAGGCCATCGGCGGCATCCGCCAGGCGGCTCAAGGGGCGTACCGTGGCCCGCACGGCCAGCCATGTCACCAGGCCCAGCACCAGCAGCTGAACCGCCAGCAAGCCCAGCGTAGTAGTTGAAATGCGCAGGCGCGGCCGGTCCATCACCAGCGTCAGCGGGCTGCCATCGGCCAGCGCCAGCCCCAGTTCAATGTGCTCACCGGCGGCGCTGTGCAACACGCTGGCCCGGGGGCTGACCCGCGACACCCCCAGGGCCGACACCACCGACGCGCGCACGGTGCGCACCAGGTCAGAATCCTCGGTCGGCGGCAGTGTGGGCGGTGCCAGGCTGTAGCGGTAGTCCTGGCGCTCCATACGGGCCAGCCAGTCCGGGCGCTCGGCGGGCGGCACCCGGTCCAGGATGGCCACGGCGCTGGCCACATCACGCCCGATGTAGGCCAGCATCATGCTGCGCCCCAGCTGCGCACGTTCGAAGAACACCCAGAACAGCGTCAGCGCATGGGCCACGGCCAGTCCGCAGAACAGGACCAGGGCCAGGCGCCCATACAGCGAGCCCCAGACGCGTTGCACTAAACCCTTCATGCCGGGCCCGGCACGGCAGCGACGGTCGCGCAAAACACATACCCTTCGCTGCGCACCGTCTTGATGAAACGGGGTTCGCGCGCACCGTCGCGCAGGCGCTGGCGCAGGCGACTGATCAGCAGGTCTATAGAGCGGTCAAACGGGTCGGCGTCACGCCCCTGCGTCAGGTTCAGCAACTGGTCACGCGACAACACCCGCTGCGGGTGGTCCAGCAACACGCGCAGCATGCGGTATTCGCCGCCGGTCAGGTCCACCATGGTCCCTTCCGGGTCCACCAGATGGCGTGCGCGCGTGTCCAGCCGCCAGCCGTCAAATGCAATGAAGGGCGACGGCTCTGCGGCGCGCATATTGGGCGGCAGCATCATCGTGCGGCGCAGCACGGCGCGTATGCGGGCCAGCAGCTCGCGCGCCGCAAAGGGTTTGGTCAGGTAGTCGTCTGCGCCCATCTCCAGGCCGATGATGCGGTCGGTCTCTTCACGCCGGGCGGTCAGCATCAGCACCGGCACATGGGCGGCGTCGCGCGCCCGCAGGTCGCGGCACAGGCTCAGGCCGTCTTCGCCGGGCAGCATCAGGTCCAGCACGACCAGGTCAACGCGGGTGTCGGCCATCAGCCGGCGCATCTCTGCGCCGTTGGCCGCACGGCTGACGCGGTAACCGTTGTCCTCCAGGTAGTCACTGAGCAACTGCCGGATGTCGCGGTCGTCGTCAACGACCAGTATGTGGTGGGTGGGGGACTCCATGGGGCCTACCTTAGCAGCGGGGTTGGGGCGCAAGGCCACAGATTTGTACCGCAGTGTATCCAGCACGGGCGCAGATACATGGGCCGGCATTTGCACCCTGCTGCGCACACACCGCAGACACAGTGCGTGGCTGTAATCAATCGGTCGAACCCACCCGCGCATTTGATTGGCGCAACAACCCCAGGAGTCCTTGACCATGACAAAACCCTTTACCCATCGCTCTGCCCTGTCGGCACTGGCCACTGCGGTGGCCCTGCTCAGCGGCGCCGCCTGCCTGGCACAGCCCAAGCTGCCACCGCCACAGGCCACCGACCCGGTAGCGCGCGGCACCATGGTGGGCACGCCACCCGCCGCCGACAAGCGGGTCACGCTGGGCACCATACTGGCCTACCCGAACGGGCGCTGGGCCTTCCACCACATGCGCGAACTCGGGCCCACGCTGGCCGTGTCGCGGGGCACGAAGCCTGCCTCTGCACTGGCAGCCACCCCCAAGGAATGGGACACACTGGGCATTGAAACCGGGCCGGATACACGCACCACGCTAGCCCAATGGCAGGCCAACACCTACACCGACGGTCTGCTGGTTCTGCACCGCGGCCGCGTGGTCTATGAGCGTTATGCGGCGGGCATGCAGGCGCGCCAGCCCCATGCGCTGTGGTCGGTCAGCAAGTCATTCGTTGGCCTGCTGGCCACATGGCTGATCCAGGAAGGCGCGCTGGACGCTGCCGCCCCCCTGTCCCGCTACGTGCCTGAACTGGCCGGCACCGCCTGGGGCGACGCCAGTGTGCAGGACACACTGGACATGACCACAGACCCTGCCTACACCGAGGCTTTCACCAACCCCCAGTCCGACGTCCACCGCTACCTGCGCGCCACCGGCCTGGTGCCCGTGGCGGCAGACTACACGGGGCCACGCGCGATGTACGACTTTCTGGTCACTGTGAAGAAAGAAGGTACTCACGGGGCCGCGTTCCGCTACAAGTCTGCCGACACCGAGGCCCTGGGCTGGGTGCTGCGCCGGGTCACGGGCAAAAGCGTGGCGGAGCTGTTGTCTGAGCGCATCTGGAGCCAGATCGGCGCCCAGGAAGATGCCTACTACTGGCTGGACAGCATAGGCACAGACGTGGCCAGCGTGGGCCTGAACACCACGCTGCGCGACCTGGGCCGTTTTGGTGAACTGGTGCGCCAGGGTGGCAAGTGGGAGGGCCGCCAGATCATCCCGGCCAGCGTGGTGGCCGAAATCCGCAAAGGCGCCAGCCCGCAGAAATTTGCCGCAGCCGGCCAGACAGCCCGGGCCGGCTACAGCTACCACAACCAGTGGTGGGTGGCCCATGATGCGGACCAGACCTTTGAGGCCAAGGGCCTCTTCGGCCAGCACATCCACATCAACCCCAGCGCCGAGCTGGTTGTAATCAAACTATCGTCGCACGTGGTGCCGGACACGCAGTTCACGCATGTGCTGGATCGGGCGGCGTTTGCGGCCATTGCCGCTGCGGTGAAGCGGCCCTGACGCGGCACTTTACGACTTGCTCTCACAGAGCTTCTTCAAAGAGGCGAGAGCCTTCGGGAACGTTTCGTTCATGTAGGCCTCGTGCTCAAGAAGAGTGTCCAGGCTAACCGTCACCTCCGTGTTACCGCCCGCCTCTACGAACGCGTAGTTCTCAAAGGCGGGTGCCCAGGCCAACACCTTTGGACTGGTTGTGTCTTCCACGCCTGCACTCACCTCGCCGAGGTGGTTGATCGATATGAACTCGTATGGCCTGTTCTCGGCGATGACCGCTGTCATTCCCCCGCCACCCGCGCTGTCTGGCGCCAGGAACTGAATCTTCTCGCCTTGCTCCCATGAACCGGAGAAGTAACAGCCCTCCATGAACACTGCAGTCCAAACGCGATAACCCTCCGGGCTGATCATCGTTTCCCACACAAGTCTTCGCGGGGATTGAATGGAGACAAAAAAGCTAAGGGTCTTCTTCATGCGTACCTCCAGTATCAATAGTGGTGCTCCCAAGCTCACTCGCAGTTTCTTGCAATCAATAAAGTTCCAATAACCCTTCGCTGCGTGCGTCACGATAGAGCCATGTTGGTTCACAGACTCCACTGCCTGTGACTGTTACGGCCTTGTCTCCAGCAGCCAAGGCTGCCGAGACAAGTGACCGACCAGCCTCGGTTCGATTGTCAACGGAGTAGATGATCAACGTATCTCCGTATGGGCAGGCTGTCGGCGTTGACTTGAAGTCCCCGGTGATCGTGATCACCGTCTTTGGACCCTTCTGGATGATTCTTGATACATGTCCTCTGACCGTTGTGCCTCCAGCACTTGCATAAGTGGCGGTGAGCACAACGGCAAATGCCATAACGCAGCGAAGAAGCTTGAGCATTTCCGGCCGCCTTTCCCTACTGCCGACGATAAGGCCCATAGATGCAGGCCGCCCGTTCAGGACCGATGCACATCGTCAGGTTCGATCCATTCGTCTCGAAGTAGGCAAGATACCGCGTCCCCGTCGTGTCGTCGCTGTTGCCATCGCAGTTTCGGCCGCCTCCGTCCTTGGAAACCGTATAAATGACCATCTGCATACCGCTGGCACGGTCGGTCCGAACTGAAAACTTGCCCTCGGTCTTCTTCTGACCGTTCATGACTTGGCTCATGCCATCGGCCCGATAGGTTCGCGTGATGACGCAATTGGTCTTGGGCATCGTCCAGGTCCATATTCCCAGAATTTCGCTCTGTACATGGTCTTGCGCAAAAGCCGATCCTGCCAAGGAGGCGAGTATCAACGCACCTAGAGATCTGAAGTTGATCGTCATGGTTGGTTTTAGCCTTTCGTTGGAGAAAGTGGGTGTGCGGACTAACGTCGAGCTGAGCAGCGACCAGGCACACTCAGCATTGAAGAATGGCGACCATGATGGCCACTGTTGTGGATCCATTCGATGAACCTGTTAACCCGCTGCGCTACGAAGCAAAACTCGACCTCACGCATACACGACCTCAACTTCACAGGCATGATCGCTGTGCCAAGTTTTCGCAAAGGATATAACTTCCTCAATCGACTCATCTGGATGTGAAGTGGTAGTAATGAAATGGATGCTCTCGCCTGCCGGCCCGATGCAGAGCCAGTCCAGCGCTTCTTCCCAATTCGCAGCATCCACGCCAACAGCACAGAAGAGTTCGATTTTTTCTTCCACAAACTGGCGTAGCAATGCTTCACCAATTTCTGGCGTGTACGCAGACTTTGATACGAGAACAATTTTTCCAGCGTGCATGGTAAGAGGGTTAACGAATGAAACGGAGTTCCCCGTCCCGAGCAAGCCGCGGCCCGGGAGGGTTGCAGTTAAGGGCAACTGAATGCCACGATGGTAGGTGCGAACTTTTCATCAACTTGCCCGAGAGGGAAATCACGTTAATCGTAGTGGTTGCGATCGATCTGGCAAAGAACGTCTTTGCTGTTCAGGGTGTTGATGGCCCTGAAGTTCCTCACACCGTACCGACTCTCAGCAACTGCACCAACCGGTTCAGGTCGTTCAGCGTATCGATATCGGTCACACACCCCGCATCATTTACTACCAATTCGATAGCGTTGTACATAGCAAGCACGGGGGCTGCACCCCGATTTCCCTTAAGCGCTTCCAGCTGGGGACGGCACACGGCTGCAAAACCCACGGGGTGCCCGCGCTGGCCTTCAACCGTGGGGAATACGGCAGCATGGTCGGCCAATGACTGCGCCACGGCCTGCAGCGTGCTCGGCCGGATCAGCGGTAAATCGCCGGGCAAAACCAACCAGCCCGCCGCGTTCGGCGTGGCCCGCACCGCCGCGGCAATAGAGTCCCCCATGCCGGGGTGTGGCCCGGCTTCCACGTGAAAGGGCAAGCCGCTGGCATGCACCGCGTCCACCGTGTGTTGCAGCACGGTCTTGCCGTGCAGCAGGGCCTGTAGTTTGGAGCCGGTGCCGCCAGAGGCGATAAACCGCTCGCCCCGGCCGCTGGCCAGTATCAGGACGGTGGGAGGGTTACCAGGCAAGCGCCAGACTCCTGCTCTGATTGATGCTGCGGCGCTGCGTTTTTGACCTGCACAATCTGCGCAATGATGGACACCGCAATTTCGGCTGGTGTCTTGGCGCCAATCGACAGACCGACCGGACCATGGAGCCTGGCCAGCGCCTCGGGAGCGATATCGAAATGCTCGGCCAGGCGCTGTTTGCGCGCCTGCTGGTTGCGCCGTGAGCCTAAAGCGCCCACATAAAAAGCATCGGAGCCCAGCGCCTCCAGGAGCGCCATATCGTCCAGCTTGGGGTCGTGCGTCAACGCCACGATGGCGGTGTGTGCATCAGGCGCCAGTGCGCGCACGGTATCATCAGGCATGCCCATCACGCGGGTCACACCGTCCATGCGCAGCGTAGTCACATATTCGTCGCGCGGGTCGCAGACCAGCACTTCAAAATCCAGCATCTGCGCCATCTGGGCCACGGCTTGCGACAGCTGGCCCGCACCAATCAGCAGCAGGCGCCACTTGGGGCCAAACACAGTAGTCAGCACACTGCCGTCGAACTGCATGGCCTGGCCGCGTATGGCTGGCTGCAACTGCACAGCCCCCGTGGACAAGGTCAGTTGGCGGGCCACCAGCTCGTGCCGCGCCGTGCGGTCCAGCAGATCCTGCACCCATGCCGTACCAAGCAGCGGCTCGCGCACCAGGCGCAGCGTGCCGCCACAGGGCAGGCCGAACCGGGCCGCCTCTTCCTTGCTGACGCCATAGGCCAGCATGGACGGGTGCTCTTGTTCAGGCGATGCAGCGCGGGTTTGCAAGGCAGCCTTGGTCTGTGCGATCAGGTCGTCTTCCACACAGCCGCCCGACACCGATCCGCTCACTGCACCATCGTCCCGCACGGCCAGCAACGCGCCGGGCGGCCGGGGCGCGCTGCCCCAGGTTTCCACCACGGTGACCAGCGTGACGGCGTGGCCGGCCTGGTGCCACTGCAGCGCGTCGGCCAACACCCTCAGATCCAGGCTTTCCATAAATACGGTCAGGCCAACTTGAACGGCAGGCTGCGCGGCGTCTTACCGGTCAGCTTGGCGATGGCGTTACCAAAGGCCGGGGCCAGTGGCGGCAGGCCGGGTTCACCCATGCCGGTGGGCGGCTCGGCGCTGGGCACAATGTGCACGGCGATCTTGGGCATGTCGGTGATGCGGGCCACCACGTAGTCGCCAAAATTGCTTTGCTCCACAACACCATCCTTGAGGGTAATGGCGGAACCGGGCAGGCAGGTGCCCAGGCCCATCAGCGCGGCACCCTGCACTTGCGCCTCAATGGTTTTGGGGTTGACGGCCAGGTTGCAGTGCACCGCAGCGGTCACTGCATGCAGCGTGGGCACGCCCTTGGTGACGGATGCCTCGGCCACGTAGGCCACCACGGTGTCAAACGATTCATGCACGGCCACGCCCCAGGCCTGGCCTTTGGGCAGCTTGCGTTTGCCGTAACCGGACTGCTCTACCGCCAGCATCAGCGCGGCCTTGTGGCGGGGGTGTTTATCACCCATCAGCTGCATACGGTAGGCCACCGGGTCCTGCTTGGTGGCGCGGGCGATTTCGTCAACCAGGGTTTCCATGACGTAGGCGGTGTGGGTGGAGCCCACGCTGCGCCACCACAGCACCGGTACATTCACCTTGGGGTGGTGCACCGACAGGCGCATGGGCACGTCGTAGGGCTCGCGCATGCCTTCGACAATGGTGGCGTCTATACCGTCCTTGATCATCATCGCGGCAAAAGGTGTGCCCTCCACGATGGACTGGCCGACGATGACGTGGTCCCAGGCCAGCACCTTGCCCTTGGCGTCAAAACCGATCTCGGCGCGGTGCACATGCATGGGGCGGTAGTAGCCGCCCTTGATGTCGTCCTCGCGGCTCCACAACACACGGATGGGCGCATTCACACCAGCGGCCATCGCCAGCTTGGCCACGGTGCAGGCTTCGACCACATAGTCGGCGGTGGGCACGGCGCGCCGGCCAAAACCGCCGCCGGCCATCTGCACATTGACCTTCACATTTTGCGGTGGCAGGCCCAGCACCTTGGCTGCCGCCATGCCGTCAAAGCCTGGCATCTGGGTGCCCAGGTAGATGGCAGCCTTGGCATCGGCACCTGTTCCGGTGACATGCACGGTGCAGTTCAGCGGCTCCATGGGCGCATGGGCCAGGTAGGGGAAGGTGAACTCGGCGCTGATCTTCTTGGGTGCCTTGGCCAGCGGAACCATGTCGGCCTTGTATTTCACAAAGCCGGTCTTCTTGGCCAGGGCTTTGTAGCTGGCCAGTTGGGCCACGCTGTCAACCTTCTCGACGCCGGATGTGTCCCATTCCAGCTTCAGCGCGTCGCGCCCCTGCTTGGCCGCCCAGTAGCCCTGGGCAATGACGGCCACGCCCTCGCCGCCCCGGTCGGTGGGCATGCGCAACACGGCCTTGACACCGGGTACCGCCTTGGCAGCCGAGTCGTCTAGCGACTTGATCTTGGCGCCAAACACCGCGGGGTGGGCCACGACGGCGGTCAACATGCCGGGCAGTTGCACGTCGATACCAAAGTTCTGCTGGCCGCTGGACTTGGCCTTGCCGTCCAGCCGCGGCGTGGCCTTGCCGATGATGCGGAAGTTCTTAGGGTCCTTCAGCGCCACCTTGTCGGGCACCGGCAGCTTCATGGCCGCATCCGACAGGTCGCCGTAACTGATGGACTTGCCTGCGGGCCCCAGCACCATGCCGTTTTCGGTGCGCAGCGCACTGGCATCCACTCCCCACTGCGCCGCCGCCGCGCCCACCAGCATGGCGCGGGCGCGGGCGCCCAGTTCGCGGTATTGCATGAAGGATCGCTTGATGGAGCCCGAGCCACCGGTCAGGTGCATGCCAAAGGCCGGGTCCACATAGGCGGCGTTGGCGTCACCGTGCTCGGCCTGGACCTTGCTCCAGTCGGCATCCAGCTCTTCGGCCAGGCACATGGGCAAGGCGGTCGACACGCCCTGACCAAACTCCAGCCGGTTGACGGTGACGGTGACGGTGCCATCCTTGGCGATGCGCACAAATGCGGACGGTTGCTCAAAGGGTTTCAGGCCGGCGGGCGCTGCGGTTTGGGCACCTGCGACCAGCGGGTAGGCACCCAGAGCAAAGCCAGAGGCCGCGCCCATCTTCAGAAAGCTGCGCCGGGCCAGCCCTTCATTTGCTATGGATTTAGAAGCGCCTTGTGACCGTTCCACGCGGGCTAGAAGCCCTTTTGGCAATTGGTCCATCAGCTCGGGAGATGCGGAGTCGAAATGCATGGTGATTTCCTCGCGGTATGTCGGTTCAGGCCAGGGATGTGGCTGCGGCGTGGATGGCGCTGCGCACGCGGGCATAGGTGCCGCAGCGGCAGATGTTGCCGGCCATGGCGGCGTCGATGTCGGCGTCGCTGGGTTTCTTGTTGGTCTTGAGCAGCGCAGTGGCACTCATGATCTGCCCGCTCTGGCAGTAGCCGCATTGCACTACATCATGGGCCACCCAGGCGTTTTGCACGGCCAGACCGACCTTGTCGGTCGCAACCGCTTCAATGGTGGTGATCTTCTTGCCCGCCGCGGCGGAGATAGGGGTGATACAGGAGCGTATCGCAGCGCCGTCCAGGTGCACCGTGCAGGCGCCGCACAGGGCAGCACCACAGCCAAACTTGGTACCCGTCATGCCCAGCGTGTCGCGCAGAGCCCAGAGAATGGGGGTGGAGGAATCGGCATCAACCTGTGTGTCTTTGCCATTGATATTGAGCGTCGGCATGGATTCTCCTCGGTCTGGAATCTCGGCCACGGTGGCCGGGTCGGCCGAATGTAATCGAATTCCGCGAAACGTGCTGACCGACGCAAACCGCCTAACTTGACTGTTTAAAGGCCATCACGGCCTGGTTGCGCAACGTGCGCAGCAAAGCCAATTCTTTCTCGTCCAATTCCAGGGATCCGCGGTTTTTCTTGTCGGCATAGATCAGGCCGAACGGAGCGCCCTTGATCATCAGCGGCAGCAGCAGAAAGGTCGGCGCGTTCAGGCCTTTGCGGTACCAATCCGGCAGGCGTTGCGCCAACCGTGGCTCGGTCGCATCGCTGATCATGGTATCGGTCCCTTTTTGACACACCACGGCAAACAGGTCCGGTGTTGCCGACTTCAGCGGAACCTTGAACCCCTTGGCAAAGGCTTCTACACCACTGCCCAGACCAAAACGGCCTGTCATGGTTTCGGTCTTTGCGTCGCGCATGCAGAAGATGATGTGGTCGAAATGCATGGCCCGTATCATGGTCTCCAGGATCATGCGCAGCACATCGGTGAGCTTGAAGTCTTCCACCATGGCGTTGGTAATGTCCTGGATACCTGCCGTCAGGGTCTGGGTGACCAGCGAGTCCTTTTGTGGGGCCAGACCGTGTCCATCCGGCAGCGTGGTGTTGGTGGCATGCAGTTCAAAAGCCGCAAAACCACTGTCAACCTCGGGCGCATGCGCATCACTGCCTTTATCGATGGGGATCTCGGGCATGGACAGCAGGTTGGCAGCCGCCGAGCCAGGTGCCACCCGTATCTCCATGGCCGCCGCCAACTCGATCAATTTTTGACGGGCGATGAGGGTGGCGGCCTGCACCGCCTTGGAACCAACCCCCAGTGCCGACACATACTTGCGCGTGACTGCCTGCACACGCGCCTCGACGTCCTTGGGGGCTGAGTGCAGCAATACGTCCGCAATTTCATTGGCTGCCAACGCGATCCAGCGCATGCGCTCGTCATAGTCAGACGGCGCTTTGGATGGCACCACGCCCGTGGGTTTGCGCATGCAGCGCTGCATGCTTTGCGGCAGGCCCCATGCCTTTGCGATGCCCAGGCCCAGTTCCTCGAATGTAAGACCCAAGACCTGAATGGACGCGGTGGCCTCGCTCAAGGGCTCGCGTGTGGACAACACCATCTTGCGGACCTGGCTGGCTTCCTCGGGAAAATAAAACTGCACCAGCAGGCGCCCCAGGTTCTGGAACATGGCACCGATAAAGGCCTCTTCACTCTCCCCCGCACCCGGGCACAACTCGCCCCCGATGGAACCCGCCATCAGCGAGCGCAAAAACTCGTCTTTCAGCTGCGCTGCGTGCGCCTTGTCGTGCATATGCTCCAGCAGGACCAGGCTCAATGCCATATTGCGAATGCCGTTAAAACCCACCAGGTTCACCGCCCGCGACACGGTGTTGATACCGCCGCGCTGACCGTAGTGCGCGCTGTTGACCATGCGCAGCAGCTTGTTGGTCAGGGCCACATCCTTGAGAATTTCGTTGGTAACGCTATTGACGCTCTCAGTCTCCGAGCTGGCCATGTTCTGGATACGCAGCACAGAATCCGACAGCGCCGGAAAATCACTTTTGTGGCGCATGCGCCGCAGCAAAAAGTCCAGCGTGCTGCTGTTGCCACTGGCATCGCCAGCCGCCTCGGCCGGTTTGGCCCACAACTCCAATTCAGCCTGGAAGGCACGGGCAGTAGGGAAGCGTTGCTTGGGGTCACGCGCCAACGCGCGCATCACAATGGCGCGCAGACGGTCGTCCACGTCGGCATTCATCTCGTCGGGCAAGACCATTTGCTCATGTACCACGCGGTAGATGGCACGGTAGGGATCGGGCTCATCGATCAGGGGCTTACCCGTCAACAATTCGGCCAGCACCACACCGGCTGAAAAAATATCCATGGACGCCGACGGTGCACCGCCATTGGCGGCCTCGGGCGACAGATAACCCACTGTGCCGCCACTGGGTACTATCGGCTCAGTGCTGTTGCGGTCGGGGATGCGGGCTGCGATGCCAAAGTCCAGTACGCGGGCACGCCCGGTGGCGTCCACCAACACGTTGGACGGTTTCAAATCCCTGTGGACCACGTTGACGGCATGGGCCACGGCCACGGCATCCAGCACATCCCGCATCCATGCTACGGCCTCTTGGGGCGCAACGGCCCCGCGTTGCTTGAGGATTTGGTCCAGCGTGTTGCCAGCTATGTACTCAAACACCAGGTAGGGCTGGTGGTCCTGGATGTCGGCCTCGTACACGGGGACGATATTGGGATGCTTGACCCGGCCCACACTGCGGGCCTCGTCCAGCCACTGCACCAGGGCCTGCGGGTCGGATCCGCTGCCAGGTCGCATGACCTTGATGGCCACTTCCCGCTCCAGCCGGGGGTCAAACGCCAGCCAGACTGTGGATTGCGCGCCCTGACCCAGAATCTTGCGCAGCTCAAACCGCCCCAGTGTGTCGGACACACGCAAGGCACCTGTATCCAAGGGTGACCGACCGTTTGCAAAAGTGGGGGTATTTGGCATGCTCAGGCGGTTGGAGGTGCGCGTTTTAGGGTGTCAGAACCACAGTATGACACCGCGATGCCCTCCAAGCCAAGCACCAAAATCTGGGGGCGAAAAGCCCCGCTTTTGAAAGTTATTGCTGGCGCAATTGCTGCCGCAAATCGGCGCGCTCCTGGTCGCTCAAATGGCGGCCCGCGTTGACTGGGGCTTCACGCGCCAACACCACTTCCGGTTGCGATTTGAGCGATGCCCTGAGCAGGGCACGCCGCTGTTGAAGGTCGGGATCACGCGCGGGTTCACGGGCCTCGACCTTGACCGGCTCCACCGCATCCTTGCCCGGCTGCGCGAAGGCCGCCAGCGCCAGCAGCGCCAACAGGCCGTAAACGATGCGGAGCGCAAAGGTCATATTCTGGGAGATGGGTCGTTGGGGTTGTAGGTGCGGATTGCTGAATCCCATTGTTCGACTATCACCCGCAACAGTCTGCCGATTTTTGTAACTTTCTGTCAACGCCTGCAAATTAAGCAGGCCCAGGGCCCGGAAGCCGCGCAAAATCACGGCTGTTACAAATTCCAGACCCCATATGCAGAACACGACAACCCGCCCCAACAAGATCCTGGTGGTAGACGACGATACCCGCATCCGCGACCTGCTCCGACGCTACTTGTCACAGGAAGGTTTTGACGTACTGCTGGCCGAGGACGGCAAGTCGCTGACGCGCATCATGTTGCGCGAAACTGCAGACCTGATCGTGCTGGACCTGATGATGCCGGGTGAGGATGGCCTGTCGATCTGCCGCCGCCTGCGCGCCGCCGGCGACATCACACCGATAATCATGTTGACCGCCAAGGGCGAGGACATAGACCGCATCGTGGGCCTGGAGGTCGGCGCCGACGACTACCTGGGCAAACCCTTCAACCCGCGGGAGCTGCTGGCCCGCATCCACGCTGTGCTGCGCCGCCGCCCTGCACCCGAAGTGCCTGGGGCGCCTTCCACCGAAAACGAAGTGGCCCGTTTTGGCGTGTTTACCTTTGACCTGGCCGCCCGCACCCTGCACAAGGAGGGCAAGGAGCTGACCCTGACCACGGGGGAATTTGCCATGCTCAAGGCCCTGGTGCGCCACCCGCGTGTGCCCCTGTCCCGCGAAAAGCTGGCCCAGCTCTCGCGCGGGCGAGAGTTCGAACCTTTTGACCGCAGCCTGGATGTGCAGGTCTCGCGGCTGCGCAAGCTGATTGAGAAAGATCCGGCCTCGCCCCATTTCATCCAGACGGTGTGGGGTGTGGGTTATGTCTTTGTTCCAGACGAAGCGACCTGAGCTTGGGTTTTTTCGCCACGCAACAAACCCAGTCGGTGTCGCAGGATGACTCCGAATACGAGTCCACGCCAGTTGGCCTCAATCTGTTCTGGCGTACCTTTTTCCTCATAGCGCTGCTGCTGTTGGGCAGCATGCTGGCCTGGCTACAGACCCTGCATTCTCTGGAGTTTGAGACGCATGCCATGGGCACGGCCCAGGAGTTGGCCTCGCAAGTCAACTTGAGTCGCGCCGCCCTGGTCTACTCCGATGCCATTGCGCGGGTTGCCCTGCTCAAAACCATGAGCGACCAGGAAGGCCTGCGCATCGTCCCGCGTGAACCCACCGACCAGTTCACACTGTTTGACGGTGATGCACTCAGCCGCAGGGTCGCCAGCGAACTGGCCAAACGCCTGGGTGCCGGCACCGTGGTGGCCAATAGCGTCAACAAACAATCCGGCTTGTGGATCGGCTTCAAGATAGACGGCGACGACTACTGGTTGCTGACGGATGAGACCCGCTTCCGAGCAGCAGAGGGCAAGACCTGGGGCGTATGGCTGGCGGTGGCTACCGCGCTGTCGCTGGTGGGTGCCGCGTTGATCGCCCGTTTGATCAACCGACCCTTGCGGCAACTCTCATTTGCCGCAAGCCGCGTCCGCGAGGGAGACTTTGAGGCCAGCCGCCTGGACGAGAACGTGCAGACCGGTGAGATCCGCGAGGTCTACATCGGTTTTAACCGCATGGCCCAACGTCTGGCCAAGATAGAACAGGACCGCGTGCGCCTGGAAACCGAAATGAGCGTTACCGACCTGGACGCGCGCGCCCATATGTCGGCAGACATCGCCCAGCTGGACGCCATCATTGGCAAGTTTCTGGACTACGCCCGCCCCGAGCGCGCCAAGCTGGCGCCCGTGGTACTGGCCGACGTGGTGGAGGCCTGCACCTACTCGTATAAAAAGCAGGTCGATGTGAAGATCAAGGTCCAGTTGGAGGACAACCTGCTGGTCCTGGCCGATGAAGTGGAGCTGGGGCGCATCCTGTCCAACCTGCTGGAAAACGCCCGCCGTTACGGCAAATCAGCGGACACCGGCATTGCCCGCATCCACCTGGCTGCCATATCCCGTGACAAATGGGTGTTGATCAAGATCCGCGACCACGGCGTGGGTGTGGCGCCCGAGCAACTGACCAGCCTGACACAACCGTTCTACCGGGGCGAGGCCGCACGCACGGCCGCCAACGGGGCCGGTCTGGGCCTGGCCATTGTGGACAAAACCGTGCAACGCATGGGTGGCGCGTTTTCTCTGGGCAACGCGCCTTCGGGTGGTTTATCCGCCAATATCCGATTGCATCGGGTCACCAGCGTCTAGAGACTGCTGGCCAGCGTTGCACCTTCGCGTATGGCGCGTTTTGCGTCCAGTTCGCTCGCAAGCGCCGCCCCCCCAATCTTGTGGAAACGTGGCGCACCGGGCTGTAGTGGCGTATCGGCAGCCGGCATCAACTCGGTTAGCGACTCCTGGCCAACACACAAAACGACGTGGTCTACAGCCAATACCTGGGGCTCGCCATTCACCGTGATGTGCAGACCGGCATCGTCGATGCGTACATACTCCACACCTGCCAGCATCTTCACACCATTGCGCTGCAAAACGGCGCGGTGCACCCAGCCAGAAGTCTTGCCCAGCCCTGCCCCTACACGTGTGGTCTTGCGTTGCAACAGGTAAAGCTCCCGATACGGTTCGGCTGGTGCCGCGGGCACCAATCCGCCATGGGCCTGGGCTTGTAAATCCACCCCCCATTCCTGGCACCAGTGTTCAATAGACAGCGGCAGCGCCACCGCAGGGTCGTGCAGCAAAAACTCGCCGACATCAAAACCAATGCCACCCGCGCCGATGATGGCCACACGTTTGCCCAGCGTTACTTTTCGCTGCAGCACATCCAGATACGACACCACATTGGGCCGCTCCACTCCGGGAATGCGTGGCGTGCGGGGCACGATGCCCGTGGCCAGCACGATGTGGTCAAAGCCCTGGGCGACCAGCTCTTCGCGGGTGACGCGCTGGTTGAGCTTGACGGTCACGCCCGTGATGTCCAGGCGCCGCGCAAAATAACGCAGGGTCTGTGCAAATTCTTCTTTGCCCGGCACTTGCATCGCAATATTGAACTGGCCGCCGACACGGTCGCTGCTGTCAAACAACGTCACGTCGTGGCCGCACTCGGCTGCCACTGTAGCGGCCGACAGGCCCGCTGGCCCCGCACCCACCACGGCGACCTTTTTCTGGCGCGCAGCCTTGCGGTAGACCAGCTCGGTCTCGTGTGCTGCGCGGGGGTTGACCAGGCAGCTGGCGCGCTGGTTGGCAAAGGTGTGGTCCAGGCAGGCCTGGTTGCAACCAATGCAGGTGTTGATCTCGTCCACCCGTCCGGCAGCCACTTTGTTGACCCAATCGGAATCAGCCAGGAAGGGCCGCGCCATGGAGACCATGTCCACACTGCCGCTGGCGATCAGGGCCTCGGCTTCGTCCGGCATATTGATGCGGTTACTGGCGATGACCGGGATACTGACCGCCTGCTTCAGGCGTGCCGCCACGCTGGCAAAGGCCGCGCGGGGCACCGAGGTCACGATGGTCGGCGTACGTGCTTCGTGCCAGCCAATGCCGGTGTTGAACAGCGTGACACCGGCCGCTTCCAACGCCTGGGCCACCTGAACTACTTCAGGCCAGCTATTGCCGCCTTCCACCAGGTCCAGCACCGAATGGCGGTACATCAGGATGAAATTGGGGCCCACGGCAGCCCGCACCTGGCGCACGATCTCCACCGGCAGCCGCATGCGGTTCTCGATGCTGCCACCCCAGCGGTCGGTGCGCTGGTTGGTGCGGGTGCACAAAAACTGGTTCAGCAAATAACCTTCGCTGCCCATGATCTCCAAGCCGTCGTAACCCGCCTTTTGCGCCAGTTGTGCGCAGCGCACATAGGCCTTGATCGTGGACTGGATGCCGCCCTCGGTCAGCGCCTTGGGCTTGAACATCGAGATGGGGGATTTGATGCTGGACGCCGACACCACAAAGGGCTGGTAGCCATAACGCCCCGAGTGCAGGATCTGCATCAGGATCTTGCTGCCCTCTCCATGGACAGCCTCGGTCAGTTTGCGGTGGTTGCGCACATCAAAAATCGAATTCAAGGTGCCGCCAAAAGGCAGCAGCCAGCCCTGGCGATTGGGTGAAATGCCACCGGTCACGATCAGCCCCACGCCGCCCTTGGCCCGCTCCCGGAAATACGCCGCCAGTTTGGGGTAGTTGTAGAAGCGGTCCTCCAGCCCTGTGTGCATGGAGCCCATCATCACGCGGTTACGCAGTGTGGTGAAGCCCAGGTTCAGGGGTTGCAGCAGATGGGGGTGTGCGGTGGTAGGCATATCAGACTTGGTTGAGCAACACAATGGCACGGGCCTCCATGGCCAGGCCTTCCCCGACCGGACCCATTTTTTCGGCGGTTTTGGCCTTGACGTTGATCTGGTCCACGTCAACGGCCAGCACCTGGGCAATACGCGCACGCATGGCCGCAATATACGGAGCCAGCTTGGGGGCCTGGGCAATAACGGTGCTGTCCACGTTGCCGATCTCAAAGCCTTTTTCGCGCACCCGGCGCGCGGCCTCAGCCAGCAGCACGGTGGAGTCCGCGCCCTTGAATCGCGCATCGGTATCCGGAAAATGTGTGCCAATATCACCCATGGCCGCGGCACCCAGTAGCGCATCGGTAATGGCGTGCAGCAGTGCATCCGCATCCGAATGGCCCAGCAAACCCTTGCTGTGCGGGATTTCCACCCCGCCCAGTATTAGCTTGCGGCCCTCCACCAGGGCATGTATGTCCCAACCTTCACCAATACGCAATCTCATGGTATTCCTGTTTACTTGTGCCAATCGAGAATAGCCTAAATCCAGCGGCGTTACATTAACGCCTTGATCCCCATCACCCAATCATCCGCTATGAAAAAAATCACTGTCCTGGCCGTGCTTGCGCTCAGCAGCATCGCCCACGCCCAATCTTCGCCCAGCAAGCAGGAACTGATTGCCCGCATCCTGCAGTCACAACAAGGGGCCATTGAGCAAACTGCACAAGTCCTTGTCGAGCGTCCCGCCATACAAATGCAGCAACAGGCCGGCCTGGCCCTGCAAACCCGCGTGCCGCCAGAAAAGCGCGAGGCAGCGGCCAAAAATATCCAGGCAGACCTCAAAAAATACCTGGATGAGGTTGGTCCCATGGTGCGACAACAAGCCACCAAACTGGCACCCACTACGGTCGGCGCCTTGTTGGACGAAAAGTTTACCGAGGACGAACTCAAGCAATTGATCGCCATCATCGAGTCCCCGGTCAACAAGAAGTTTGCGCAAATGGGTGGCGAGTTTCAGAAGGTCCTGGGTGAAAAGCTGGTAGCACAGACCCAGGCCAGCGTTGCGCCCAAAGTAAAAGCGCTGGAACAAGCCATTGGTGTGCACCTGGGTCTGCCCCTGGCACCCGCCAAGGCTGCGGATTCTCCTGCCAAAACGCCCAAGAAGTAAGTTAGTCGGCTCGCTCGCCATCAAGCGCCAACCGGAGCTCCCACAACCTGGTTGCGACCGGCAGCTTTTGCCTGGTACAGGTACTGATCGGCCGCGGCAATCAGCTGTCGGGCCGTCATGTCGGCATCCGGCATCAGCACAGCAACGCCGGCACTGATGCTGACGTGGGGACTGGATGTGGAGCGGGCATGGACTATTTTCAGACCCGACACCGCAACGCGGGCAGCCTCACCCACCCGCAGAGCGCCAATAGCGTCGGTGTCGGGAAGAATGAGCGCGAATTCCTCACCACCATACCGCGCGACCATGTCGGCGGCGCGGTTGCCGCAAGAACGCAAGGCCGCGGCGACCTGCTTGAGGCATTCATCACCGGCGGGGTGGCCGTATTGGTCGTTATAGGTTTTGAAATGGTCCACATCACACAGCAGCACAGCCAGGGGCCGTTTGGTGCGGATCGCCACGGCCACCTGCTCAGCCAGGTATTCGTCGAAGTAGCGGCGGTTCGCCAGCTCAGTCAACCCATCGTGGCGTGACAACTGTGCGAGGGCCTTGTTGGCAATGCCCAGTTGCACCGACATATGGACCAGGCGGGCGTATTGCCTGCCGTTTTCCACCAGCAGCACCATCAGCAGAAAGCTCGCGGCCAGCAGGCCATAAATGCGCCCCACATACCATCCCAGATCGTAGCGGCCGGTGTTGAGCAGGGCCGCCAGCGCAATATCAAACAACCACACAGCCATGACCACCAACAACCACAAGTCCAGCACGGTGTGGGGCTTGCGGCGCCAAAGGGTCCACAAAGCCAGCAGGCTCAACAACCAGACACCGCACAACACCAGGCGACCCAAATCACTGGTGTGGTTGCCATCGATAAACGTCGGAAGCAGGTGCTGCCCCACCGTGGCAAAAAGCGTAAAACAAGCCACCACGGCGATGACCCCGACAACCACACAGCCGACCGTCAGCCGAATACTGCCGCGCAGCCGCCCTCAAGGCCTGACGGCCATGGTTCCCGCGGTTTTGAGCCATGCGTAGGCCATGACAAACAGCGGGAAGCCGCTGTGCCAGAACATGTACATGGCGGAGCTGGTCTGAGGCCCTGGTACCGGCAGACCGGGAAGCATCAGCAAACCCGGGAAGAACAGGGCATAGGTAAATGTTGCGGACGCGCTGAACAGATAACCACTCGCCAGAACCAGCAGCCCCGCCGAACGCAGGACACTGAACTGCCCAAACAGCAGCGCCGCCGTGATCAGGTCACAGAGCACCAAGGCGGACACATAAATGGGAAGAAAAGCGGGAACCTGCAACAGCGGTGTCTTGGCAAACGGTGCAGTGACCAGAAAAACCAGCACAGACACCAGCACAGCTGCCAGGGCAAAACGCAGTTCGCGGCGCCCGGCGGGCTCGGTCGAAACGAACGCCCAGCGTTCGCCTGTGAAATCGACATCCATATCAGTCTCTCATGCAGCCGTTTGCGGCCGTTCCAACGTTTTATCCATGGTAGTCCGCTTGGACGTGGGCGTCGAGTGCTATTGCGGCCGGCGCGCCTGCAACACCGCTTGGGCCAGCGCAAAGTCTTGCGGGTAGGTCACTTTGAAGTTTTGTGCACTGCCCTCCACCAACAGCGGCGCCTTGCCGACGAATTCCAGAGCGCTGGCTTCGTCGGTGACCGCATCACCTGCTGCCAGCAAGGCCTGTTGCAACGCGGCGATGCGGAACATCTGGGGCGTCTGGGCCAGCCATTTGTCGGTGCGCTCCACTGTTTCTGCCACCCTGCCACCCACTTCACGTTTCAGCGTGTCGGGCAGTTTGAGCGCCAGCAGGCCACCCACGGCGTCGTTTTGGCAGGCATCGATCAGCGCATTGATCTGTTCGGGCGTGATCAGGCAACGCGCGGCGTCGTGTACCAGCACCCAGTCATACGGGTTGGCGCCCCTGTCCACCAAGGCAGTCAAACCATTAAAAACACTCCCAGCCCTCGTGGAACCTCCACATGGCGCTACCAAAACAGTAGCGACCTGGTTGTCAAAGAAGGTATCACCACTGGACACCACGACCAGCACCCCGCTCAACCGTGGCACAGCCGCAAAGGCAGCCAGCGTGTGTAACACCATGGGCTGGCCCGCCACGGGCTGGTACTGCTTGGGGCCGTCGGAGCCCGCGCGGGAACCGGTGCCGGCACAGGGGATCAGCGCCCACAGTCTGGTTGGGGGAGTGAGAAGGGATGCGGTGACCGGAGCTGTCATGGAAGAGGTATTTGGTGGGCTGGCGGTCTAGGACGGGTGCACCATTCTAAAATCGACGCAACCGGTTCCCCATTTTCTTTCCCCTTCCCTGCGGTTGTAGCCCTCTCAGGCGTGCCCCGCACCCCAACGCTCCATGGATTTACCCAAACTAACGGTCGGCAAACGCTTCACCCTGCCCCGCCCCGCTGGCTCTGCCGACGCGATGTTGCTGGCCCGCCTGGGCGAGCGCGAAAAGGCAGCCGGCAAACCCATGACCGTGGTCACGGCCAACGCCAACGACGCCCAGCGGCTGATGGACGAGATCACGTTCTTCGCTCCCACACTGCGTTGCGCGCTGTTCCCCGATTGGGAAACCCTGCCCTATGACACCTTCTCACCGCACCAGGACCTGATCAGCGAGCGCCTGGCCACGCTGTGGCGCATCAGCCAGCGCGACAAAGACACGGGCGCCGATGTGGTCATCGTGCCGGCCACCACGGCCCTGTACCGCCTGGCGCCGCCCAGTTTCCTGGCTGGCTACACCTTTGAATTCAAGGTCAAGCAAAAGCTCAACGAGGCCAAGCTCAAGGCGCAATTGACGCTGGCCGGCTACAGCCATGTGACCCAAGTGGTCAGCCCCGGCGAGTACGCGGTGCGCGGCGGGCTGATCGATTTGTTCCCCATGGGGTCGCTCGTTCCTTTCCGCGTCGACCTGTTTGACGACGAAATCGACTCCATACGCACCTTCGACCCCGACAGCCAGCGCAGCCTGTACCCGGTGCCTGAAGTGCGCCTGCTGCCCGGGCGCGAGTTCCCGATGGACGACGACGCCCGTGCCCGCTTTCGCAGCCGTTGGCGCGAGCTGCTGGAGGGCGACCCGACCAAGAGCCGCATCTACAAGGACATGGGCGCCGGCGTGGCCA
>JAZKDY010000051.1:38173-67129 GCA_040387325.1 Pseudomonadota bacterium | reverse complement strand
ACACCTTCTTCGAGATGCTGGGCAACTGGAGCTTTGGCGACTACTTCAAGCGCGATTCGCTGAAGTGGGGCTGGGAACTGCTGACCACCGTCTATAAACTGCCCCCCGAAAAGCTGACCGCCACCGTCTACATCGACGACCAGGAAGCCTATGACATCTGGACCAAAGAAATCGGCCTGCCACCCGAGCGTGTGATCCGCATTGGCGACAACAAGGGCAAGAAATACGCATCCGACAATTTCTGGATGATGGCCGACACTGGCCCCTGCGGCCCGTGCAGCGAGATCTTCTATGACCACGGCGACCATATCCCCGGTGGCCCCCCGGGCAGCCCGGGTGAAGACGGCGACCGTTTCATCGAGATCTGGAACCACGTGTTCATGCAGTTCGATATGCAGCCCGACGGCAGCCTGAACAAGCTGCCCGCCCCCTGTGTCGACACCGGCATGGGCCTGGAGCGCCTGGCTGCCATTCTGCAGCATGTGCACAGCAACTACGAGATCGACCTGTTCGACGCGCTGATCAAGGCCGCCGCCCGCGAAACCGGTTGCACCGACCTGGACAACAAATCCCTGCGCGTGATTGCCGACCACATCCGCGCCACGGCCTTCCTGGTCAGCGACGGTGTGTTGCCCAGCAACGAAGGCCGCGGTTATGTGCAGCGCCGCATCATCCGCCGTGCCATCCGCCATGGCTACAAGCTGGGCAAGAAGACGCCGTTTTTCCACAAGCTGGTGGCGGATCTGGTCAAGGTAATGGGCGCTGCCTATCCCAATCTGGCATCGCAAGAGGCCCGCATTACCGACGTGTTGCGCGTGGAAGAAGAGCGCTTCTTTGAAACGCTGGCCACCGGTATGCAGATCCTGGACGAGGCTTTGGCTGGCGGTGTGAAAGTGCTGCCGGGCGATGTGGCCTTCAAGCTGCACGACACCTATGGCTTCCCGCTGGACTTGACGAACGACGTGGCCCGTGAAAACGATGTCACGGTGGACGAAGCCGGTTTCGATGCCGCGATGGCCAAGCAAAAGGCGGCTGGCCGTGCCGCCGGCAAATTCAAGATGGACAAGGCGCTGGAATACACCGGCGCTGGCAACACCTTTGTGGGCTATGACCACCTGACCCAGGCCGCCAAAATCGTCGCGTTGTATGCCGATGGCACACCGGTGTCTGAGCTGAAGGCTGGCCAGAACGGCGTAGTGGTGCTGGACTCCACCCCGTTTTATTCCGAGAGCGGCGGTCAGGCCGGTGATGAGGGCGCTGTGTTCTCTGACGCAGGCCTGTTCGAAGTGGGCGACACGCAAAAAATCAAGGCCGACGTATTTGGCCACCACGGCACGCTGAAGACCGGCGCGCTGAAGGTGGGCGACGCCGTCACCGCCCATGTGGACGCCGCTGTGCGCGCCGCCACCGTGCGCAACCACAGCGCCACCCACCTGATGCACAAGGCCTTGCGCGAAGTGCTGGGCGAGCATGTGCAGCAAAAGGGTTCTCTGGTGAATGCCGAGCGCACCCGGTTCGACTTTGCGCACAACGCCCCGGTGACCGATGCGCAGGTGCGTGAGATCGAAAACCGCGTCAATGCTCAAATCTTGTCCAACGCCGCAGCGCAGGCGCGTGTGATGGATATTGAATCCGCGCAAAAGACCGGCGCCATGATGCTGTTCGGCGAAAAGTACGGCGAAACCGTGCGTGTGCTCGACATTGGCTCCAGCCGCGAACTGTGCGGCGGCACACACGTCAAAGCCACGGGCGACATTGGTTTGTTCAAGGTGGTGGGGGAGAGCGGGGTGGCCGCTGGCGTTCGCCGTATCGAGGCCGTGACCGGTGCCAATGCATTGGCCTACCTGCAAGACCTGGAAGACACCGTGGGCGCAGCCGCCGCCACACTCAAAGCCCCTGTGGCTGAACTGGGGACCAAGCTGGGCCACGTGATGGACCACATCAAGGCGCTGGAGAAGGAAGTGGCGGCCCTCAAGGGCAAGCTGGCCTCCGCCCAGGGCGACGAAATGCTGAGCCAGGCTGTGGATATTGGCGGCGGAATCAAGCTGCTGGTCGCGAAGCTGGACGGCGCAGATGTCAAAACCCTGCGCGACACCATGGACAAGCTCAAGGACAAGCTCAAGACCGCGGTGGTGGTGCTGGGCGTGGTCGATGGCGACAAGGTGCAGATCGCCGTGGGCGTGACCGCTGACACCACGGCGAAGGTCAAGGCCGGTGAGCTGGTCAACTTCATCGCTGCACAAGTGGGTGGCAAGGGCGGCGGCAAGGCCGACATGGCCATGGCTGGTGGTACCGAGCCTGCCAAGCTGCCCGCCGCGCTGGCCAGCGTGCAGGCCTGGGTGGCAGCCAAACTCTGATGGGGTGACGGACTGCTATTGAATAAATAGCGGTACCGTCATATCCGACGGGGGCTACAGGCTGATTTTGCTTAAGAGATCCTGGCCCACAGGCGTTGGGCCAGAGCCGCCACCATGGGCTCTTGCGGTTGCATGGGGACGCCCGGCGCCAGTTGTGTCTCTACCAGCCGCTGCAGGGTTTCCAGGTGCGGCATCACGGGGCCAAAAAACTGCACTCCCTGGCGACTAGCCATCAGCAGGGTAGGGAAGTTCTCTACCTCGATTGGGTCCACCAGGTCGGACTCGTCTTCGACATCCACCCACACAAACTGCACGCCAGGGAATGCGGCGCGGAGTTGCTCAAACTTGGGTTGGTACTCGCGGCAGGCGCCACACCAGTCAGCGCACAGGCAGGCCACCAGCAGGGTTGGCACAGGTGCCTTCGATGGGGATGAATGCGAAGAAATCTGCATGGCCCAATGATCGCAGAACCTGCGGCATCAAGTCATCCACAACTTGCATGCCCATTTGCGCCAGGCGTGACCATAATGGATTCACAGGAGAACAAAAACCATGAACCACGAACTGTCCCCCGCCGAACAGGCCCTGCGCGAAGCCGCCCGCGAATACCACCGCACCCCCACCCGTGGCAAGATTTCTGTCACCCCCACCAAGCCCCTGTCCAACCAGCGCGACCTGTCGCTGGCATATTCGCCCGGTGTGGCCTACCCGTGCTTGGACATCCAGGCCGATCCGTCACTGGCGGTGGAGTACACCTCACGCGGCAACCTGGTCGGCGTCATCACCAACGGCACCGCCGTGCTGGGCCTGGGCAATATCGGCCCGCTGGCCGGCAAACCGGTGATGGAGGGCAAGGGTTGCCTGTTCAAGAAATTCGCCGGTATCGATGTGTTTGACATCGAACTGGCCGAGAACGACCCCGACAAACTGGTGGACATCATCGCTGCCATGGAGCCCACGCTGGGCGGCATCAACCTGGAAGACATCAAGGCGCCGGAGTGTTTCTACATCGAGAAAAAGCTCAGCGAGCGCATGGGCATTCCGGTGTTCCACGACGACCAGCATGGAACGGCCATCATTTCGTCCGCGGCCTTGATCAACGGCCTGGAGCTGGTGGGCAAACGTATTGAAGACGTCAAGATTGCGGTGTCGGGCGCGGGTGCTGCGGCGCTGGCCTGCCTGGGTGTCATGGTGGGCCTGGGCGTGCGGGTGGAGAACGTGTTTGCCTGTGATTCCAAGGGCGTCATTTACGAGGGCCGCCCCGGTGGTTACGACGAATCCAAGGCCCGATTTGCACAAAACACGTCGGCCCGCACGCTGGCCGATGTGGTCAAGGATGCCGACGTTTTCCTGGGCTGCTCCACCGCCGGCGTGCTGACCGTGGAGATGGTCAAAACCATGGCGCGCCAGCCGATTATTTTGGCGCTGGCCAACCCAGAACCTGAGATCCGGCCCGAGCTGGCCAAGGCCGCGCGGCCGGACTGCATCATCGCCACCGGCCGCTCGGACTATCCCAACCAGGTCAACAACGTCCTGTGTTTCCCCTACATCTTCCGCGGCGCGCTGGACTGCGGCGCCACCAAGATCACCGAGGCCATGAAGCTGGCCTGTGTGCGCCAGATTGCCGACCTGGCCAAGGCCGACATCAGCGAAGAAGTGGCCAACGCCTATGCCGGCAAGGAGCTGGTGTTTGGGCCCGACTATTTGATCCCCACGCCGTTTGATTCGCGCCTGATCTTGCGCATTGCACCTGCCGTGGCGCAGGCAGCAGCGGATTCGGGCGTTGCGGCCCGGCCCATTGCAGACATGGAGGCCTACCGCCAGCAGCTGTCGCGTTTTGTCTACCAAACCGGCATGTTCATGCGTCCGGTGTTCAGCGCCGCCAAGGCCGTGTTGCCCGCCGCCAAACGTGTGGCATATGCCGAGGGCGAAGACGAACGCATACTGCGTGCCGCGCAGGTCGCGGTGGACGAGGGCCTGGCCTACCCCATCCTGATTGGCCGCCCGGCGGTCATCCAGGCGCGCCTGACCAAGGCCGGGCTGCGCCTGCAATTGGGTCGAGACGCGGACTGCGTCAACCCCGAAGACGACCCACGCTTCCGCCAGTACTGGGAGCTGTACCACTCGATCATGGGCCGCCACGGCGTCACGCAAGAGGCTGCCAAAACCGCAGTGCGCCGCTCCAACACCACGATTGCTGCGCTGTCGGTCAAGCTGGGCCACGCCGATGCCATGTTGTGCGGCATGGTCGGGCGCTACGACGTGCATCTGCAACATGTGCGCGACATCATTGGTCTGCGCGCCGATGCGCCAGGTCTGGCCGCCATGAACGCGTTGATGCTGGAGAAATACGCGCTCTTCATTGCCGACACCTACGTGAACGAAGACCCTACCGCCGAGCAGCTGGCGAGCATCGCGCTGATGGCGGCGCAAGAGGTCAGCCGTTTTGGCCTGCCGCCCAAGGTGGCGTTTTTGTCGCACTCCAACTTCGGATCGTCCGACCGCCCCTCGGCCCGCAAGATGCGCCTGGCGCGCGAGCTGTTCGCCAAGATGGCGCCGGATATTGAGTGTGATGGCGAGATGCAAGGTGACTCGGCGTTGTCTGAGGCTGTGCGCCGCTCGGCTTTGGCGGACACCACGCTGCACGGCGAAGCCAATTTGCTGATCTGCCCGAACCTGGACTCGGCCAATATTTTGTTCAATGTGTTGAAAATGACGGCGGCCAATGGGGTGACGGTCGGGCCCATCTTGCTGGGTGCCGCTGCGTCGGCGCATATCCTGACGCCGTCTGCCACGGTGCGGCGGGTGGTGAACATGACGGCGTTGGCGGTGGCCAATGCGGCGGCGTTTGCTTAGATTGAAAAGTGGTCTTGCAAATTACAAGTATGTATAAACGAAGGCCTTTTCAGTCATACCTGCGACAGAAGGGGTTCTTCAAAGAATTACACTAAAGGGTTTTCCCGAATTCGTTTTTTGAAACATTGCAAGGGTACCCATGAGTGCATTCCAGGAAGAAACCGTATTGAGCGTCCACCACTGGACAGACCGCCTGTTCAGCTTCACCACGACCCGTGACCAATCTCTGCGCTTCTCCAACGGGCACTTCACGATGATTGGGTTGCGTCAGGAAAACGGCAAGCCGTTGCTGCGTGCCTACAGCATCGTCAGCGCCAATTACGAAGAACACCTGGAATTCTTCAGCATCAAGGTGCCGGACGGTCCACTGACGTCGCGCCTGCAACACATCAAGGTAGGCGACAAGATTGTGGTCGGCCGTAAGCCCACCGGCACGCTGTTGATCGATTACCTGCTGCCCGGCAAAAACCTGTACCTGTTCGGCACCGGCACCGGCCTGGCTCCTTTCCTGTGCCTGATCCGCGATCCGGCCACGTACGAGAAGTACGAAAAGGTGATCCTGTTCCACGGCGTGCGCCAAGTGGAGGAATTGGCCTATGCCGACTTCATCAATATCGACCTGCCCAATAACGAGTTCCTGGGCGAATTCGTCAAGTCGCAGTTGTTGTATTACCCCAGCGTGACACGCGAACCGTTCAAGAACCGGGGCCGTGCCACCGACCTGATCGCTACTGGCAAACTGGAGGCAGACTTGGGCCTGCCCAAGCTGGATCCGGCCCGCGACCGCATCATGATCTGCGGCAGCCCGGCGCTGAACAAGGACATGCGCGAGCTACTGGACGCCCGTGGCTTTGTGGAGGGCAATACCACTTCGCCTGGCGACTACGTCGTTGAGCGAGCCTTCGTCGAGCAGTAAATCTCGCGTTCAGTTCGCTGAAACCGCGCGATACTCGCTACTTCCCTGGCCTAGCCACGCTTATTCTGCGGCCCTGCGGGGCCGTTAACTTTTTTTGCCTGTCCACCGCATGACGACTACACACTCTTACGACCTCTACGCCATTGGCAACGCTTTGGTGGATTCTGAATACGAAGTGAGTGATGCGCAACTGCAGACCATGGGGGTTGAAAAGCGGCACATGACGCTGATCGACGCCGAGCGCAAGGCCTACCTGCAGTCGCAGGTGCAGGGCATGCATTCCCGGCGCACCGGCGGCGGCTCGGCTGGCAATACAGTTGTTGCACTGGCGCAGTTGGGCGGAAAGGCGTTTTACTCCTGTCGCGTGGCCGATGACGAGCTGGGTGCGTTTTACCGTGACGACCTGGTTGCCAATGGTGTGGCCAGCAACCTGACCAACAACCAGTCGCCCGCAGGCCAGACGGGTAGCTGCATGGTCATGGTTACACCCGATGCCGAGCGCAGCATGAGCACCTTCCTGGGCGCCACTGCGGACATTGACCACACCTCCTTGCACCCACAGGGCATCACACGTTCCAAGGTGTATTACATGGAAGGTTACCTGGCCGCTTCACCCACCGGGCTGGATGCCGCGCTGAAGGGCCGCGCCATTGCCAAGGACGCAGGCGTGGCACTGGCCGCGACGCTGAGCGACATGAGCATGATCAATTTCTGCCGCGCAGGGCTGGAAGCCATGCTGGGCGATGGACTGGACTACCTGTTCTGCAATGAAGAAGAAGCCCAGGTCTGGTGCAATTCCAAAGATCTGGACGCTAACTGCGCCCAACTGGCCAAGCGGGCTCGCACGGTCTGCTTGACGCGCGGTGCCAAAGGTTGCCTGGTGCTGGAAGGCGGTCAAAGCACTGCAGTGCCCGCTGCCAATGTGGTCGCCAAGGACACCAATGGGGCAGGGGACATGTTTGCCGGGGCCTTTTTGTACGCCGTCACCCATGGCCACAGCCACGCCCAGGCTGCCTGGCTGGCCAATCAGGCCGCGGGTCGTGTTGTCACCCAGTATGGCAACCGCCTGAGCCTGGACACCATGGCCGAGATCAAGGCCAGCTTCGCGCAGCACACCGCGTAGACAAGCCCCAAGCTTGTCGCTGCGGGTGCTGGGCTGCCTTTAGGGCCCCATCATTTGTTGCTGGGTCAGCTGGTTGCGCAGGCGGAATTGTTCGCGGTCGATGTGGCGCAGGTCATTGCGGATATTTTTCTTTTCTTCGTCGTTCTTGGATTCTTCCAGGCGCCGTTGCAGGCGTTCGGATTCACGTCCATTGCGCTGCATCTGCGCCTGCGTGTTGTGCACCTGCAAGCCAGCGTCCAGGTAACGCGAGAAACCGGCAAACCCAGCCTGGCCCTGGCATACCGATGCCTTGCCGAAGTTGCCCTGTAAACCCTCACGCCAGCCGTTGGCAGGTGTGCAGAAGTTCACAATGCCCTGATCCCAGCCGTATCGGTATAACTGCGCATTGGGTATGACACCGACCTTGCCACAGTCTTCGGTGTAGTCGGCAATGCGGCGGTCACTTTCGCCCCGCGTGCCATCGGCATGACCCACGCGGCCCCAATCGGCCACCTTGCATTCCGTGGGCGACATGGATTCGCAGCCCGCAAGTAGCAGGGATGCGAGCAGTAGCAAGAGCAGGGCAAAACGCTTCTTCATGGCGGGTCCTGGGTGCAAGGGTTGGGTTTAAATAATACCGCGGCTTTTGCGCTGCTCCAGCCGGTAGGGCGGCAGGCCGTTGAGCATGCGTTTGCCGTAGGCGGTCTGGGTCAGGCGCTTGTCGTAACAAATCACGGCGGCGTGGTCGTCCTCGGTGCGGATCGCCCGGCCGGTCCACTGCAGCAGCTTGATGCCGGTGGCGGGTATCACCAATTCATTGAACGGGTCGCGGCCTACGCTGCGCAGCCACTCGGCGCGGGCCTCGTCCACCGGCTCGGAGGGTGGCGCAAACGGTAGCTTGGTGATGAACACCGTGTCACAGAGCTTGCCGGGCAGGTCCAGCCCTTCGCCAAAGGACTGCATGCCAAAGATCACCGACGGAAAACCAGACTCCACCCGCGCCATGTGTGAGCCCAGCAGACGGGCGCGGGATTGGGTGCCCTGCACCAGCACCACTTCCATCAGAGCTGCGGGCAGTGCTTCGGTAGCCACACGCATTTGCGCGCGGGATGTGAACAGCACCAGGGCGCCGGTCTCCACCTGGGTCAGGTCCTGCATCAGCTCAGCCACCATCTCACGGGTGTAGGCGTCGGCCTGCTTGGGGTCGACCGTGGTGTGCACGACGGTCAGCAGACCCTGGCGGTTGTAGTCAAAGGGGCTGGCCACTTCCAGCGCCTGCACGTTGGGGTTGTTGATAAGCCCGGCTTCGTGCAAAAAGTAATCAAAGCTGCCGCAGCTGGTCAGCGATGCCGATGTCAGCACCGCACCGCGCACCTGGCTCCACAGGAACTGGCGCAGCAGGTCACCGGGCACGATGGGGCAGGCGTGTGCGGTCATGGTCAGGTAGCCGTGTTCACTCTCGGCCTTGAGCCACTTGGCCAGCGGTTGGGGACCATGCTCCAGCAGCAGGGCTGCCGTAGACACCACCCCATTCAGGCGCGGCGCCAGCGCACCCATCTTGGCGTAGAGCTGGGCACACAGCGTGGCCTGGCTGGGGTCTTCTTTGGCCACGGCCTTGACCTCCAGGCCCAGGGCTTCCAGCGCCTTGGACAGGCCCGTCGACTGGGCATGTATTTGCGACACGGGTTCCGTCAGTTCTTCAGGCAACACGCCGTGGGCAAAACGCAGCGTGCCGTCTTTCCCGCCACCATCGGCGTTCTGACCCGTCTGGCCCCACACCAGGTCCATGGCCATGCGGGCCAGTTGGGTCAGCGCGCCCTTGAGCTGGCTGGTGACGGTGGCCACGTCTTCACCCGCATGCAGGTGCAGCGCGCTGCTGACCTCATTCACGATCTTGGGCAGTTTATCCAGCCAGCGCAGGTTGCTCATGTCCATGCTGCTGGAAAACTGGTCCAGCGCCACGGCGGGCAGATGGTGGCCTTCGTCAAAAATGACCAGGCAGTTGTCCAGGTCGGGCAGGGTCTTCATGCCAAGGGACGCCAGCACCAGGTCGTGGTTGGCCACGATCACATTGGCTTCGGCCAAGCGCGTGCGGGCCTCGTAGTAGCTGCAGTCCCGGAAACGCGGGCAGTGCCGAACGGTGCAGGTGTGGCGCTCGGCCGCCACGGTGGACCAGTCGCGCGGGTCGGGTGCGTCGGCCAGCGTGTCGCGGTCACCGTCCCAACTGTTGGTGGCCAAGAGCGTGGCCATGGATTCGTACAAATGGATGCGCCGCTCCTCGGCCTCTTCCTGTGACAGCACGGAGCCAAATTTTTGTGGCGTGGGTGCATCGTTGTCGGCATCAAACAGGTCGTCGGCCGAACCGCCGTTACCCACCAAGCGCTCCAGTTTGAGCTTGCACACATACCGCCCGCGGCCTTTGGCCAGCGCAAAGACAAAGGGTTTGTCCATGGTCAGGGCCAGCGCGGGAAGGTCCTTGGTCATCAACTGCTCTTGCAGCGCCACAGTGGCGGTAGATATCAATACCCGGGTCTTGCGCTCCAGCGCCAGCGCGACGGCGGTGGATGCGTAAGCCGCCGACTTGCCCACACCCGTGCCGGCCTGTATGACGGCAATGGCCTTGGTGGGCGTGGGGTGTTCCCCCAGATCGGCCTGTGCCAGCGTGGCGGCCACACAGGCGGCCATTTCGTGCTGACCCAGGCGGGGCCTGAAGCCGGGTGTTGCGCCCACTACTTTTTCAAAAGCCGCCAGTGACAGGTCGGCCAATCGGTCAGAGCTCAAACAATTCCATCCAGAAGGGTGCGCGCCGGGGCGCAAAAAGAGGGCATGGGCAGGACCCTGCCATAGGGATTAACGCTTAAAGAGTTTAGAGTCTTTTAACAGCGGTTCGGGCCATGTAATCGGGTATTCTGTAGCCCTAACCATAAGGAGACATGCGGTGGCCAAACCCAAACTGATTCTGGACTACGTTTTTGACCACGAGGCCAAACTCGCGGACCGGGTTTATCTGACCCAGCCCATAGGCAACGACCAGGTGACGGACTACACCTGGAAACAAACGCTGGACCAGTCGCGCCGCATGGCAGCCCATATCAAGGCCCAGGGTCTGGAGAGCGGCGCACGTGTTGCCATCCTGTCCAAAAACTGCGCCCACTTCTTCATGGCCGAGCTGGCCATCTGGATGGCGGGTTGCACCACGGTTGCCATCTTCCCCACCGAAACCGCAGAAACCATCAGTTACGTGCTGGAGCACAGCGGCGCCAGCATGTTGTTTGTCGGCAAGCTCGACACCTGGGACGCGCAAAAGCCCGGCGTGCCCGCAGCATTGCCCTGCATCTCCTTCCCCTTGGCGCCCAAGAACAGCTACGAAGGCTGGGATGCCATCGTGGGCCGTACCGCACCGCTCGCCGGCCGTGTGGCACGCGCAGGCAGCGATATCGCCATCCTGCTGTACACATCCGGCTCCACTGGCACACCCAAGGGTGTGATGCACAGTTTTGAGCGCATCACCAAGGTCAGTGAAAACATCTCCAAAGACATCAAGTCGCGCATCGGCGACATCGATGACAACCGTATCCTGTCTTACCTGCCGCTGGCACACGTGTTCGAGCGGGCCTGGGTGGAATGCGCGTCCATGGTGGATGGCAAAACCCATGTGTTTTTTGCCGAATCGCTGGACACCTTTGTCAAGGATCTGAACCGCGCGCGGCCCACCACCTTTATCTCGGTACCGCGCCTGTGGCTCAAGTTCCAGCAGGGCGTCTTCGCCAAGATGCCGCCCAAGAAGCTCAACCGCCTGCTCAGCATTCCTATCCTCAGCGGCATCGTCAAGCGCAAGGTGCTCAAAAACCTGGGCCTGGACCAGGCTTTGCTGGCGGGCAGCGGATCGGCCCCTATTCCTGCCGAGCTGATCACCTGGTACCAACGCCTGGGCCTGAACCTGGTCGAGGGTTACGCGATGTCGGAAGACTTTGCCTATTCGCACAACTCCACACCCGAAGTCAATGCACCGGGCTGTGTGGGCCTGCCCCTGCCGGGCGTGGAGGTCAAGATCAGCGAAGAGGGCGAGATCCTCATCAAGTCCCCCGGCCAACTGGTGGGTTATTACAAGCGCCCCGACCTGGATGCCGAAGTGTTCACGTCCGACGGTTATTTCCGCACCGGTGACCGTGGTGAGCGCCGTGCCGATGGCCTGCTGAAGATCACCGGCCGGGTCAAGGAACTGTTCAAGACCTCCAAGGGTGAATACGTGGCGCCTGCGCCGATCGAGAACCGCATCAACGCCCACCCCCTGGTGGAAATGAGCATGGTGTCCGGCCCCGGCCAACCCGCTGCCTATGCGCTGGTGGTGCTGGCCGAAGACGTGCGGCCCAAGCAAAAAGACCCCGCCTTCCGCAAACAGGTGGAGGCTGAGCTGACCCAGTTGCTCAAGGATGTGAACGCCGATCTGGTTGGCCACGAAAAGCTGCAACTGGTCGTCATCGCCCAGCAACCCTGGACCATCGAAAACGGCTTTCTGACGCCCACCATGAAAATCCGCCGCGCCCGCATCGAGGGCGAGGTGGCCCCCAAGGTGGACAACTGGTACGGTGGCAAAGACAAGGTGCAGTGGAGCTGAATCTGACCCCTCCCAACTGAAAAGGCCCCGCGGGGCCTTTTTTCTTATGGGTCAGCGACCAAGCCGTGGCGCCGAGCTACCCCTTCCAGAGCCGCCGCTGTAGCCACCCCCATCGGAGCGCAGCTTGAACACCGCCACCACCTGCACCAGGTCCTGCGCTTGACTCTTGAGGCTGCTGGCAGCTGCCGCCATCTCTTCGACCAGTGCCGCATTTTGCTGCGTGGCCTGGTCCATCTGCGTCACTGCTTCGCCAACCTGTGACACGCCGAGCGACTGCTCGTTGCTGGCGGCGCTGATCTCGCCCATGATGTCGGTCACCCGTCGGATGGCGCTGACCACTTCATTCATGGTGGTGCCGGCCTGGTCGACCAGTGTGGTGCCATGCTCGACCCGCTCCACGCTGGTGCCAATCAGCGACTTGATCTCTTTGGCGGCTTCTGCTGAGCGGCCGGCCAGAGACCGCACTTCGCTGGCCACCACGGCGAAACCACGACCCTGTTCACCCGCACGGGCGGCTTCCACCGCGGCGTTCAGTGCCAGGATATTGGTCTGGAAGGCAATGCCGTCGATGACACTGATGATGTCGGCAATCCTGCGCGAGGATTCGTTGATGCCCTTCATGGTTTCCACCACCTGACCCACCACCTCACCGCCCTTGACGGCAACGGTGGACGCGCTTTGTGCCAACTGGTTGGCCTGGCGGGCGGAGTCGGCGTTTTGTTTGACGGTGGCGCCCAGCTCTTCCATGGATGCAGCGGTTTGCTCCAGTGCGCTGGCCTGCTGCTCGGTGCGGGCTGACAGGTCGTTGTTGCCTTGTGCGATTTCGGCACTGGCGGTGGCCACACTTTCCGAGCCACTGCGTACCTGGCCCACGATGCCGGCGAAACTCTCGCGCATGGCTTCAATGGCGTGTAACAGGCTGGAGGTGTCGTTGTGCTTGAGTGCCACATTCACCGTCAGATCCCCCTGCGCAATGCGGTGTGTCATGTCGGCCGCGGCTGCAGGTTCTCCGCCGAGCTGGCGCAGTATGCTGCGCGTGATCAGCACGCTCAAACCCAGGAGCAGGGCCGCCAACACTGCGGTGCCCATGCCGGCGTTCAGCATGCGCTTGCCTATGGTGGTGTCCACGTTGTCGACATACACGCCAGAGCCGATCACCCAGCCCCAGGGCTCGAAGCCCTTCACGTATGACACCTTCTGCACGGGTTTTTCGCTGCCTGGCTTGGGCCACAGGTAGTCCACATACCCGGCACCCTTGGCTTTGACGACTTTGACAAACTCCACAAACAGGCGCTGGCCGGTGGGGTCCTTGTTGTCGGTCAGGTCTTTGCCGTCCAGCTCGGGGCGTATCGGGTGCATGACCATTTTGGGGCTCATGTCATTGACCCAGAAGTACTCGGCTCCGCTGTAACGCAGGGCTTTCAACACGGCCAGTGCACGCTGCTTTGCCTCGTCGTCTGACATCTTGCCAGCGGCAACCTGACCATGGAAATGTGCCACCATGCCATGCGCGGTCTCTACGGTCTGGCGCACGCCGAGTTGCCGTTCCTCCAGGACAAGTGCCCGTTCGGTCCACAGAAAGAGGGCGCTCAATACCACGATGCCGAATATGGAGCTTGCGATCAACAGGCCCAGGCGCTGGGCGATCGAGATGGACTGCAGACGGAACATGGGTGCTCTCCTCATTATTTTTGGTTGCAACAGCCGGTTGGTCCGCGCCCATTGTGCGGTGCTTGTAAGCAAATGTCACTGCTTCTTTTATCGGCGCAGCGTGGTGTGCCTTAAGCCGCCAGTTGTGCCAATGGACGCAGCTGGCGTTGGCTGGTGAAAGCACACGCTTCACCGCTGACGGGGTCGGTAAACGCAATGTGTTGTGCCAGCAGTTGCAGGGGTTCGTCGTAGTTTGCGCTGCCTTCCGGCGTTAGTACGGGGTAGATGCCATCACCCACCATGGGCAGACCCAGGGCTGCCATGTGTACCCGCAACTGGTGGCGCTGGCCGGTGACGGGTTTGAGTGTGTAGCGGGCCAGTCCGCCCAACACCTCGATGGGTGTGATGTGGGTCAGCGCATTGGGCGCACCATCTACCTCGGTCTGCTGCATGAAATGCGCCGATGGCGCAATGCGGCTTTCGCGTGTGAGCGGCCAGGGCAGAGCCGGGTTCCAGGGTGCAATGCACTCGTAAGTCTTGTCGACCTGGCGTGTGCGAAACAGCTCCTGGTAGGCCCCGCGGGTGGCTACCTGTTTGGAGAACAGCACCAGGCCGGCGGTGTCGCGGTCTATGCGGTGGATGGGGGACAAGGCCTCCAGCCCCAGTGCATTTTTCAGGCGAATCAGTACTGTCTCTTGCAGGTATTTGCCGGAGGGCAGCACGGGCAAAAAATGGGGTTTGTCCACCACCAGCAGGTGTTCGTTTTGCCAGAGCACCACGGCTTCAAAGGGGATATGCGGCTCGGCTTCTATAGCGCGGTAGTAGTAGAGACGGCGGGCGGCTTCAAAGGGCGTGTCGGCGACGATGGTCTGGCCCTGGTCGTCCACCACATCGCCACCGCGCAGGCGTTGCTCCCACACCGCAGAAGGTACGCCGGGAAAACGCGCGGCTAAAAAATCCAGCATGTTGGCCCATGTGCCCGGCAGCGTGACGACGCAGCTGGGGCCGACCCCATTGCGGTCCGGTGGCGGGTTGGGCCGGTGCAGGCTCATGCGGATTGCACAGCGATCATTGTCATTGGATGGGCAGCGGATGGGACATCAGGCTTTGGATGATAGGCCAGGCTTTGTAGCAACCCAAGCCACACGCGGCGAGCATGGGGCTGTACAGAGCGGTGTAACCCAGCACGGTGAATACTGTACTGTCATCCTCATCTGCGCCAGCGTCGTGCGCAGTCTCGGCCTCGTCACTGGTGGTCTCCTGGTACACCATCATCAGCAAGCCTATCAGTGCTACACCCAGTATGCCGAGGTAGGCGTACTGAAGGCCGATGGAATTCAGTGTATAGAAATATGCTGCCAGCAGTACCAAGGAGGACGAGAAAGCCAAGTGCAGTTGGACCCGATACCAGTCAAAACCTTTGCGCTTTTCAAGCTGCGCCATGGAGAACCTGTAGGTCACCGCGCCTAGAACCATCAGCAAGCCGCCCCACCATTCGATTTGTGTCAACACGTTGAAATTCTCCCTGGGTTTATGGGTTCGCGCTGAGGGTGTCGTCATCACTGTCGTTGCCAGCCTTGAGCTCGCCAGCCGTTGCATTCATGTAGTACAGGGGCAGCACAATGGCTAAGACCAGACCAAGGCCAAGCCATAACCACAGGCCTTTGAACAACAGCACGGTAACTGCGGTGAATGCTGCTGCCTGTAGCAAGCCCTTGAGCCCGGCCCGCAGCACCAGTACGGCGACAAGCCCCTTGAAGCCACCCAGCTCTCTGGATGCCTTGGCTACCTCTAGAAGCGCCTTGACGTTCTCTTGCGCCTGCTCTTTGCGCTGTGCTTCTTGCACGCGCATGGTGGAAATCGCTATTGGTTTGCCAGGATCTTTGGCGTTTGCGTGCGCGCCGTCATCGCCACCATCGGTCGGCTCTACCAAGGGGAGCAATGTCGGGTTTTGCGCAAAGAATGTTTGCCGCGAGACCCATTGCCCGTTGGAAAAATGCAGGCGCTCCACTTCGCCCACCTGGTCGTAAAAAACTTCCAGCACGGCAGACTGCATGCCATGCGCAAACAGCGTCTCCAGTGCCAACAAGGGCAGCGCATCGTGGGGGCCGGTGTCAAAGCGCAAGCGCAGATGTCCTGGCTGCGCAGAGACTTCCTGGTTAAACCATTCGGCGTCCCAAATCGCCGCTACATCCGCAATACCCAGTTTGCTGGCCCATCGGCTGGCTTGATCGGTTTGGTCCGCCACCAGGTATTGGTAAGTCAGTTGGCAATACTTGAGCTGGATCGGGTCTTGAAAGAACAGTTGGAGGGTATGGGCGTTTTGGGACATGGCTGCTTTGCAACGGGATGGTGTGGTGATTCTCCCGAGTCCACACACAACCGCCATGCCGAACTTGTCCAGTTGGCGCGTGCCTGCAGTGGACACGGTGTCCAGTGCAGCACTGACAGGGCCTGGTTATGCGGTGCGCTTAAACACCAGATCCCACACTCCATGGCCCAGCTTGATCCCGCGGTTTTCAAACTTGGTCAGCGGCCGGTAGTGGGGCTTGGGCGCGTAGCCGTGCAACTCGGGGTTGGTGGCCAGCGCGCGGTTCTTCAGTAGCGGCTCGGCGGTCAGCACTTCCAGAATCTGCTGGGCATAGGGCTCCCAGTCGGTGGCGCAGTGCAGGTAGCCGCCCGGCTTGAGGCGGCGCGCCAGCTTGGCCACCAGCGGCGACTGGATCAGGCGGCGCTTGTTGTGTTTGGTCTTGTGCCAGGGGTCGGGGAAGAAGATGTGGACACCGTCCAGGCTGCCCATCGGCAGCATGTGGTCTATCACCTCGACCGCGTCGTGCGCGCAGATGCGGATGTTGGTCAGGTTCTGTTCGCCAATGCGTTTGAGCAGTGCGCCCACGCCGGGCTCATGCACCTCGCAGCACAGGAAACGGGTGTCGGGCAGCACGCCGGCAATGTGCGCCGTGGCCTCACCCATGCCAAAGCCGATTTCAAGGACTATGGGGGAGTGGCTTAAGCCATTCTGGCCTGTAGCCCCCGTCGGGTCAACATATAACGCTTCAAAATTGATAGCACTTTGCTGGTAGGGCAGCAGAAATTTAGGTCCCAGATCCTCAAATGCCTTGGCCTGGCCGGTGGTGGTGCGGCCGGCGCGCTTCACAAAACTCTTGATGGTGCGCATGAAGGGTTTGTCCGGCACTTGCCCCGGTGCATTGGGCAGGGCGGTGGAATCGGTGGGGGGCTCGGTTGGAGGGCGTTGGGTGCTCATTCGTCGTCTTTCTGGGGCCAACGCAGGGTCGGCAGAGTGGCCTGCATTGTAAGTAGGCGGCTCAGGCGCCCACTGGCAGGCTGCCTGAGGCCTTGACTTCCTTCAGCGAAAAGCTGGTCGCAATTTCCTTGACCCCTGGCAGGCAGCGGATCTTGTTGCGCACCAGTGTGGAGAAACTCTCCAGGTCCGCTTCCACGGCTTCGATCAGGTAGTCGTAATTGCCGGAGAGGTTGTGGCAGGCCACCACCTGGGGCAGTGCCATGACCTCGCGCTCGAAAGCGGCGGTGGTCTCGGCCGTGTGGTTTTGCATCTGCAGGTGGATAAAGCCGGTCACGCCATACCCCAGGTGTTTGCGGCTCAGCGCGGCGTGGTAACCCTCGATCACGCCGGACTCTTCCAGCTGCCGCACGCGGCGCCAGCACGGCGATTGGGACAGGGACACGTGTTCGGCCAGCTCGGCCATGGTCTGGCGGGCATCGCGCTGCAAGGCCAGCAAAATGGCCTGGTCGGTGGAGTCAAAAGGCTTCATGGGTAAATTTTGCCTTTAATAGGTGTGATTTCATAATTTTTACCCCAATCGTTGGCGAATGTTTGGAAATATGCGAAATCTATCCCGCTGGGCTGCATAAAAATTCTCCTATACAACACCTATAGGAGACACCGCCATGAAAGCCAACGACCTGCCCTTCGACGCTATTCCCCCCGCCGCCAAGCCCAGCGAGGCCGGTGGTTTCAGCACCCGCGCCATCCACTGGGGCTACAACCCGGCCGACCACAACGGTGCGCTGGTGCCGCCGCTGTACACCTCGTCCACCTTTGCCTTCCCCGACGTTGCCTACGGCGCGCGCTGTTTTGCTGGCACCGAGCCAGGTTACTTTTACACCCGCATCTCCAACCCTACGTTGGCCTTGTTGGAAGCCCGTCTGGCCAGCCTGGAGCAGGGCGCAGGTGCCGTGGTCTTTGGCTCGGGCATGGGCGCCATCACAGCCACCATGTGGTCGATGCTGGAGCAGGGCGATGAAGTGCTGGCCGACATCACGCTGTATGGCTGCACCTTTGCCTTCCTGAACCACGGCCTGACCCGTTTTGGCGTCACCGTGCGCCATGTGGACATGACCGATACGCAGCAAGTGGCACAGGCCATGGGTCCCAAGACCAAAGTCGTGTACTGCGAAACGCCTGCCAACCCCAACATGCGTCTGGTGGACATTGCCGCCGTGGCAGCCATCGCCCACCAGGGCGGCGCCAAGCTGGTCGTCGACAACACCTACTGCACACCCTACCTGCAACAGCCGCTGCTGCTGGGTGCCGATGTGTCCGTGCACTCCATGACCAAGTACCTGGGTGGCCACGGCGACCTGACCGCTGGCGCCGCTGTGTTTGCCGACGCCGAACTGGCCAAGCAGGTGCGCCTGGTCGGCCTGAAAGACATGACCGGTGCCGTGATGTCGGCACAAGACACACAACTGGTGATGCGCGGCCTGAAAACGCTGACCCTGCGCATGGACCGGCATTGCCAGAGCGCGCAGACGGTGGCCGAGCTGCTGCAAGCCCACCCCGCCACGGCCGTGGTGCATTTCCCCGGCCTGCCCAGCTTCCCCCAGCATGATTTGGCCAAGCGCCAGATGCGCCAGTTCGGCGGCATGATCGCGTTTGAATTGAAGGGTGGGTTGGAAGCCGGCATCCGTTTCATGGATGCGCTGCAACTGGTCACCCGCGCGGTGAGTTTGGGCGATGCCGAATCGCTGGCACAACACCCCGCCAGCATGACCCACAGCACCTACACGCCCGAAGAGCGCGCCGCCTGTGGCATCAGCGAGGGGCTGGTGCGGCTGTCGATTGGCCTGGAAGACATTGAAGATATCGTGGCGGACATCACACAAGCCTTGCGCTGCGTATCGGTGGCGCAAGCGGCCTGATCCTTCGCCCCCCAGCAGTGTGGGGTTTGGCCCCTGGTGCGATACTGGGTCCATGCGCTTGAGCCCTCCATCCGCCAGTTTGTCCAACCGCACCAGCGCTGGACTGTGCGGCCCAAACACCATGGGGTTTTGCCCCCGATGCTGATGCGTGGGCGAGGGGTGTCAACATGAACTGGCGATGTTGTTGGGTCGCCATGCTGCTGTTTGGGGCTCCTCTCGCAGCCCTTGCGCAGCAAGAGGCCGCACCAGGCGTGCAACCAACCGGGCAACCGGGGTCCCAGGCGCCAGCAGCGTTCGAGTTGCAGATTGATGCACCAGACGCGGTGCGTGATCTGTTGAGCACCCACCTGGAGATCATTCGGTACCGCGAGCTGACGGACCTGAGTGACACCGAATTGACCCGCCTGATGCAGGTCGCCAAGGAGGACAGCCGCAGCTTGCTCGCCACCGCCGGGTACTTCGTACCCGACATTGAAGCCCACCTGGAATCCAGCACCAATAACAAGCGCCGCACCGTCAGGCTGTCTGTCACGCCGGGTGAGCCCGCCGTCGTGGGCGAAGTCCGGTTGCAGTTTGTGGGCGCCATAGCCCAGGACCTGGATGCACGTTTGCAGCGCGAACGCATCCAGAACGACTGGTCGCTGCGCAGCGGCATGCGGTTTACCCAGGATCGCTGGGACGCTGCCAAATTGCAGGCCGTACAGCAGCTGAGCCGGGAGCGCTTTGCGACCGCCACCATCGTAACGTCCCTGGCGGACATCGACCCGCTTACCCGCAGTGCCAGTTTGCAGGTGACGCTGGATTCCGGCCCGGCCTACCGCCTGGGCGCGCTGCAGATCACGGGGCTGGAACGTTACGACACGAATCTGGTGACCCGGCTGATGCGTTTGCCGGTTGGTGCCAGTTATGACCAGGCTGACCTGGTGGCGGCGCAGCAGCGGCTGGCCAGCAGTGGTTACTTTGACTCGGCCTATGTATCGCTTGATACGCAGAAGGATCCCGGCAACGCGCCCGTGGTCGTGCAATTGCGTGAAGGCAAGCTCAAGAAGATTGTGCTGGGGGTGGGCATCAGCACCGACAGTGGTCCCAGGATGTCGGTGGAGCACACCAACCACAAGCTGCCCTGGCTGGGTTGGCGCGCGCAGTCCAAGCTGTCGCTGGACGACACAACACGCTCCATTGGCACAGAGTTGACTGCACCGCCGGATGCGGACAACTGGCGCTGGATCACGTCCGCCCAATTCCAACGCCAAAAGTCCGACGGAGTGGATGTCAGCAACCAGCGATTGCGCGGTGGCCGACGCCAGGATAGCGAACGCATGGACCGGAGCTACTACCTGGAGTACGACCGTGCGGACACTGCGGCCAGCACCGATGCTCTGCCCATCGTGGCCCAGACGCTGAGCGTGAACTACGCCATGACCCTGCGCCGCTTTGACAGCATGCCGTTTCCATCGCGCGGCTGGGGACTGGGTTTCGAAGTGGGTGGTGGCGCCACGCTGGGTGCGCAACAAGATCCGTTTACCCGGGTGCTGGGCCGCGGCAGGTACTACTTTCCGCTGGCTGGGCCCGACGCGGGTGCTGCGGCGCAATTGCGCGCGGGCCGCGTGGTGTTGCGTGCCGAGGGCGGCGCGGTGTGGGCCAAGGATGGGGTTGCACTGCCCAGCACCCAACTGTTCATGACCGGCGGCGACACCACGGTGCGCGGCTACAGCTACCGCGAGCTGGGCGTGGTCGGTGTTGATGGTTCGGTGGACCCTGGGCGTTACATGGTCAACGGTGGTGTGGAGTGGCAGCGCCCGCTGGTGTTGGGTGGCCAGGTCTCGGCGTGGGAGAGTGCTGTGTTTGTGGATGCCGGTGCGGTGGCCGATGATCCGGGCCGGCTCACACCCAAGGTCGGCGTGGGCGCTGGTATCCGCTGGAAAAGCCCCATTGGGCCCTTGCAGATTGATCTGGCCTACGGTGTGGGCGCCAACCGCCTGCGGCTGCACATGAACGTGGGCTTCAATTTCTGATGCGGGCACTGCGCTTTTTTCGCTTTGGCCTGCTCGGCCTGGTCAGCCTGTTGTTGCTGGCGCTGGCGATGCTGGCCGGCGCCTGGCTGTGGGGCGGCAGCAGCACGTCACTGGCGGTGGTCTTGTCCCGGGTTGCACACTACCTGCCTGCAGACCAGTCGCTGGAGGTGAGTGGTGTCACGGGTTCGCTGCGGTATGGCGGGCGCATTGGCACCCTGCGTTGGCGCCGCGGCGATTTGGATGTGGAGGTCGGGAATGTGGACGTGGGCTGGACCCTGCCACCGCTGTGGAGCAACGAGCTTCGCATCAGCCATCTGCGTGTTGGGCAACTGCGCATCAACGACCGGCGTGCGCCCACCCCGCGCGAGGACAGCCCGGCTCCGACGGACCTGGGCCTGCCGATGCGGGTCAGCGTGCACTTTGTCATCGACACCCTGCAATGGCAGGGACCACCGGAACTGGTTGCAAGCGGCGTGGTCGGTAGCTACAGCTTTGATAGCAAACAACACAGCATTGACGTGGGCCAGGTGCATATTTCGTCTGGTACCTATGCGCTGCAGGCCCGGTTACAGAGTGCGGCTCCCATGGCGATGGTGGCAACGCTGGACGGTTCGGTAGACGCACCGGTGCCAGGCTCTGGTAAACGCGTCATGCTCAAGGCCTTGGCGCGACTGGAGGGGGATCTGGCCGCTGCCGACGCAGCGCTCACCCTGCAGGCCCGGTTGCGGTCTGACACCGCAGGCCAGCGCATGGCCAGCCCCAAAGCGACGGTTGACGCACAGCTGCAGCCCTGGAAGGCGCAGCCGCTGGCACGGGCGCAGATGGTTTGGGAGGACCTGGATCTCGCCGCCCTGTGGCCGCAGGCCCCGCGCACGCTGCTCAGCGGCAATGCCAGCGTGGCGCCCGCCGGGGCAACATGGCGGGGTACCGTGGCCGCCACGAATGCACTCAGCGGTCCGTGGAACAAACACGCCTTGCCCCTGCAGTCTCTGCAGGCCGAGGTGGTGTTTGACAAGGGAAGCTGGTTGCTCCAGACACTGCGTGCCCAAGGTGCAGGTGGCGAGCTGCAGGCACGCGGTGAGGTCGATCCTGTGGCCAGTGCGGGCACTGGGGCGGATGCTGTAGCAGGCGCCTGGAAGCTCACCGCCAGCGCGCGCCATATCAACCCCCACGCGGTTGACACCCGGCTCGAAGCCGACACCCTGAACGGGGACCTGACCGCTGCACAAACACCTGCAGGTATTCGTTTTGACGCCAAACTGCAAGGCACACAAAAATCGCAGGGCCTGCGCTTGCAGGCAGCGAACGCGCGTGGCCTGTGGCGCGCGCCCACACTGCAATTGGACAGCCTGCTGCTGCAAACGGGCGAAGCCACGGTGGAGGGCAAGCTGACCGTTCAGACCCGTAATTTCGCAACCGAGGGCAACCTGGCCTTGCGCCTGCCGGGCCTGCAGTCCACCGTCAGCGGCCACCTGTCGGAGTCTGCGGGCGAGGGCACATTGCAGCTCGCGCTCAGTGACGCTGCACTGGCCGCGCAATGGCTTGGCCGTTTGCCCGGCGATCCGGCCCGTCTGACCGGGTTACGGCTCCACGGTGCGGGCGATCTGCAGGCGCAGTGGCACGGCGGCTGGCGCAACCAGGGACGCGCACTGCAACTGCAAGCGCAGCTGCGCACCCCCCGCCTGGACCTGTTCCGCGACCCAAAGGCGACCGACCCTGCATTGGGGCTGCGCGATACGCGCCTGGCGCTGACTGGAACCCTGGGCGCCATGGATCTGCAAGTCGATACCAAGCTACACGCTGCCAACCAGCAGTGGGCAGTGCAATCCCGACTGCAGGGAGGCCAGGAGGCAGACGGCCAGTGGCAAGGCCGCATCGACTCCACCACCATCACTGCGCGCGAAGCGGGCTCTGCAGAAATCTGGACGGCCCGTCTGGCACAGGCCGTGCAGTTGACACTGAAGCAGGACGCCACGCGGCAAACGCTGGCCGTCGGTGTAGGCTCGGTGGCCCTGACCGGCCCTGTGCCCGGTGCGGCCGAACTCCAATGGGAGGCCGCGCAGTGGTCCAGCGTTGCCAATGGTAAATCGGTGCAGACAGCCTGGTCCACCCGAGGCACGTTGCGCGACCTGCCTGTGGGCTGGCTGGAACGGATTGGCAAGACCCAACTGGCCAACCTGGGGCTGCGCGGTGATCTGGTGTTGGGGGGGCAATGGGACGCCAACAGTGCCCAGGACCTGAACCTGAAGGTCGTGCTGGAGCGCACGGGGGGTGACCTGCGCTTGCTGGCGCCAGACGCGCAGACCGCCTTGCTGAGCGCCGGTTTGCGCGACGCACGCCTGGTGCTGACCGCCCACAACGAGAGCCTGGGCGCCACGCTGATCTGGGACAGCCTGCGGGCGGGCCAGCTCAATGCCACGGCCAGCACCCGGCTACCCATCAAGGATGGGCTGTGGATCTGGGACCCGGACGCAGCCTTGGTGGGCAAGGTCAGTGCCAGCTTGCCACCGGTGGGCGTGTGGTCGCTGTTGGCGCCACCGGGCTGGCGGCTCAGCGGTTCGGTGGAGTCGGATGCGGTGTTGTCCGGAACAGTGGGCACGCCGCTGTGGCGGGGGCATTTGCGGGCCAAAGACATGGCGGTGCGCTCCGTGGTGGACGGCATCGGCTTCAGCCAGGGAAGCTTGAACGCCCAACTCGACGGCCAGCGCCTGGTCATTGAGGAGTTTTCGATTTTGGGCGCGGGTGGTGCACAGGCGGGGCAACTCGTGCTCAAGGGCGCGGTTGAATGGCTGTCGGCACCGTCCCCTGCCAACGCCTTGTCACGCCTGCGCATGGAGCTGGATGCCACGCTCACGTCCTTGCGCGTCAGCGCGCGGGCGGACCGGCGACTGGCCCTGTCCGGGAAACTGTCCGCCCGGCTGGCCAATGCACAACTGCTCATGCGTGGCGACCTGAAGGCGGACGAGGCGCTGATCATCCTGCCCGACGACACTGCGCCCCAACTGGGCAAGGACGTGGTTGTGCGGGGGCGCACAAGTGTCGATTCCGCCACACAAGCGACCGCCACCACCGCGCCGGGTAAACCGATCGTCCCCGATCTGGCCATCACGCTGGATCTGGGCCCCAACTTCTACGTCAAGGGCCGTGGCCTCTCCACCCGCCTGGCTGGTCAACTGGCGCTGACCAGCTCGGCCGCAACCAAAGGGCAACCCCGTCTGAATGGCACGGTCAGCACCGTGCGCGGCACCTACCTGGCCTACGGACAACGCCTGGACATTGAGGAAGGTGAGCTGCGGTTCACCGGCCCGTATGACAACCCGTCCTTGAATGTGCTCGCATTGCGGTCCAACCTGACGCAGCGCGTGGGTCTGCAAATCAATGGCACCGCCTTGGCCCCCGTGGTACGGCTCTACGCCGAACCGGATTTACCCGAGGCCGAAAAATTGGCATGGCTGGTGCTGGGCCGCTCCCCCTCAGGCGGCGGCGCAGAAACGGCCTTGTTGCAACAAGCCGCCTTGGCCCTGATGGGCAGCCGGAACAATGGCACCTCGGCCAGCCTGGCACAGCGGGTCGGACTGGATGAACTGTCGGTCGGTGGAGGCAGCAGTGCGGGCCAAGCCGACAACACAGGGGCCGGTGGCGCTACGCTGACGGTGGGCAAACGTTTGTCCAAAGACTTCTATGTCGCCTACGAAACGGGTTTGGCCGGCGCGGTGGGCACGCTGCAGGTGTTTTACGACCTGTCGCGCCGCTTCAGCCTGCGTGCCAGCACGGGTACCCAAAGCGCGGTCGATTTGGTATTCACCCAGCGCTACGACTGAATGGACGCGCGCATGCCTGTGCATTTACGCCGGGTTTTTGGCATTTTGTGCTGTTGGGCCTGGCTTTTGGGATGCAAATTGGCAGCACATTCGGTGCACGCGTTTGTATAGTCAGAGCCCATGAACACCCCGCACATCCCCATGCCCCCGGTTGACACTGATCCAGAAGAAACAGCAGAGTGGACACAAGCCTTCCAGTCCGTCGTTGCTACCCATGGGCCTGAGCGCGCGCGTTTTGTGCTGGACCAGTTGGTGCGCCTGGCGCACACGGCCCAGGTCGGCTGGTCGCCCGAGCTGGCCACGCCTTATGTCAACACCATCCCCGTGGACCAGCAGGGGACCTTCCCCGGTGATCTGGCGATTGAAGAAAAACTGGCATCCCTGATGCGATGGAACGCGCTGGCGATGGTGGCCCGTGCCAACGGTGCGTATGGCGAGCTGGGCGGCCACATCGCCAGCTACGCCAGTGCGGCGGATTTGTTCGAGGTGGGTTTCAACCATTTCTTCAAAGGCTCACGCGGTGGTGACCTGGTGTTCTTCCAGCCCCACAGCGCACCCGGTGTTTATGCACGCGCCTTTCTGGAAGGACGCTTGAGCGAAGTCGACCTGGCCCATTACCGACAAGAGATCACCGCGCCAGACCAAGGCGCACGCGGACTCTCCAGCTACCCACATCCGTGGTTGATGCCGGACTTCTGGCAGTTCCCCACCGGCTCCATGGGCATTGGCCCCATCAGCAGCATCTACCACGCACGCTTTATGCGTTACTTGTCGCACCGCCAACTGTTGGACTGCGCGGGTCGAAAAGTCTGGGGCGTGTTTGGCGACGGTGAGATGGACGAGCCCGAAAGCATGAGTGCGCTGACCTTGGCGTCACGCGAGAAGCTGGACAACCTGGTCTGGGTCGTCAACTGCAACCTGCAACGCCTGGACGGCCCCGTGCGTGGCAATGGCCGCATCATCGACGAGCTGGAAAAGTTATTTCGCGGCGCAGGATGGAACGTCATCAAACTGGTCTGGGGCAGCGATTGGGATGGCCTGTTTGCACGCGACACCACCGGTGCCCTGGTGCAGGCCTTTGCCAACACCGTAGACGGCCAGATGCAGACCTTTGCCGCCAAGGATGGCCGTTTCAACCGCGACAGCTTCTTTGGCCAGAACGAGGCGCTGAAGCAACTGGCCCAGGGCATGACGGACGAGCAGATCGACCGCCTCAAACGCGGGGGCCACGACATCGTCAAGATCCACGCCGCCTACGCTGCCGCCGCACAACACAGCGGCCAGCCCACCGTCATCCTGGCGCACACCAAGAAGGGTTATGGCATGGGCCAGGCAGGCCAGGGCAAGATGACGACGCACAGCCAGAAGAAACTGGACGAGGCGGCACTGATCGAATTCCGCAACCGCTTCAACCTGCCGCTCACGGATGCACAGGCTGCCAACCTTGAATTCTTCAGACCCGCGGACGACAGCGCCGAGATGCGTTATCTGCACACCAAGCGCACCGAGCTGGGCGGCTACCTGCCGCGTCGCGAGACTGCTGCGGACGTCGTGCCCGTGCCGGCTCTGAACAGCTACGCGGCTTTCGCGACCGCAGCTGCTGGCAAGGAAATGTCCACCACCATGGCCTTTGTGCGCATGCTGGGCAATCTGTTGAAGGACCAGTCACTGGGGCCGCGCATTGTGCCCATCGTCGCGGACGAGGCACGCACCTTTGGCATGGCCAACCTGTTCAAGCAAGTCGGCATTTACTCCAGCGTGGGTCAGCGCTACGAGCCCGAGGACATTGGTTCGGTGCTCAGCTACCGCGAAGCCATGGACGGCCAGATTCTGGAAGAGGGCATCAGCGAGGCCGGTGCCATCGCCAGTTGGACGGCCGCCGCCACCAGCTACAGCGTGCACGGCCTGGCCATGCTGCCGTTCTACATTTATTACTCCATGTTCGGTTTCCAGCGCGTGGGCGATGCCATCTGGGCTGCAGCGGACCAACGTTCGCGCGGCTTCCTGCTGGGCGCCACATCCGGGCGCACCACGCTGGGTGGCGAAGGCCTGCAACACCAGGACGGCAGCAGCCATTTGGTCGCAGCCACCATCCCCAACTGCAAAGCCTATGACCCGGCCTTTGCCGGCGAGATGGCCGTCATCATCGACCATGGCATGCGCGAGATGCTGGTGGAGCAGAAAGACGTTTTCTATTACGTCACGCTGATGAACGAGAACTACGCCCAGCCAGATCTTCCGGCAGGTGCTGAAACTGATGTGGTTCGTGGTTGCTATAAATTCAGTAGCTATTCACCTAGCACCGACGGGGGTTATGGCCATATTTCGCTTAAGGAAGTCACGCTGCTGGGCTCTGGAGCCATCCTGACCGAGGTGGTCAAGGCGGCGCACCTGCTGGCCGCGCAAGGCGTAGAGGTGAGTGTGTACAGCGTAACCAGTTGGAGTGAACTGGCCCGTGATGGCCGCGACAGTCTGCAGCGCCAATTGGCCGGTGATGTATCTGCCCCCGTGCCGTTTATTGAGCAGCAATTGCAGGCCAGCGCCGGGCCTATCATCGCTGCTACGGACTATGTGTGTGCCGTGCCGGAAAGTGTGCGCGCCTTCCTTCCTGCAGACCGTAGTTACCTGACGCTGGGCACCGACGGCTTTGGGCGCAGCGATACTCGGGCTGCGCTGCGCGGTTACTTTGGCGTTGATGCGGCGAGTATTGTGCGGGCGGCTTTGGCATGAAACCCGTCCTGCTCGCCCTCTCATTTCTCTCACAAGAACACTGCACCCAACTGTCTGAGACCTTCGAACTGGTTTATGCGCCGGATGCTCCCGGGCACCAGGCGGCCATTGCGGCGCACGGCGCACGGGTTCGGGTGGTGCTCACCATAGGGTCCGTCGGCCTCTCCGCCGCGCAGATGGATGGATTGCCGGCACTCACACTGGTCTGTGCACTGGGCGCGGGATACGAGAACATTGCCGTCGCATATGCCAAGGCACGTGGCATCGTGGTTGCCAATGGAGCGGGTACCAATGATGACTGTGTGGCCGACCATGCAGTAGGCCTGCTGATCGCCGCGGTTCGCGGCATCCCCAAGCTCGACGCGGCTACCCGTGCGGGTGTCTGGCGAACGTCCCTGCCATTGCCGCCCAACGTCTCCCACAAGCGCCTGGGCATTATTGGACTGGGCGCCATTGGTAAGAAGATCGCCCGCCGCGCGCTGGGCTTCGACCTGCAGGTGGGTTACCACAACCGCAGCGCGCGCACCGACGTGCCCTGCCGCTACTTTGACGATGTGGTGTCCCTTGCCACGTGGGCGGACTTTCTGCTGGTGGCCACGCCCGGCGGCCCGGGCACGCAGCACCTCATCAACGCCGAAGTGCTGGGTGCGCTGGGGCCGCGTGGTTATGTGGTCAACATCGCGCGCGGCAGCGTGATCGATACCGTGGCCCTGGCGCAGGCGCTGCGCGAAGGTCGCCTGGCCGGCGCAGGCCTGGACGTGTACGAAGGTGAACCCGCGCCGCCCGCCGCTCTGCTGGACCTCGACACTGTAGTACTTACACCGCACGTGGGCGGCTGGTCTCCCGAAGCCGTGCAGGCCTCGGTGGACCGCTTCGTGGAAAATGCCCGCCGACACCTTGCTGGCGAGGCGCCGGTATCGCCGGTTTGAACGGCACACGCAAGGCTCCAAGCGTTACAGCTGAGGCTTTTTTGATCTCTGACTAGGGGTTTGTTGAATCTGGTCCACAACACTGGCGCTGCGCTTGCCCTCTGCAAGTTGCTGGTTGTCGAACCAGCGTTCAAAGGCTTCGTTGTGTGTGGGGTTGCCTGTTTGCGCGGCCAGGATGTTGGAGAAGCACTCATGCGTAGCGGCTTCGGCCAGTTGCTGGCCGTCGCCCTGGATGCTGGGCTCCACGCTGAACTTGCACCGGTCGGGCTCTCGCTGTCTGGCTTGGGTGATGAGTCTTTCTCTGGCAAATTTGCGGGCGTCTGCCCGTGCGGGTGATTTGTCCACCGTGTGGGCGATCAGGTTGACATCCGCCTGTTTTGCGGCGTCATTGGTGCACAAGACATCGCTATAGGTCACATTGCCGTCCGGGAGCAGGCATTTGCGCACTTGTGCGTGGGTGGTGCACGCTAGCGTTGCCAACAGCAGCAAGGCTGCGATAGTCTTTTTCATGGTCCGGACACCCTTCGAATTCGTGGAAGTCTTCGCATAGACCCGGGGTTTGCCCAAGCGTTGCAAAGCCCACGCATTTTCCGCTACGAAGACCGGGCTTCGGGCGTTTGCTGGGTGTAATCGGTAACGATCGGTAACTGATCCACCGCCTGCGGCGTGGGTGCTTCAGGCGAAGTGTTCGGCGCTGACAGGCAAGGTGAAATACATGCGGGTGCCTTGGCCCTCACTGCTTTCTGCGCGGATCGTGCCGCCATGGGCCTCCACGATG